>CAMAVB010000186.1 GCA_945861465.1 Candidatus Kuenenia stuttgartensis
TTATGGAACCCAGGACTGTCGAAAAGCTGGAAGAGAAAATTGAGGAAGCCATCGCTGAGATCATTGTCAAAATGGGCCTCAAGAAACTACCGCTTTTGCCTGCTCGTCATACGATGCACCTGATGGCAAAGGCGGCGGTCACTGTCTACGAAGCAGCGGTTCAAAATCAGCGACAGGAGCGATGAGATGGTGAAGCTTGTCTGACCGGTTGAGAACTTTGTTTCCAACGACCTGATGTGAGAAGTTTTCCAGAAGTGCAATCTGAAGTGGGATCGTTCGATCATGACACGACAACCAACATTGCGAAATCCAGCAGAAGGCCGCACCATTGCCGTTGTCGGTGACGTGTACCGCTTCCTGGCGACGGGCGATGACACCAACGGGAAGTACGCCATGTGGGAAGCCATCGTGCCTCCGGGAGGCGGACCTCCACCGCATGTTCACAGCCGGGAGGAAGAAGGCTTCTACATTCTCGAAGGCGAAATCACATTCATGATCGGCGAGCAACGTCTCGTTGCAACAGCAGGAATGTTTGCCAACATGCCGGTTGGAACACCACATTCCTTCAGGAATGAAAGCACGAAACCGGCAAAGATGTTGATTTCGGTTGCTCCGGCTGGTCTGGAGGGAATGTTCTTTGAAGTCGGAGTTCCGGTCGCACAAGGAGCCACGACGGCTCCGCTGCCAACAAGGGCGGAGATTGAGAAGTTACTTGCAGTGGCTCCGAATTACGGAATTGAAATCAGAGTGCCGGTACATTGAACACTCTGAAAGCGATACACACAGCCCATGATTGAAACAAAGCCATCCCTCAACCATGACCACCACCTACACTCACATCCTTGATCTCGCCAAAGATTCCGAACCCCCTGCGGATGGAATCTTGAGCCGCACTGTTTTTCAGGATGAACGAGTCAAGGCCGTCGTATTCGGCTTCGGTCAGGGACAGGAGCTTTCTGAACATACGGCGGCGAAACCAGCCATGTTGTTCTTCGTGAAGGGCGAGGCGACCGTGGGACTTGGAGATGACATGCAGGAAGCACAAGTGGGAACTTGGATTCACATGCCTGCGAATCTGAAGCACTCGATCAAGGCGAGAACGCCGGTTGTGATGCTGCTGGTGTTGTTGAAGTAAGATGGCCTTCAAGCCGAGAATCGCTGATTTGAAATTTGGTTTATGCGAAGACAGATCTGATCGCTGTCGAAATGCTTCCGCCCTTCATTTTCGAAACTCGCCAAAATGCCAAAGAATCCCTGATGGGTCGTGTAGGAAGTATTCCTTGCCCCAGTGTTCTGTGCGAATCGGGGTGAGCCTGACGTTTTCATATTTGGTGGGCAGATTCAAAGCCTTCAATTCGTTCCAGTGGCGTTCCACATCGTCCACTTCCAGAAAGAGCATTGTGTTGTCTATCCAGTCCTTCACGTAGGCGTCCTGAAGGTAGAAGCCAAGTCCGTCTGTCTTGAAGAAACTCATGTCGTTTGAAACAGCACTTTCCTCAAATCCGAGGTCTCTGTAGAACTGGCGTGACATCTCAAAGTTCTTGGCACCGATGAATGGGCGAATGGATTTTGCTTTGTGTTGCATGATTTGGTTCCCGAAAAGTCGCACCTGTTGTGCAGATTCCTCTGTTGAAGATGATTGAAAGAACCTAATGCCTGCATTTTTAACGCAGGATGAGCAGAGCTTCTTCGCACTCTGGATAACGATCATCGGCTGGTGACAACTGAACATGCTCCACAACGAATCCACACTTTTGAAGCACTCGCAGCGATGCAACATTGCTGGTCGCAACACGGGCATACAATGGCCGAACTGAGACTTCAGTCAAAAGCAGATTCAACGCTCTTGAGGCGATTCCTCTTCCCCAAAACTCGCGGCCGAGCCAATAGCCGACAGAATCAAGACGGTCCATCTTGAAGCATGAAATACAGCCAACCAGTTCGTCGCCAATTAAAATGGCTTTGGCCGTCACGTTTGGGTCTCTGAGAGCGTTTTCCCAGTGAGCACTGAAACCATCAGCACTTCTTGGAATTGTAACGGCAATACGATTTGATTCCGGGTCGATTTGAAATTCGTAGATGCGTGGCAAGTCATCTCGCTCGACATTCCGAATGGAAACGGCATGGTTCATCATGAGCTTGATTCTCGACAGTTTCTCAGCGTCACTCGTCACTTCGATTCCACTCAATCTGAAATCGCTCTTCACCAGATTCGAAATGGCCGGGCAAGGTGCCGGACATAGAGGCGTAGCGACTGACAGATCCAACTTCATCGACAACGGCAACAATTCGGCAAGCGTTCAAACACCACAATCCGAAGATTCGGGCCATCACGCCGACGACGTGTTGTGATTCACTTTATTGTAATATCCGCAAAGCAACTCGCCTCACACCAGACCATAAGACGGGAATCGTACTCGATTTGACTCAGAAGATGCAGCGGACTGTTGAAAAGAAGCGTGGTGTTGTCATGGGGAATGATGACGCCAAAGCTGCTATGGCCGACTTCCCGGTCCTTGTCGAAGAGCCCGTCTACTACTGCGGATTCAACTCGCCGAAATCTTTTGGTGGAAACAGTTATCTCATTCGACATCCTGATGGCAACTGGCTGATCGACTCACCGAAATTCATCAAACCGATTGTCCGGCGTCTGGAGGATCTTGGCGGCGTCGATTTCATCTTTCTGACGCACCGGGATGATGTCGCGGATGCCCGTCAGTTTGCTGATCATTTCAAAGCAAAGCGAATCATTGATCGCAGGGAACTGGATTCGCAGCCGGATGCGGAGATAATCCTTGATCGAGACGATCCGACGCTGATTGCTGGTGATTTCACAGCAATCCCAACGCTGGGACATGGGCAGCGGGTTCGATTACCGTCAGGTACAATGAAGAACCAAATGGCCCAGCTTGTTGATCGAATGTGAAGTGCCGAGTGCTGAGTGACAATACCGTTGGAAAGAAGGCTTTACTAATGCAGTTACTCCGCTTCACGCTGTTGGCAATGGTATGTTGCTCACCAGTATTTGCTCAGGAAGTTGCCAGACCAAACCGTGCGACTCAGGGCAAACTGAAAACTATTGTCGGTGAGATATCCGAAGCGATGAAGGCTGAGGACGAGGACAAAGTGCGATGGCATTCTCAGCAAGCCATCGAATTGATGGGCGATCAAGCTGGGCTGCCTGAATCCCCCGACGAGTATCGTGCTGTTCCTGACAATGCCCGCCCGCTGACAGCGAACGAGTTGCCGACAGCCTTCGATGATTATGTTCCATACATAGAAAAACAGAAATGGTGGCGGATTGGTCTCGATCCATCAACGACGAATCATTCTCTTCGGGAAGTGGCGACGGTCATCGAAGGATGTTTGGCGGCAAGGCAGGTCAGTGCAATCAACGCGGAGAAGCTTCTGGCTATTGCTCAAGAGGCGGGCGACTTCCTGATGTGGACGCAGGACCAGGCTGGAACCGGCGTCTTACCATTTCCCGCAGTCCGCAATGGTAAAGGCCGTCCATTCGAGGTTGCCGAAGCGTTTTATCGCCGGGCCGAGAAAAACGGGACGCTGGATCAAGTGATCAGGAACGGCTGGGCTGTTGATGATTTCGACGACGGTGGCTTGCAGTTCGACAACGGGCTGGCGGGAGTTGCTCTTGTTCATCTGTTCGAGGTCACCAGCGATGACCGATACAAGCAGGCAGCGATCAGGGCTGCTGATTGGACGATCAGTCGTCGGGTTGTGACGAACTGGAATTACAACAGCTTCAGCGTTTTCCTGCTCGCCGAAACGTACCGGATTACCGGCGATGAAAAGTATCTGGCTTCTGCACGGAAGAAAGCGTTGCTTGGTTTGTTGCCAGGGCAATTGACGGAGGGGCCACGTCGAGGCCGCTGGGCTGATCCACACAATGCCCGTCCACCGTATCACTACATCATGGTTCGGGGACTTGCATCGTTGGCGGCGGTGATGCCCCAAGACGATCTCGACCAGCCAAGAATTGTGGAATGCTTGCGATTGGCGTTGTCGGCTCGCAACCCAGACTTTCAGAAAGGTATCTTCAATGCAGACTCGTCTGTTGAGGCGTTGGTGCTGGTGAAGTCACTGCCGCTGCATGTTTCCGAGAAACTAAGGAACAGCGGTACGGACGAAGCTCTAGCCATCCTCGAACGATATGCTGCCGACCGATTCCGAAACGACAAGGCTGCACTTGGTCCAGGTGCATGGGGACAATTACTAGCCTACAGAAATCAGAGTCAGGGTGAAAAGCAATGATCCAGGAGCCGGTAATACGAGTGATCATTCCCGCATTGCCTCGTCATTTCTTTTCGAACGCCGCCCGATAGAAATCCCAATTGGCCTCGCCTAAGCCTTTGAGCAGCAACATCGTGTCATGAGCCACTCCCGGCACGACGATCAATTCGTGATCGAACTTTAACTTCTTGAGATGTTCAGAGTAAGCCCGGTTCAGGTCGGCCGTGTAGTCACGATCACCGACTGCCACACGAATCATTGACGTGTTGCTAACGGAGTTGGCGTTTTTCTCAGCGACTGTCAGTGGACTCTGTGACCGGAAGTAATCGAGATCATTTCCGAACGTGTCTTTCAGAATCCGCTCCCTCTCGGCTGGGTTGCTTTTGGCCCGTGGACCCTGGAAATCGAGGTCCATTGGTCCCCCGGCGAGTATCGAAATCGTGCCAAACATATCCGAGTGAATGAACCCCAGTCGCCCCGCTCCATAACCGCCCATGCTGAAGCCTTCGAGGATGCGTCCATCACGGTTCGCTACGGTGCGAAACGTCGTATCGATGTGAGGAATCAGTTCAGAGATGAGTACCGTTTCCATTGGCACTCGACCGTCTTTCGAGTCGCACCACATGCTGCTGGCGAGGCCGTTGGGGAAAACCACCAGCATCGGTGGAATCTTTTCGTTACGAATGGCTTCGTCAAAAAACTCGCTAAGTGGTTTGATGCCTGCAAGTCCCCCACCAGTGCCATGCAGCCAGTACAGCACCGGAAGTCGGCGATCCTTTTCCTTCTCGTAGGCTTCCGGCAAATAGACATGGTAGCTCACCCTCGACTGGACGGCGGCACTGTCGAATGTCTGGTACTGCACACGTTCAGCCTTGATCGCTGGTGTTGTCCAACTCAAGCTGGGTCGATTATCGTCTTCGGACTTTGCTTCCGGCATCTGCGGTGAGACGGCATGGGAGTGCTTCTGGAAAAACTCCCACATCGCATCCGTCGCATTCACCGTGGTCGAATAAGGCCCGACATATTGATCGGCAAGCGACGACTTGAAACCCGGCCAGTGATGGCCATGTCCTTCCAAATAATGGACCGTCAGCGTTGGCCCATTCAATTTGGAAGGGTATTCGACCTTGCGTATCTGATCCTTCTCAGAGATGGGCGTTGGCTCCTCTTCACAACCGATAGCCTTCGCCCACTTGCTGAGAGCTTCAGAAACAGGCTTGTATTGACGTGTACCCCACGGCAATTTGACCTCGCCTCCATCAATCGGCATCAGTGGGTCTTTTGAACCGAGCATACAAAGCGTCGGTAACGGTTTCCTGGGCTGCGGGTTTTCCAAAGTCAGTAAACCTGCAACCGCACCAACTGCGATGAACCTCTCCGAAAGCTCGCTTGCCAACCGAAACGCCATCATGCCGCCGTTGGAATGTCCGACGACAAAGACTTGCTGCTTGTCATAAGGTACGGCTTCATTCAACCTGTCGAGCAGTTGGCGGAAATAGGCCAAGTCGTCCACAGCGGCTCGTGGCGACTTGGGATTCAACTGCCCGGAATTCCAAAGTGCAGGATTCGCTCCCGCTGCTGGTTTAAGTCGCGGGAATGCCGGAAGTCCATCTGGTGCGACTGCAACGAAGCCTGCCTGATCGGCTTTAGCGGCCCAGCCGTCTTTTTCGAGAACATAATCGCCGCTTCCTCCAGCCCCATGAAGCACCAGTACCAGCGGTGGCTTGGTATCGGCCTTGTATCCAGTGGGAATGTGGACGTGAGCCACACGGTCAAAGTCGCCCGACTCGATGACGAGCGTAAATAGGCCCGGCTGCGGAGGCGATGGCAAGGTAGTCTTGGGGGAATCTGCCCAGGCGACCAGAGCCAGTAGGCCCACGGCACTCAAGATGAAGAACGTGGCTTTGTACCTGAGACAATTCATATCGCACCTGAAACTAACGGGGTTGATCCTTACTTCTTTTCACGAGTCTGGCTGTGCGAGGCCGATACTGTTTTGAAAAACTCCCAGATCGTATCCGTAGCGTCCAGAGTTTTCGTGTTCGGTCCCATGATGCTGTCAGGAAGAACAGCTTTGCCACCCGGCCAGTGATGTCCGTGACCGTCGATGTAAATCACTGTCAAAGTGGGGCCGCTCGTTTTTGGCGGGTACTCGACCTTCCTTAATCCGTCTTTTTCAGAAACAACCTTCGGCTTGGTTTCGCAGCCAATGGCTGCGGCCCACTTTGCCAGCTGTTCGACCACGGGCGGATTCAACCAACTTCCCCAAGGCGATTTAACTTCACCACCTTCCAGCGGCATCAGCGGGTCCTTAGTCCCGATGATATACAGCGTCGGCAGCGGCTTCCTGGGCTTCGGGTTTTCAACCACCATACGTCCAGCGACCATGCCGACGGCCGTGAATCGCTCTGAAAGATCCGCTGCTAATCGGAACGTCATACCGCCACCGTTGCTGTGGCCGGTTGAAAACACTCGACTCTCGTCGTAAGGAACTTTCTCCTTCAACTCGTCCAGCAATTCCCGAACGAAGGCCACGTCGTCAATCATCGCTCGTGGCGAACGAGCTTTGAGTTGGCCCGAATTCCACAAAGCCGGATTGATCTTGAAATTCGTGGGCAGCCTGGGCAGTGCTCCAAGCCCCTCTGGTGCGACGATCAAGAAGCCTTCCTTGTCCGCCTTCGCCGCCCATCCGTCTTTTTCCAGTGTGTGTGTGGCACCACCACCGCCGCCATGCAGTAGCAGTACCAACGGAAACTTCTTATCAGCCTTGTATCCAGTGGGAATGTGGATCTGTGCCACCCGGTCAAAACCACCAGATTTGATGACAAGAGTAAATGTTCCCGGCTTCGGTGGGAGAGGTAAAGTTGTAGTTGGCTCGGTCGCCCAAAGCGTGATGCGAGCAGCAAACGCCATAACAACAACAATGCCAAGAACACGGAGCCATCGCTTGCGTCGAATCTTTGCCATTTTCTGGTGATATCCTCAGTCCACGTGGATGCAACCGGATGTGTAATCGTCATACCTTTGGAATTGGTGCCAACACGACAATCAGGAATGTTGCGATGGGCCCCAAGAACAGTGACACAATCCACCATAGAAATCCACTGCGACCCTTAGCCTGAGCCAAACCGGCGTTGATCAGTGAAAGTGTTCCCCAGCCTACGAAGAATTGAGCCTGATTCTGCATCTGTGCCGTTCCTTAGAAAATGGTTGTTGTGCCTATTCGCTGGGAAATACAGAATCTTGGCACTTATTCGGCACCAGTGCCATGTTGTGTCGCCCCCAAGCAGTTTCAGGTTCAGCGGTCCACCTTTGTGGAGCATTTCGTTAAGAGTGTCGTCGAAACGTTTTGTTAGAAACTCTTCGTCTTTGATGCCTCCTCGGACGCCTCAAATTCTCGTTGAACCGATCTCATCATGCTCCAATCCCAAACGGTCAGATGGTGCTTCCGGTGGCTGGAACTTTCAATGGACAGGTCGATTCGTTTGTTCTCCTGAATGTATGCAATCGCATCAGGGTGGATGAGCGACTCGTCGATTCCGGCTGGGTACAGCGCAGCAGCGAGGAGGCTCAGATTGGTCCGCAGCCGACGCCATACAACCAGATCGTTTCCACAGTTTCGATCCAACCACATCAGCCCATACACCTCGCCACTCGGGCCAACCTCAATCCCGTTTGAAATTGCTGCAAGCAACAGTGGATTCTCGCTGGGAATCTCCTTGATGAAAGGCAGAGCGACTTTCCGACCATCCTCAAGTTCGAAATGAGTTTGAGAGACCGAGTGGACAGCAACAGGATTGACAAGGGACTCAATGTGCCAGAACGGTACTGGAAATCCGGTCAGCAGAGTATTGCAACCGGCAACAGCCAACGCCGGATATAGAAACAGCCATCGTATCGATTTTTGCCACTTCATAGCCCGATCCCCATTCCGATGTCGGCGGTTTGAGCCACGACACTGCCCACCGCCATTCTATTCGCCTCGGCACCATTGAGGCAACGTATGAAAGACTTGCGTGAGAAAACTCATCTGATCCGAATTTGGGGCCGCAGTCGGGCGGCTTGGCGATGACTACGCAGAATTCATGTGCGGGACGATTCTGGCGACGGCCAGGTCGGCGGTTATGTCACAAAGAAAAGCAGATTCGAAGGGAATGATGAAGATACGGCGAAGTGCGATCAGATCTTATGCCAAGTTAATTGCAGCCGTGACTTGCGGTTACGCTGCCAAGGAAACAATCATGCAAATTCCCGTGATCCGTGGACTTATTGACCGCAGAATTCTGGTCAACTACCGGGTTCAGCCTGAAGTGCTTACCCGTCTACTCCCCTCTCCTTTTCGGCCCAAGATCGTCAATGGGTCAGGCATGGCTGGCGTGTGCCTGATCCGCCTGAAGCACGTTCGGCCCAAGTTCCTGCCAGCGTTTCTGGGCCTTTCGTCGGAGAACGCAGCCCACCGGATCGCTGTGGAGTGGGACGTTGATGGCGAAGCGAAAGAAGGCGTGTTCGTTCCTCGTCGAGACACTTCATCCAGAATCAACACGAAGCTGGGCGGCAGGCTATTTCCCGGAATGCAAAGCCACGCCGTCTTTCAGGTTCAGGAACACGACGACCACTTCAGAGTTCAACTGACCAGCGACGACCATCTCACTAATTTGTTAGTGGAGGGAGACGCCACAAAGGAGCTTCCTTCAACTTCCGTTTTCGGATCGCTGGCTGAAGCATCTGATTTCTTTGAACGTGGTTCTTTGGGATATTCGGTGACGACTAAGCCGGGTCGGTATGATGGACTGGAACTTCGCAGTTTCAATTGGCAAGTGCGTCCCCTGGTCGTGAAAAACGTCAAATCAAGCTACTTCGAGGATCGGGAGCTGTTCCCGACGGGTTCGGTTGATTTTGACTGTGCATTGCTGATGCAAGGGATCGAACATGAGTGGCATGGGAGAGGCTGCTTTTGTTCAGAATAGTTGAGATTTGAGTGGGATGTCTTGCCGCTGCATTTCTGAACAAGGCTCAGTCTCACTGGAGGAATTCTCAGAAGCCATCACTGTGTTCGGTTTGCATGAGGATGACATGGCCTAACGTCATCGCCATGACTTCGTCACTTGGCAGGCGGGAAAGAAACCAGCCAACTCCTCCATCACAGAATTCGAGCGGCCACCTGCGAAGAACTCTGCCACGAGTACACAGCCCCACCAGCCCCACCAGCTCGATCATCAGGCCAAGAATTGTGTAGGGCGATGCCCAAATAATTTTGCCGAGGCGAATGAGAAACATGCGATCATTCTATCAGCCGTTTGTCAGGCGTACACGGCTCTGCGAACAACGGCTGATATCACGAAGCCATTCTGCTCATCTAAAGAAATGCTTTCGCCATAGCCTTGAGGCACAGATGCAATCATCGTTGAGTTAATGATTCGCCTCAAATCGGGATTTGGGTTGATGATCGTTGCCGTGTGGAGAACGCCCACAAGCCCATCGCCGAACTGCTTCATACTGTTGTTGATGAGCATGATCTGAAACGACGTGTTGTCAAAGTCATCAATTGGTGTCGTATATGCCGCCAGTCGGTCTCGTCCATCAGAGAACATTGGGTTGAATTGATCCAAAAACTCAGCGGGAGTCATGTCAAGATCGTTGGCACACTTCGAGTAATCTGACATCTCCAGACGACTTTCGATCAATGATGGTTCATAACCCAGCATCAGGATTGATTCATCGGGACCGCCATCACGGTGCGGTTTGGTTGTCACCTGCTGGTCAAATCTGGTGAGCGACTGGTAAACAAGTACATTCCCTCGATGCCCGCGTTCGAGTTGGGTGAATTCGTACTTCAGATCGATCATCAGTTGCCGCTGCGGTTCAGAACCAAAATTCCGGCCAAGATCGATCAGTGCAAATCCCGGCTGACTGAAATCAATGCGAAAAACACGGTTGTACACAGCTTCGGCGATTTCACTCGGTGATTGATTCTTTTCAGACATGGCATCCTCCTGTTGGCTAAGTGTCCCACGTTGACACACCAATGGAAGATGGGTTCAGTTTTTAGAAGTTTGTTGTGAACCTTTCCAGCCTGTCCGTGTCGCTTGACGGCAACCCAAACTATACCGGAGGTGTATCATGCGAAACCAGAACCACGAAGATCTCAATGAACTGTCATTTTTTTGAGACAATGAGCAAACGCCGTAAAGGATTCCCGTCCGAAACGCAGGTAAAGCGTGGAGAACGGATCGTCCACGGCAGCAAAGTGCTTGAGGAAAAGCTCGGCAGAAACGATCTCTGCCCCTGCGGTTCCGGCCAACGCTTTAAGAAATGCTGTCTCAAGAAAGGCTGCTTTTGACGGCGTAAACCGGCACTACTTTTTTCAGGGACTGATCGCCTCCAGAATGAAGACAGAGGCCCACTCGGTTCGTCGCAACCGGGTGGGCCTTTTGTATTTGATACATTGCCACGTAAAGTCCTTCGAGCCACACTACCACAAATAGCCAATCAGAAACCGAGTATAAAGAAGGCTTTTCGCTGGGGAATTATGGCCTGCCGGAACATCTCTACACAGCTATGGTTGAAGTCAGGTGGCATCAGCGGGGGCACCGATGCGGATGGGAGTTTCTGAACATGTCTAAACGATCCAAACGAAAGACTGAATTATTTGGCAAGCAAATAAGTTGGGAGCGAGTGCGGTCGATCTTTGAAAATCCCTCTCCACCAAAAAGCGTCTGGGAACGTCAGTTCGACTACTGTGACGATGAACTACGTCAGCTTGCCAGCACACCTTATGACGAGATCGATTCCTCTGACCTGTGGTACTACTTCCATGATCTTGCATATGCCGATTTGCAGCCGGACCTATTCGACTACCTCTTTCCAGTGTGCCTGATGGACTGGCACGCCACGCTCATGAACAACGAAGCGTGTTCCCATGGAGACTCCGAGTTTCACTACGGAGTGCATCGTGGCAAAATCTTCGAGAAAATGCTGTCGCCACAACGACAAGAGAAGGTCACAGAGTTCATGCGAGACTGCTTCATGGAACGCCTAGACGTGGAGCTAAAGTTCGCACAGCTTCGAAACAGGGCACCGACATTCTGCTGGATTAGCCGCTTCAACTCTCTTGGAATCATCCTTCCCAAGATTGACTCGATCTGGAATGAGTGGTGGTCGATCGACACGCCCGGACGTGCAATTGCAGTGATTCAATACTGTTCGGGCTTGATGTACTTCGAAGGGGACTGTCCGCTTTTTAAAGCGTTCGATGGCATTTCACCGTGCCTCTGGGAGAACGACGCCTGGCTCTGCCACGCCGGTTGGATTGACGATAACACAAACTTTCTGAAAAGAAATCTAACAGTCAATTTTGTGAACGACAAAGTTGTCCAGGCAGTCGCTCGGCTCAGGGGAGAACCAGAGTTCGAGAAAGCCCAACAGATTGAGAACGATTTGGCTGAATGCCAAGAGCTGATGGCAGCACGAGTCGAAGAACTACCGTCTTTACTTCGCACGCCAGATGCGAATGACTGGACGGTTTGAGGATTGAAAAACGCCCGACAGAAGCTCTTGCATCATGACGAAACGAGTCCACTACCAACCCAACTTAATCTTTGCAGCAGGCACACAGGTCGTGACGCTCAAGGATGTCGTCGGCCAGAATGGTCGCACGCTGCATCCACGAGGAGCGGTGGGGGTTGTCGTGAAAGCACCAGGCGATCTCGACCATTCCTACCGGATTCGCTTTCCGGATGGCGTTGAAGAAGCAATTAAGTTCAGCGAATTGACGACGCTGGCCAAGTTCAAAGAGGGAAGCATCGGCGACACCAGCATCTCCGCCAAGGGAAATGAGTTGTTCGACCGGGTAATCTTCCAGTGCATTATCGGGTCGCAGGCATATGGACTGGCGGACGACGCATCGGACATTGATCGCCGTGGGTTCTATCTGCCACCTGCCGACTTGCACTGGTCTCTGTATGGCGTCCCGGAGCAACTGGAATGTTATGAAACTCAGGAAGGTTATTGGGAAATCCAGAAGTTTCTTGTGCTGGCCCTGAAAGCGAACCCGAACGTACTGGAGTGCCTCTACTCTCCGTTGGTTGAGAAGGCGACTCCGCTGGCCGAGGAACTACTCGGAATGCGAGACATCTTTCTCTCCCGGCTCGTCTACCAGACGTACAACGGGTACGTTATGTCGCAGTTCAAAAAAATGCAGGCCGACATCCGCAATCAGGGACAAGTGAAATGGAAGCACGTCATGCATCTGATCCGCTTATTGATCTCGGGCATCAGTGTATTGCAAGACGGATTTGTGCCGGTTCGAGTGGACGAACATCGGGAGCAACTGCTGGCCATCAAGCGAGGAGAAGTCCCGTGGGAACAGACCGAAAAGTGGCGGCTCAGTTTGCACCGGGAATTTGATAAGTCACTTGAACAAACGACACTGCCGGAACGACCTGATTATGAAAGGGCAAATGCATATCTCCTCAAGGCCCGTCGATCCGCACTTTCAGAGCAGCTACCATGAACATCGATCCTCGATTGTATAAACAGATCAACGATCATCCCTACCCATTGCTGTTCGCCACAATCAGCGGAGCGCACCTGTATGGCTTTCCGTCGCCGGATTCAGACTTCGATCTGCGTGGCGTGCATCTGCTGCCGCTGAAAGAAGTTGTCGGCCTTCAGGATGGACGAGAGACTGTTGAGAAGTCAGGCATTGACGACGGCATGGAAATCGATCTTGTAACGCACGACGCCAAAAAGTTCTTCGGGCTGATGCTGAAGAATAACGGTTACGTCATGGAGCAGGTGCTTTCACCGCTGATCGTCCATACCACGCCCGAACATCAAGAACTGAAAGCCATCGCTCCTGACTGCCTGACGAAGTATCATGCGCACCACTATCTCGGCTTCGCAGTCGCTCAGTGGAAGTTGTTTCAAAAAGAAGATCCACCACGGGTGAAGCCGCTGCTGTACGTTTACCGGGTATTGCTCACGGGCATTCACCTGATGCGTGCTGGTGAAATTGAAGCGAATCTTGTTTCGTTGAACGAGACTTTCAAACTTCCGTACATTCCCGACCTGATCGAACGCAAAGTCAGTGGCACTGAGAAAGGAACTCTTGAACAAGCCGATCTTGAGTTCCATGAACGAGAGTACGAAAGACTGCGGACTGAGCTTGAACGGGCATTTGAGGGAAGCTCGTTGCCAAAGAATCCCAGTGGCCCCGCGGCGTTAAACGACCTTCTGATTCGTCTGCGAATCGGAGATAAAGAATGAACGACCGAGCCATTCTGGGATGCCTGATCGGTACGGCGGTTGGCGATGCATTGGGATTGCCGTATGAAGGCATTTCGCCTCGTCGAGCAGTGAAGATGCTTGGTCCGCCAACTCGTTTTCGATTCCTGTTTGGTCGTGGAATGGTTTCGGACGATACGGAACACACTGTGCTTGTTGCTGAATCTTTGATCGAGTCAGGGGCAGAAGCCGCTTTCCTCGAAAAAGCGTTCGCTCGAAGACTGAAGCGATGGTTTTTGTTGCTGCCAGCAGGTGTTGGGCTGGCGACTGCAAAAGCTTGTTTCAAGTTGCTGATCGGTATTTCGCCACGGAACTCGGGCGTGTTCTCCGCGGGAAACGGCCCTGCCATGAGAAGCGCAATTCTGGGCGTGTTTGCGAACGATATCGAGCAGGTTTCAGAACTTGTGCGAATCACGACACGGATCACACACACCGACCCAAAAGCGGAAATGGGAGCATTCGCTATTGCCCTTGCGGCACATTGTGCGAAGTTCGGCGAATCAACAAAACCAGACGAGTATCTGTCTAAACTGAGAGTCGGCCTTCGGTGCGATGATTCCTCTGATTTTCTTGCTCTGATTCAACGAGCAATTGAATCTGTGCAGAACAATTGTGCGACGCAGCAGTTTGCAATGGAACTTGGACTCAGCAAAGGAGTCAGCGGATATGTGTATCACTGTGTGCCGGTTGTCATTCATTGTTGGCTGTCGCATCAGGACAATTTTCAGGCTGCAATGCGTTCGATCATTTTATGTGGCGGCGACACCGACACAAACGCTGCAATGGTGGGTGGAATCCTTGGAGCGAAAGGCGGGCCGGATTCTATTCCTAATGATTTGATCGATGGACTGATGTTGTGTCCGTTTTCAATGAAGTCCTTTCAGGGATTGTCAGCCCAATTGCAGTCCACACTTGAGTCCGGTCGCCGATGTCAGCCGGTGTGTCCGTCCTGGTGGTTCGTTCTTGCACGCAACGTGTTTTTTCTGTGCGTCGTCCTGCTTCATGGGTTTCGGCGGCTCGTTCCACCTTATTGAAAATCTCCGAGCCAGGGTCGATGTCCAATGTCGAAATCATCAGCCATCTGAAGCAAACGAAATGGGGACTGCGAGCGGTTGTCCGAGATTCTGATGGACGATCTGTGGAATTGGTGGAACGGGCGGCTCGATGACAGCTACAGCGTTCGGAATCGGCGGCAGCACGACAATCAGGAATGTTGCAATTGGTCTCAGAAACAGCGACAACAGCCACCACAAGAATCCGCTACGACCCTTTGATTGTGTCAAATCAGCGTTGTCGAGGCCGTATCCCTCGTGTTGAAACACTTTGCCTTGCGAAGCATCGACCAACATCATCAAATCTTCCTGAAAATCTGATGCAAATGAGCAGTCACAAAGGGAATGTTCAAAATATATCGAGATCTCCCTGCCTTCAACCGTGAACTCCCCTTCAATGAAGTCTTCAAACTCCATGTAGTCCGGCAGGCTGATCTCGACGGTCACGCCTTTTTGCCGCAAGCATTCAGCAATGAATTCGAGCAGTGGTCTAAAAGGAAAGTTGAAGTCGTAGGGCGCATCGAAGTGTTGGCCCGTGTAGAACTTTGAATCAGCGAAACCATTATTCTCGATTTTCGAGAAGGCTAACACCACGGAATACATTCACGCTCTCCACAATTCACTCGTCAGTCGATGGCGAGAAATCAAGGAATTGCAAGTAATAGTCCCTTCGGGAACTGGAGTATCCAATTCGTCAATACTATCACGGCGATGCCCAAGAGAATGACGCCAAGACAGCCACTTCCAGACGATGCCGGAATACCGTTCTGCTCGCCAATTCGTTCGACCGCCTCTTTGGCGCCTCTCAGATCAACACGGAACCTGTCCCGAAACAATTTCACAGCTTCGATTTTCTCGCCTCTTCCGAGCAGCGTAACGATCTGCTGAGTCAGGTCGGAGTCTTCAGGTTGAACTCGCTCAGTAAATGAACCACCAGCCTCCAGTGACTCCACAGCCGCCTTTGCTTCCGCCAGACCGACTCCGGTTTCTTCCCGGTATCGCTTGATGGCGGCAATCTTGTTCCCGGACGCCAGCAATTCCCGGATTTCATCTTCAAACGCACTTTGCATCTTTTGCTCCTCAGT
>CAMAVB010000187.1 GCA_945861465.1 Candidatus Kuenenia stuttgartensis
GCAGTCGCTTCATCGAACGGATGTTGACCATCTCAGAAACCTGCCGCCTCCAGAAACGCCCCATCTACCAGTGGCTCTGCGATGCCGTGGATGCCAGCCTGAAAGGCAAATCGGCTCCGTGCATCCTGCTCGACCCGTGAACGGTTACACGATGCACTAGATTCGGGCGACAACAAAGAGGCACAAAATCCACAAGAGGAATGATGGCATAGCGTGAAATTACAAATCCTCACGCAAAGTCGCAACCAGCGCAAGTAATGTCTATAGTGTGTGAGACACAGGAACGAAACGACTGCTCTGTCACGCCCGCCTGGTCCGGCCTGCCTTTGTTGGATTGCAGCACTTATCAGCAGTCAGAGAGCACCGCAGCGATGAATGAGAACTGAATATGAAACGGCTTCGACTAGGCGCGGCGATTTTGAATCAGACGCCGCTCGACTGGGAAGGAAATACAAACCGCATTCTGGAATCGATTCAGCTCGCGCGGCAGAAGGATGTGCATGTTTTGTGCCTGCCGGAACTCTGTATCACCGGGTATGGCTGTGAAGACATGTTTTTGGCCCCGCATGTCTGGCGGACGTCCTGGGAAATGCTGCAGAGGATCGCCCCCGAAACGGACGGCATGATTGTATCCGTGGGATTACCGATGTTCGTGACGAACGGCGTTTACAACGCAGCCTGTGTCATGTCGCACGGTCGCATCGCCGGATTCGTCCCGAAGCAGCATCTGGCCGGGGACGGCTTACACTACGAACCGCGCTGGTTTCGCGCCTGGCCTTCCGAGACGAGCAGCGAATATCATGCTGCCGGACATTCCTGGCCGATCGGTGATCTGCTGTTTGATTGCGATGGAGTGCGAATCGGTTTTGAGATCTGCGAAGATGCGTGGGTGGCCGGGCGCCCCGGCAACAGAATGGCCGAATGCGGCGTCGATATTATTCTCAATCCGAGTGCCAGTCACTTTGCATTCGGCAAGCATGAAATTCGCAAACGCTTCGTGCTGGAAGGATCACGTTCGTTCGGCGTCAGCTACGTTTACGCCAATCTTATCGGCAACGAAGCTGGTCGAGCCGTTTATGACGGTGGCGCGTTGATTGCTTCGGGCGGTGACATGATTGCCGCTGGTCCCCGATTTCGCTTCGCTGAAGTGGATGTTGTGGCCGCCGATGTGGATGTGGAACTGACGCGAACCCGGCGTGCGGGGATCCATTCGATGTCAGCGCATGTCAACGAAGATGTCTTTGATCGGATTATTCCGATTCCCGGAAAGTTTGTTTCCGTCAGCAGTCCGCTGGAATCGCCGCGCGAGTTGCACACAGAATCCAAAGTCGATGAGTTCACCCAGGTGATCGCGCTGGCATTGTATGACTACCTGCGCAAGAGTCGCGCCTGGGGTTTCGTGGTCAGCATGAGCGGCGGGGCGGATTCCTCTGCCTGTGCCGTTCTGATTCGGAGTATGGTTGAACAAGGAGTTCACGATCTGGGAATGGAGGGATTCAAGGCCCGGCTGAGTTACATCCCAAACCTGTCTGAGGCAACTTCTCCCGACGCGCTGATGCACATGCTGTTTTCCGGGATGTATCAGGGCACTCGGAACAGTTCGGAGGTGACGCGTAACGCAGCAGAACAGGTCACGCGCGGTGTCGGGGGAAATTACTTTGAAATCAGCGTCGATGAAATTGTCGAGCGATACACGGCTGAGATTGAACACGTGATCGACCGGAAACTCACGTGGCAGCAGGATGATATCGCGCTCCAGAATATTCAGGCGAGAACTCGATCACCCTCCGTGTGGATGCTGACCAACATCCGCAACGCGCTGCTGCTTTCGACCAGCAATCGATCGGAAGCCGCCGTGGGCTATGCGACGATGGATGGCGACACATCCGGAGGACTCAGTCCGATCGCAGGCATCGACAAAGCGTTTCTGCGCGAATGGCTGAGCATCGTCGGAGTGAAAGGATCTGCGAGCTTAAAGCCGGTCGCCGCACTGCAACTTGTCAATTCTCAGCAACCGACCGCCGAGTTGCGGCCTGTTGAATACGCCCAGACAGACGAGGGCGATTTGATGCCGTATCCGCTGTTAGACCACATCGAGAGACTGGCGATTCGTGATAAGTTCAGTCCCGCCGAAATCCTGGAGACACTGCGCCGGGAACATTCGGAATACAACGTTGGTCAGCTGACCATGTGGGTTCATCGCTTCTTCACACTGTGGTCCCGAAATCAATGGAAGCGGGAACGCTACGCTCCTTCGTTTCATGTCGATGACAAAAACCTGGACCCTAAAACATGGTGTCGCTTCCCGATCCTGTCAGGTGGATTTCAATACGAACTGGCACAACTCCCGACGGTGGATTGAATCCAGCTGCGAAGAGCCGTTTTGTCAGGGGGCTCAGATTCTGGGACCTGGCTGGATTGCTGGAAGCGAGAGATCTTCGGCTACAGGAGGATTGACAACTGGGGAGTTTCCGTACGCGGCTGCGGCGGAGCCCAGACGAGGCCACATCGGCGGTTGCACGATCTGCTTCACGATGCCCCGGTTGATTTGCTGTATTGCCGGTGTTGGAGGGAATCTCGTTGGCGAGTCTGGCACAATGCCGCCGGGATCACGGGCCATTCCCTCACCGCAATTGCTGCTTTCGGATCTGCGGCTGGCACCTCGCAGCCAACTCACGCTTTTCACAGGAGAAATTCCGATTGCTGGTGGTGCCGGAACCAGTTCTTGCATGGGAACTGGTGGCGGTACTGGTGTTCGCGAAGGATCTGATTCGTTGCCGCTTGACGGATACGGGTCGTATTCGTGATCCCCGGTGCGGAAATCGTATTCACCCGTATGACGGATTGGAATTGGGACCGGATCCGTCGCAACGGATACGCTGTCCGTCTGAAGTGCCTGACGATGGGCGGAGCAGCCTGCCATAAAAAGCAGCGCAATGGCGATGAGTGAATTCCGTTCAGGGCGCATCCGACATCCTTCCTGCGATTGCGTGACGGGAGGGTGTTGAACACCGCAAACGCACGCATTCCATCTTGACTTCATGTAAAGATGGTTTCGGCGATTTCTCCAAGTGTTCTGCCTGGAGCAACGTGAAAACTGCGATCTTCCGACAAACATGAGGCGAAAGCGCGTAAACTGCCTTCGTTCCGGCCTGGTACTGCCAGGCAGCTTAGACAGACGTTGCCGGAAATACAGGCGATGCTTGAGAACTGGATTTCAGAACTCCCGGCAATCGGATTGAATCAGGGCATGGCTTCGAATTCTGCCGAATCCGGCTACATTTCATTGCAGTCCGTGCGAGGTAAGGCTACGGCGTCCAACTGACAAGAAACAACAGGCTGAACCCTGTGTAACGCACGATTTCAATTCGACATCACGAGTCTGAACATATGAAATACACCTACGAAGACGTCTCACGAATGATCGATCATTCGTTGCTGAAGCCCACGTTAACTTTTGCGGACTTTGAAGTCGGTTGCCGCATGGCAGTGTTGTTCAAGGCAGGCAGTGTGTGTATTCAGCCTCACTATCTGCAAAGATGTGCTCAGATCCTGAAAGGATCGGGCGTCAAGGCAAGCACCGTGATCGGGTTCCCTCATGGCGGCCACTCGACAGTCATCAAAGTCGCCGAAGCGCGACAGGCATTGGCGGACGGTGGAGAAGAACTGGATATGGTGTGCAATATCAGTCGTGTCCTCAGCGGCGACTGGGACTTCGTGTACAAGGACATTGAAGCCGTGATTTCTGTGACTCATGCCGCTGGTGGGAAAGTCAAAGTGATCTTCGAGAATTGCTATCTCAAGGACGAGCACAAGATCCGACTTTGCGAAATCTGCAGCGAACTCAAGGCAGACTGGGTCAAGACATCCACTGGCTATGGGACCGGTGGGGCAACAATGGACGATCTGCGACTCATGCGTAAACATGCGGATCCCAATGTGCAGGTCAAGGCCGCAGGTGGAGTGCGGGATCTGGACAGTTTACTGCAGTGCCGGGAAATCGGCGTCACACGCGTTGGTGCCAGCGCGACTCAGGCAATGCTCGACGAATGCCGTCGGCGTTTGCAACTTGAGCCCATCCACTTCGACGGTGAGATAGTGCCCAATGGGTATTGAGACGACAGTCAGTTGATATTCCATGACGCACCGCTTCTGCATACTGCTGCACGATCATCCGTACTGGCACTGGGATTTCCTGCTGGAGCATGGCGACCATGCGCTGAGTTGGCGGCTGTTGCGAAAACCATGCGTTGACGAACCAATTGCCGCAGACCTTCTGCTGCCGCATCGGTTGTTGTATCTGGATTATGAAGGATCAGTGAGCAATGATCGAGGAACCGTCAAACGCATCGACCATGGAACGTTTGAGATCAAGGCCACGGAACTTGATTTTGTGATTCTGCTGGACGGACTGCCCTGGGCAAATCAGGCGTCACTCAGTCACGCAGGCAACCGCGCATTTTGGCGATTCAGTGCCACGCTTCCATCTTAGGACCGCTCGAGAAATAACTGACTCTTTTTATGCCCCTCACCCAACGTCGTTACGTATTTGATAGCGTCAGATCCAGCGAATCACCCCCTCATCCGGCCTTCGGCCACCTTCTCCCCCTTACCAGGGGGAGAAGGGACTTCGAGAAACTCGGTGAAAACACGACGATAAATCCTTAACGGCGTTGCCCCTCACCCCGCCCTCTCCCCTTCGCAGGGGAGAGGAGGATGCGGTCAATTATTTCTCGAACGGTCCTTAAGGTGCGATCGGTGTTGCGCCGCACCGCCGCGACACGGCGTCCATGACGAGCGGTCTTGAAGGCAACCGTTTCCCCCGGGACGGCTTGACTGATAGACTCCATGCCTCCGGCTGCGGCTGAACGATAAGCTCGGCGCAGGGTTGACTAGTACTTTTTGTTGTCGCCGGTACCTTTTGTTGTCGCCGGATTCGTGAGACTTCGGCCATGAATAACGCACGGCTCCGAATTCTTACGAATCCGGCTACGCTGCAGATGTGCCCGTGCTGAATCCGATCGACAGTTTTAGCCTGGATTACAGAATTGATGAAACGCATTGGAATCCTGACCGCTGGCGGCGACACACCGGCACTCAACGCCACAATCTACGGGGCAGTCGAACGAGCGAATGCGCTCAGGATCGAGATCTTCGGGCTGCCACGCGGCTATGCTGGACTGCTCGACAGCCGTGTCCCACATGTGCATCTCAATCCGCTCTTTACGGCGATACCGGAACTTGACCCCTATCGAGGCGGCACGCTGCTGGGATCGTCTCGTACCTACCTTGATGAAACAAACAAAGACGATCTTGTACTTGTCGCCGCAAATGTCCATAAACTGAAACTTGATGGACTGATCTGCATTGGTGGCGACGGCACGATCAACGGCATGCAGCCGATTGCCGAGATACTGCCGTGCGTGCTGGCACCGAAAACGATCGACAATGACCTGGGGCTGAATTACATCGACGAAGCAAATGAATGGGATCGGCACCCGATTGACGGGACCCCGAAGTTTCGTGAAGAATTGTTGCGACTGCGGGACTCGATCGAACTGGAGGACATCCTGAACTACGCGACGCCTGGCTTTGCGACCGCAGTGTTCGTTGTTGTGCAGAGCATCGAACGATTACGAACTACGGCTGAAAGTCATCGCCGTGTGGCGATCGTCGAAGTCATGGGGCGTCAGTCCGGATACATTGCACTGGGGGCCGCATATGCTCAACCCGACATTATTCTGATCCCTGAGATACCGATTAACCCGGAACAGCTGATTGCGCGAGTCGTGCAACTGTATGAGCTGCAGCAACATGCGGTCATTGTGGTCGGCGAAGGTGTACGAAATGCAGACGGTACAGAACTTGGCGCTGCGCTGCCAACCTTCGATCCGGCCGGCAACGTGCATTACAACGGCGCGGCGGATGCGATTGGCCGGATGCTGACCAACGCACTCGGAGACAATGTCTTCGGTGAGATGCGGGCATTCGAGTCGGGAGCATCGTCGGTGTTCATTCGAAAGATTGGGCACACGCAACGCGGTGGACGTCCGATTCTGTTCGACCGGTTCTATGCTTCGCAACTGGGAGGTAAAGCCGTCGATCTGCTCGTGTCCGGAGAATCGAATGAGATTGCGACATTGCAGTACGAACGTGCATCGGGGTTTCGAGTTGGTTCGATTTCAGCCAATAAACTTCGGGATCAATGGGGAGAGATTCATCCGCGAACAGTCCATCCGTCATTCTATGACGCAAAACGCATGCTGCTTTCACCGATCGGAATCGACTATTTGCATCCGATCTTTACCAACGCAATCGGTGCCGACGATATCGAAAATATCCGCACTCAGATGTTCAGCGCTGGAAGTGTCAGGAATCGTTATCAAAGCGTCAACACTGACATCCGTAAGCGGTTTCGAATTGTCTGACCATTCGTCGAGTGCTGGATTGTGTTTTTTCTGTGAGGCATCGACAAATGCAGATTGCCCCGTAAACTACGGACTTATGCATTGCTTTCCTGCATTATTATCGAAAAGACATCAATGATTGTTCAGCTGCATTCTTTGGCGTGGACACGGTGCATTGCGGGGTGCTGTCTGTTTTTATGCGGTGGCCGCGGATTTGCGGATGAAGTGACGACTGTCGATTTTGAAAATCAGGTCGCACCGATCCTGATCCGCAATTGCCTTGAATGTCATCAGCCACGAAATCGATCCGGCGGACTGGCACTGGACACCGCAACCGCAATCGCGACTGGCGGCGAAACCGGTGCGGCAGTGGCTGCGGACTCTGCAAAGAGCCTGCTCATGCAGCGGGTCAGTGCCGGCGAGATGCCTCCGCCTCAGCATGGTGAATCGCGCGCACTTGCTGAGAGTGACATTGAGATTCTGCGACAATGGATTGACGCCGGAGCAAACTTTCCTGCGGAACGGCGACTGGATATCTACGAACGGACCAACGATGTGCGCGGCGGTCGGGACTGGTGGTCGTTTCAGCCGCTGCGTCGCGACGATCCACCGTGGTCTGCCACAGTTCCGGCTGGTTCAAATTCGATCGATGCGTTCGTCCAGGCTGCGTTGCGGGACCAGGGCCTGACACCTGCACCGCGCGCATCGTCGGCACACCTTTTGCGACGACTGTACTGGACGACGACTGGCTTACCGGCATCCGAAACGCAGATCGCCACGTTCATCGCCAATCCATCGCATGAAGCAACCGGACATCTGGTCAACGACCTGCTGGATTCCCCACATTTCGGAGAACGCTGGGCCAGGCACTGGCTGGATGTCGTGCGATTTGCAGAGACCAGCGGCTATGAACGTGATCAGACCAAGCCCTTTGCATGGAAGTATCGTGACTGGGTCGTCAATGCATTCAACAGCGACATGCCATACGATCAGTTCATCCGGGAACAGCTTGCGGGCGATCAGGTTCCGCAGCGCTCTGAATCGACTGTGATTGCCACCGGCTTTTTGCGTCTCGGCACATGGAATGATGAACCCAATGATCCGGAAGATTACAAATACGAACGACTCGAAGACCTGGTCCATGCGACGTCTTCTGCGTTTCTCGGCATGACCACAAAATGTGCACGCTGCCACGATCACAAATTTGATCCTATTCCACAGGAAGACTATTACCGCATCGCCGCTGCGTTCTGGCCAGGCCCTGTTTCACCGGGAGCCGCTGACCTGCTTGGCGGTCCTGGTGCGGACGTGCTGGGATATCCGGAAGTTCTGGGCTGGACCGACGTCCGCACACCGCCGCAACCTTTGTATGTGCTGAAGAACGGCGATCGTCATCATCCGATGCAGGCCGTAACGGCAGGCGTACTGACGTGTGCGCCGGGCCAGCGATCGGAGCTAGATAGAATTGTGCCCGCAACTGAAGTCAATGCGACCGGTGCGCGACTGCAGCTGGCCGACTGGATCGCCAGCCCCCGAAATCCGCTCACCGCCCGTGTCGTTGTGAATCGCCTGTGGCAGCAGCATTTTGGCGAAGGACTTGTGAGATCGTCAAACAACTTTGGTTTCACCGGTGATCGACCGACGCATCCGGAATTGCTCGATTGGCTGGCGACAGAATTGATCGACCACAATTGGAGTCTCAAGCATATTCATCGACTCATCTTAACGTCTGCCACCTGGCAGCAGTCGTCTTTGCATCCGCAGCAGGATGCCTGGGTGCAGAAAGACTCTGCAAACAGATTTCTGTGGCGTGCCAATCGCCGTCGACTTGAGGCAGAAGCGGTGCGCGATGGTTTTCTGGCAGCCAGCGGCGAGCTGGATCTGCGGATGGGCGGCCCGGGTTTCTTCCCGACAATCAGTGCCGAGGCACTCGAAGGTCTGTCACGCAAAGCGGCGGCATGGACAGCATCGCCGGAAAGCGAACAGCTCCGACGAAGTCTCTACATTTTCACACAGCGCAGTCTGCTTCCGCCAATGCTGACGGCATTTGATCTGTGTGACACAACATTACCGTGTGGTCAGCGCGACGTGACGATTGTGGCACCTCAGGCACTGACACTGCTCAATAATGAGTTTATCCACCATCGCGCCGAGTCACTGGCCAAACGTATCTCTGAACGCATCTCTGAGGACCAACCTGACGTTGCAAATGGTCAGATCGATGCGGTCTGGCGATCTATCCTGAATCGTCCGCCGTCCGAGGGTGAAATGCTCATGGGGGCAGAACACATTGCACGACAGTCGGAGCGATTTCAGCTGCCGGAATCTGAGAATTCGAAAAGAACTCTTTCCCCGCATGAGCTGGCTCTGGCATCGCTGTGCCTTGTACTGTTCAATTCGAGTGAATTCATTTACGTTGACTGAACGTCTCTCGAGCAAATCACCCGACAATGCCAGCATCATTTCAATGTGAACTTCAAACAGCGCTCACGGCCGTCCGACAGGCCGCGATCGTTTGCCGGTCGGTCCAGTCGGCCATTACGACTGAATCCCTGGCGAAGAAAGACAAGAGCCCGGTGACAGTCGCGGATTTTGCAAGTCAGGCCATCATCTGTCGCCGATTACAGCTTGATTTTCCAAACGATCCTGTGATTGGGGAAGAAGGAGCTGCGGAACTCAGGTTGCCGTCAGGTGCCGAGTTCCTGAACCGCGTGGTGCGTGAATGCGCAGCAGTCGGTGTGGCGGCATCGGCAACTGAAGTTTGTGACTGGATCGACCTCGGCCAAACATCAGAGTACCACCCGCGATTCTGGACGCTGGACCCTATCGACGGTACAAAGGGATTTCTGCGGAAGGAACAGTACGCAATTTCGCTGGCACTGCTGATTAATGGTCAGATCGAAGTTGGCGTCCTGGGGTGCCCGAATATGCCGTTTGCCAACAAGCCCGACGGTACAGGCGTGCTGGCATGGGCTGTTCGCGGATACGGAGCGTGGATGCAGCCTCTATCCGAACCGGATGCTTCGCCGACTCGAATCAATGTGACGCAGGTCTCAAAGACTGCCGACATGCGATTCTGTGAATCCGTCGAATCCGGACATAGCTCACATGACTGGTCAGGGCTGATTGCGTCAGAGCTTGGTATTCAGCTGGAACCGATTCGCATGGACAGCCAGTGCAAATATCTGGCAGTCGCGCGCGGTGATGCGGACTTATACCTTCGCCTGCCGACGCGGAAAGGGTACCAGGAAAAGATCTGGGACCATGCCGGGGGAGTTCTTATCGTGGAAGAAGCAGGCGGAAAAGTCACCGACATTTACGGCAATTTACCGGACTTCCGGCACGGTTCTTCGCTGACTCACAATGAAGGTATGGTCGTCACCAACGGACTCGCCCATAACGCTGTCACGGCCGCCATCAAAATCCATGCGCCAGCGGAGAAGCCCGGGTCCACTGTCAATGGTTGATGTTGGGGTACGATCGGCATTCGTGCCCGTGTCCACTGGATTCTGGCGAAAGCAATCTGCAACTGGGCGGACGGCAATGGAGAAGACCTGATCGCTGATCAGCGTTCAGTCAAAACTGTGGCACGTTGGGCAGTCGGGCAATGATCGAACGCAGGATGCCGGGTGTTCCACCGCCATATGATACGGGGAGAACGCAATTGCAGTTGCAAAATGCACGGCTGAAACAGCAGTCGTAATGCATCCGCAGGTCCGCCCGCAACGCTCAAGGTTGGCGTCTTCGTAATACAGCGGTTGATGCATGAGAACATGGGTGTCTCGGCAAGGTCGCGGTGCTCCGTACCGAGGGGGAGTCGAATAATAAGCCGCGCTGCGGGGATCCATATACTGGCACGCCACATCGTCGGGTCGTTCCAATTGTGCTGTCGGCGTTTCTGACTGACGCGGCTGAACGGGGGGAGCTGTGCTGAGCCCGTTGACACGGATGCTGGACATCGACTGGAACAACGCCGAAACGCCGACGCCTTCTACCCCATTGCACCTTTGATCGGGAGCAATGCTCGTATAAGGATTCGCGGACGAGTTCGGCGTCGAAATTACATTGCTTTGCGCGTTTTCTGATTGTCCCCGCAGCGCAGTTGCCGTGTTGAGACATTGAGCATTTGGCGACGCAACGGCCTGAATTCCCAACAGTGCGTTCAGGTCATCCAGATAGGTTATCGCGGCAGTAGAACCTTCCTCGGGCGACAGGTCCAGTAGTCCTTCATTTGCATATAACCAGTTTGAACTGCCTTGCAGGAGTTGGTTGAGTTCTGCCAGATAGGTGACTTCTGCCGCGGGTTCAGGCATCGGCAGCAGACTTCGAAGTTCGGCGAGCGACTCCAGATTCAGCTCCTTCAGCTCCTGTGATTGACCGTTTTCACTTGAAGCAAGTGGAGCTTTCCCGGTTGAGATGTCGCCAGCAACCAAATCACTGCAAAGTCCAATCGCGAATTCCTGCGAACTGTCCTGTGTTCCGCCGGAATTCAAGGGCACATCTGGACAGTGCTCCGCTTGAGACGGGGCGGCGGTACGATTCACCGTCTCAGGGTTGTCAGATTCAGATTCAATGCTCCATTGGACTCGCACGAACTCTTGCTTGACCGGCGTTGCATTGCGTGAGGGGTTGGTGCCAGCATTCTGGGACGAGATTGCTTGCAACAGGACGAGTGGCGATTTGGATAAGGGTAGTTCAACACGTTCCGGAGCAGATATGCGGTCGTCGGATAAGCACTTCGTCTGGACGGACTTCTGTATTCCAGTGTTTAGTAACTTCGGGTTGATCTGCCACTCAGTGACGGGGACCTCATCGTCGGAAAAGATGGCGGAGGTCGGTTTCTGTTCAGGCGGCGATACTGCAATGGACACAGGAATGTTCGACATTGGAATTGATGCTATCGTCACATTTGACACAACCGATTCCTGAGAGTCGGCAATCTGAGGTACCAACCAACAGCCGCTCGTAAACAATGCGGCCAGCAGTTGAGTCTGACCATTGAGTTTCCATGCACGCATTTGTGCCATTCCTACAAGTGTGGACAATTCCTTCGCGCAGGAGCAGTGTAACAGTTCTCCCCGTCTGACGATTTCGGCTGTCAGATCAGACGAAGTTTCTGTGAACCCGACATTTGACAGGGCTACCGCGTAAACGCAATCCCGCCGGGTATCACACCCTCGCGTAATTCGCCCAATTCTCCTGATTGTCACATCTATGCAATTTTCGCTATGTTTCGTTTGGGTTGAGAGTAGTTCTTTACCGGGGGCGTGATCAGATTTATCCTGATGCGCATGAATATCCGATGGATTGCTTGATGCAAATCGGCAGTTTCCGTTGGATCTCGGTCGGTTGTGTCGAAAAGTACCGTAGTTCGTTGCCCCGTTTGGAGTAGATTGCCAATGCCGCCATTCAATATCCGGGAAACACTTCGGCGTCTCCTCGCACGCCGGACGGCACAGACCGGCAAAGTGAAGCGGACGTTGCGATTGGTCCAGTTAGAAGATCGCCGCATGCTGAATGGGGCGATTGCTGCTGCGGGGATTAATCTGACAGGCAGTGAAACTCTGACGATAACGCAAGGTCAGAATGTTGATTTGGGTGGAGGTGGACCCGTTGAAACGGTGAATCTCACGCTGACAGCCGGGACTTGGAACGGAATCGATGCAGGTCTCAACGGTGGCCTCTATGATCTCGATGGAACAGGGAAGATATTGACGGTCGATGCCAGCGTGTTGGGTGACGGCGGATTTGCGGTGGATGCAGGAAATGAGTTGCACATTCAGGGGGACGCTGCGAACTCGCAACATGTGCACATCGATCTCACGGGCGTGACTTCAGCAAACAGCTTCATTGCTTCGAATGGTATCTCCTTTACTGGTGGAGAGCTGGCGGGCGATGCTGACAGTTTGAGCGTTTCGGGCTATACCGCAGCCACCGTCAACACATTGACTCTTTCACACACCGGAGCGGAGAGTGGCACAATTGTATTGAGTGATTTAGGGGAGATTTCCTTCTCAGAAATTGAACCGCTGGCGCTCGGAGGAACAGCAGCAAATCTGATCATCAATCTGCCCGCCGGCGCGGATCCGACGGTTCAGTTGATGGATAATGGCGTGTCGAATGACGGACTTTCCCAGATCTCGGGAGCGTTTGAACTCACGACGTTTGCAAACCCGACAGTATCACTCACGATCAACGATGGTACGGGAGTCAAAGCGATTTCTGTGCGCGGGCTGGACCTTCTCTTTGATGCCAATGTGTCAATTCTGGAAGATGATGCCGTCGATAACAATACGGTCACATTTGAGGTCAACGCTACAGACATTGATTCCGGAACCCTGCGTGTTGAAGCAGGCCCCATTGCCCTGAATGCGTCGATCATCACAACTGGCAATGTAGAATTACTTTCCACCGACTCAATCACCGACGGCAACGCCGGTACCGTAAACATTACAGCCGCCACGGCCACTCTGAACGCCGCGAACGGGATTGGCAGCGGCGATGCGATCGAGACAGATATCACTCAGCTGGAAGCAAGCAACACGACGGCTGGTCTGATTGAGATCACGGAAGTGGCTGCCGGTGTCGACATTGCACTGGGGACTGTCACCAACGGGTCGCGCGACGTCACAATCACATCGACCGCTGGCGCGATCACGGACGGCAATGGTGCGACGCTGAATATCACGGCGGGGACGGCCACTCTGAACGCCGCGAACGGGATTGGCAGCGGCGATGCGATCGAAACAGATATCACTCAGCTGGAAGCAAGCAACACGACGGCAGGTCTGATTGAGATCACGGAAGTGGCTGCCGGTGTCGACATAGCGCTGGGCGCTGTCACGAATGTGGGACGCGATGTGATCATTCAGTCACTAGCGGGGTCAGTTCTCGATGGCAACGGGCCTGCTGTCAATGTCACTGCAAGAGATCTGACGATGACTGCGTTTGCCAATGTTGGCGGGGACTCGGAGGACGTCTTCAAAGGTGTGTTCGACGAAATTGAGGTCTCGCTGACAGGGAATCTGACGGTTACTGCAGGCGGGGCTGCAGCGATAACCGGCACGATTGCCGGGGGGACGAGCATCATGGCCACTACCGGCTATGTTTCATCGACCGGCAATCTCAATGTGACGGGTTTCGCATTCACTGTGACCAATCTCGCACTGGTCGCTGATTCGGACAACAATGGCGTGGGCGTCCTGACTCTGGGCGGTGCAGTGGCGGTAGTGGGAGATTTACGAATTCAGGGTTCAGACGTTGACCCGGTCGGTGCAATCACGTTATCTGCAAATCGTATTCTGTTCCGCTCTCTCGAAACGGAAACTCTGAGTGTCACGACAGGAACGCTCGACGCAACTGCGGCAGATCTGACCGTCACAAACATCGGCCCAACGCTCAACCTGCTCGACCTGGACTGCGACAATGTCGCTCTGCAATCAACTACGAATGCCGGGAACGTATCGCTGACAGCTGCTGGCACGGTGACTGTTTCTGACGACGTCATCGCAGGCAATGACCTCGTCACAACCAGCACCGGCAACATTATAGTCTCTGTGACAAACATCATCGTCAGCGATACAATTCTCGCGGACAACGGCAACATCACAATTCTGGCAACAAACAACATCCTGCTTGATGCGGAGCCAATTGTTTCGGAAGATGCAAACGGCGATACAACACTGGATAACGACGATCTCAATGTGATCACCACAATTCGCGGCAGCATCACAATTATCGCGGACTCTGACAACATGTCCGCCGGTACTGGCGGATCTTTCACTCAACAGGATGGCCATCGAGTCATCGCCGGGCGTAGCGCTCTTGCTTATCTTCCCGGAATCAACGGCGATCCGTCGTCCGTCATTCAAAGCCTGCCTGTCGCTCTGACGGCGACGGGAGCAGGAGAAGCTCAGATTGGAATCACAGCTGACGGGGACGTCACCATTGCTTCAGTCCAATCGGCAAACAATACCATGACTGCCATTGCGATCACCAGCAAGAGTGGCGGCGTGATCGATGCGGGAGATACGGACATCGACATCTTTGCGAACCGGGCTGGTGCTCTGGTCACAATTCTCGCTGTGACTGGAATCGGATCGTTCGACATTGATGGAGTATCGGAGCTGATTGACCCGTGTCTCGAAATGCAGGTTCTTTCGATAGACGCAGTGAACTCAGTCAGCGGTGATATTGGGCTGACCGAACAGGCTGATGGGGGTGATCTCATTGTAGTTCGCGCTCAAAACGACGCTCCGGCAGGACAAATCGCGATTCTCGTGGAGAGTGGAAACCTCACGCTGAATGCGGCAGGCTTCGGAGTTACAACATCGAACGGCGACGTGCTTCTTGACGTCGGCGGCGCATTAACTCTCAGTCACGCCTTAAACGCTGGAACTGCAGATGTTCGTCTGGTTGCCAATGGTGATGTTACCCAAAGCGCTGTGGGAATAATTACTGCAGACGAACTGGGTGTTCGACAGGAATCCGTCACTCCCGACCTCGACATTCTGCTGGGTGATAACAACGATGCGAATCGCTTTGCTGCATTCAATGCGTCCGGCCGTGGCACAATTGTGTTCAACGATGTCGATGACCTGACGATCGCGACGGTCTCCGCCCAAACAATCTGCACGGCAGTTTTCGTGCTGACGACGGGAGTCCGCTCAACGTTTACCGAGGCTCCGGTGCAGGATGACGCAGTAACAGATGGCGATATCCTGATTCAGGCCGGTGGGCTTCTGACACTCAATCAGCAAGTTAACGCTGGCCGCGCAGCGGCAGGTGATGAAACTCTGGCCGACGTCCGGTTGATCGCTAACGGCGATATCACGCAGTCCGTTGTGGGAGTCATCACGGCGGATGAACTGGGAATTCGCCAGCAGGCGGCAGTGTTGTCAGCCATTGAACTGGGCGACGTGAATGATGTGAACCATCTGGCCTTGCTGAATCAGTTCGATGGCGGAGTCATCGTGTTCCGTGATGTGGACGATCTGACGATCAAAACGGTTTCCGCTCAGACAATCGACGGCGTGGCATTTACGGCCACCAGTGGCGTGCAGACGACTTTCACTGGTGCCGCCGTTCAGGGAGCTGGCGACATTGATGCCGGAGACATCCTGATTCAGGCCGGTGGATTCCTGACGCTGAACGACCAGGTCAACGCCGGGAGATCAGTCGCGGGTGATGAAACTCTGGCCGACGTCCGGTTGATCGCTAACGGCGATATCACGCAGTCCGT
>CAMAVB010000188.1 GCA_945861465.1 Candidatus Kuenenia stuttgartensis
GTCCCCAGCAGTAGTCCCGCCGCAAACGCAGGCAGCATGAGCATCAGCGGCAACAACGAAAAGCGACCACTCGCTGACTGCCACGCCACAGATGGTTGCGTGTGTTTCTCTGGCGACTGCAGTGCGACAGGTGCGGCTGCCGCAAGTTCCCGCAGAGCGGAAGTGAGATCGGGTTCCAGCAGATCGGCAAGGATGAGCGGTGCGGCATCATCGGCATCTGGCGATCCAAGTGCTGATAACTCCTGCAGCGCGTTGAGCAGGCCTGGATGGTCGCCTGGTCTCAGTGCCTGTTTCGTTCCGGTCGCGCCGCCGCCATCGTGGGGTACAAGGACGGATCGACCGCACGCCGGGCAATCAACAAGCGTCCCGGCTTTCGTGGTTGAGATTCCCAGAAACTGGCGACAGTGCGGGCAACGAAACTTCATGGTCATCCAAACCTGCTCCGTGAAATTCAATCGGTCAACGGTTTCGGAACATGATAACGTTTGAGTTTTCGGTCAAGCGTTGAGCGTTCAATGCCAAGGATCTGCGAAGCTTTGGACTTGTTCCAGCCCGTATGTTCCAGCGTCGCGAGGATATGTTCCTGTTCGACATCTGCCATGGACAATTCGCGATACTCGCCCATCTCGGAGCGATCCGCTGCAGGTGCTGAGACGCGGCTGCCGAGACTTGAAAGCTGGATATCGGCGGCACGTACCAATTCGTTGCGGCACAGAATTACGGTGCGTTCGATCGTATTCTGCAATTCACGCACGTTGCCAGGCCAGTTGTAATCCTTGAGAAGTTCCATCGCGTCTTCAGTGAAACCTTTGATCAAGCGGCCGGTTTTCCGGACGAATTTCTGCAGAAAGGCATTCGCCAGCAATTCGATGTCGTCTCGCCGTTCACGCAGAGGGCTGGCCGTAATTTCTGCCACCTGCAGACGGAAGTAAAGATCCTTGCGGAAGTCACCGTCCTCCACTGCTTCTTCAAGATCGCGATTGGTCGCCGCCACGATTCTCACGTTCACCTGAATCGGTTTGCGACCACCAATGCGTTCAAAAGCCGACCCTTCCAGGACGCGCAGAAACTTGGCCTGGACCGAAGGACTCATTTCCCCGACTTCATCCAGAAACAGAGTTCCCCCATCCGCCTGTTCAAATCGTCCGATCTTGCGATCAATCGCGCCTGTGAACGCGCCTTTTTCATGCCCGAAGAGTTCACTCTCAAGCAGGCTTTCATTCAACGCGGCACAGTTCACGCAGACGAACGGGCCATTGCAGCGAGGACTCTGCTGATGGATGCTGCGGGCGATCAGTTCCTTTCCGCAACCGCTCTCTCCGCGGATCAGGACACTGGCATCCGTCTCCGCAATCAGCGCCACACGTTCGCGCAGATCGACGACACTGGCGGTCTCGCCGATCAACGCCTGTTCTTCAGTCAACTGGGCGCGCAGGGTCCGGTTTTCATTGCGGGCCTGTGCGAGTCCGGTTTGTAGTGAATTGCGTTCCTGCAACTGCGTTAGCGAAACTGCCAGTTGATTCGAGACCGCCAGTGTGAATTCCAAATCGTGTTTGTCGAGCGGATTGTCGGGATTAGTGGAATACAAGTGGATGAGCCCAAGGACTCGATCCGGAGTGATAATCGGTGCACAGATGACACTGAGTGCCTTCATTTCACCCAGACTGTCAAAGAATGACAGCTGACTGTGATCTCCCACGTCGCGCGCCAGAATGGCCTCACGTTTCGACAGCACAATACGCGACAGATTGTCCGACACTCGACGATACGGCAGATCTTTGCGACTTTCCCAGGCGACAACCTGTAAGTCTGCCGGACTGGGTTGTGGCGATGCGTCCGGCCCGGCAAGCAGGATGGCAGAGATGCTGGCCACGGTTTCTCGGGCAAGATTTGCCAGGACGACTTCCGTCAGATGCTGATGCGTGCGGGCCGTGCCCATTTCCAGACCCAGCCGATACAGCTTGGCAAGTTCCGATGCATAGTTTGCGTCCGGGCGCTGACCGTTGCCAGTGGTCAGAAACTCCGGCATCGCCGTGCGATGCAGGATGCTGGGTTCCTGTACTGTGCCGACAGCCGTCGCCGTTGCAGAAGTCACCCGATCTCCGGGTGTTGTAACATCTGGCGGGGAAAACCGGGCCGATTCCAGGCTGGTGGTGAATGCCAGACGACAGTCGCCGATGCCGATCACATCTCCGGATTCAATCGACTTATCGCCACTCACACGGTGTTCGTTGATGTTCGTTCCGTTGCGACTACCCAGATCGCGCACGCGCCATTCGCCGCCTGAGTGGAAGATTTCACAGTGGTTCCGGCTGCACGCATCATCCTGCAGCACGATTCGATTCGTGGCCGACCGACCGATGGTGGTCACCTGACCGTGTCGCAGACGAACAACATCTCTCCAGATCGCACCGTCCCATGTGAGCAGGAAGGCGGTTTCGTCGGCGGACGGCACGGGGACTTTGGGTTCTGGCATGGTTTGAAGTTTCAGGAGGTTGGCTCGAATATCAGCGATCACGATCGATCAGTGTGGACAACCGCAGTCAGATTTTCCACTGACTGACCTGATACGGCGCCGCTGGCCAGATTGCGACTTCGTAGGGTGGGACCTGCGGCGCGCAGGGCCACCACATCGTACAAATGGTGGGCCGGCGCTGTCGCTTGTCCCACCCTAAAGACAGCGTAATTTCAGAAATTCGCCCACCTTGCCTGATACGCACCCCAGAATGAACATACGGTCATCGGAAAGTTGCATCCGAACCACGAAAGACGTACTTTACTGCGGAATGCTCAAGTTTCGGAGATTCTCTTTGAGGCGATTTTATGCGTGCGTTTTCCGTTTTGCTCATTGCCAGCGTTCTGAGCAGCCTGTTTCCGGCTCAGATCCTGGCTCAGAACTGGTCGCGATTTCGCGGCGACAATGGGACTGGCGTCAGCGATCTGAAGGACATTCCCTCCACATGGAAGGACGGTGATTATGCCTGGAAAATCGAACTGCCACACGTTGGACATTCATCGCCAATCATCTGGGAGAAAACGCTGTTTGTGACGTCGGCCACGGAAGGCGGCGGTGAACGTTTCGTACATTGTCTGGATGCCGATTCAGGGCAGGAACGCTGGCAGGCTTCGATCAAACTGCATGAGAGCAAGAAGCATCAGAAAAACAGCTGGGCATCCAGCACGCCATGCACGGACGGCACACGAGTTTACGTCCTGTTTGCAGACGATGGGCGGCTCCTGGTGGTCGCGTGGAATTTCGCTGGTGAAGAAACATGGCGGCGCGAACTCGGAGCCTACAACAGTGAACACGGACTCGGGGCGTCGCCGATTCTCCACGAAGGCCTGCTGATCATTCCGAACGATCAGGTCGGCCCCAGTTCTCTCATCGCGCTGCAGGCAGAGACCGGGGAGCTGGTCTGGCAAACGGAACGCCTTCCGGGCAAGACATCCTATTCCACTCCTTTGATTGTGTCGAACGGCGATAGTGGATACCAGATAATCTGTCTCAGCGAATCGAACGGCGTCACGGGCATGGATCTGCTCACGGGCAAGGTCAACTGGCAAACTCCAAAACTCCCGCATCGCACAGTCGCGTCGCCCGTTGCATCGAACGGTTTCGTTTTCATGCTGTGTGGAGAAGGTGGGAGTGGGAAATATTTTGCTGCCGTGCAGACAGATCCGGCAGTGAGCGCTGCGTCTCGGATTGTATTTGAACGCAAAACGACATTGCCGTATGTCCCCTGCCCTGTCGTCCATAACGGGATGCTGTTTCTGTGGGGCGACAAAGGGATTCTCGTGTGTCTGGAACTTCCGACGGGAAAAGAAATCTGGTCGCAGAGAATCGATGGCGGCTTCAGCGGATCACCGATCTGCATCGGCGATCGACTGTTTTGTCTGACAGAAGACGGTGAGGTCGTCGTCGTACGTGCAGGTGATCACTTCGAGGCACTCGGACGTACCTCGCTCGGAGACGGCAGTCATTCGACGCTTGCGGCAGCCAACGGACATCTTTATCTGCGAACATTTTGGCACTTGATGGCGATCAAAGCCCGGTCGGACATCAACGAATGAGCGGAATGTCGTTGACCACCAGTGATTTTGTCCTACTCGCCGTAATAAAGGCTGGTGATGATCATTGCTCGATGGGGACAACCCCCCAAATCGGGCTGCAAAACCACGAGCGTTTCTTGACTGCCGGAATCCATTTGGTATTCCAACATCACAACAACCACGCGGGAGATTGATTTTCTTCGAATATGCTACAGGACACCGATGACAAAAACGCGGGGCGTGTGTTAAGATTCGGGGTTTCAAAAACTGAATCAGGTTACTTGTCCGATGCAACCGAATTTTTTGGGTCAAAGGCAGTTTCGATGAATGGTGAATGGTCAGGAGGCCCCTGTCCTCAGTGCGGAGATTACATGCCGGCACGAGTTGTGCACTGTCAGTCCTGTCGCGTACTGTTAAATTCGGAACTCACAGAAGACAGTGTCGAGATTCCTCTGTTCAGAGCTTTGCCGGAGCTTGCCGTGATAGCCGCGGCGGCACCGAAAGGTCATTATGTCATTTGCCCCGGCTGCAATCAAGAACTGCGGATTCATACGATGTACCGCAACTTAAACGTAAAGTGCAAACACTGCGACAAGCCATTTACCTACGCACCGAAGGTTGTCATAAAAGCGTTCTACGCTCAGTGCCCGCACTGTGCGAATGAACTGCGTGCCGCGATGAAGTACATGGGCAGCAAAGTCGTCTGCAGACACTGCGATGGCCATATTCAACTGCTGCCGGAACCGCCATAGTGGGAGTTGCTCTGTTTGCACATCGCGTTTTTGCTGAGATGAGAGTGCGCTCACCAGAATTTGCACATCGCGTTTTTGCTGAGATGAGAGTGCGCTCACCAGAATGCGAGTCGCGGAGCGACATCGCCTACGTAGCTCAGTCGCTCCATCGACTGTGATTCGCTGTCATTATTCAGGATCGACAATTCTTTACTCCGCTTCATTCAGACGGTCCAACCGATAGTAGACTGATCTCTGCGCATTTTGAAGTCGAAGCGATCTTTTCCATGAATGACCAAAACCTTCCTGCGGCGAACCGCCCTGCTCTCTCTGTTGTGGTGCCGGTCTTCAATGAACAGGAGAGTCTGGTTCAGCTCATTGATGAACTCAACGCCGGTATCCGCAAAGGCGTCACGAAGTTCGAAGTCATCCTTGTGGATGATGGATCTACGGACGAATCTTGGCGCGTCATCACGCAGTTGTCTCAGACAGTCGAGTCGAACGCTGCACCCGTCACCGGAATTCGTCTGCGACGCAACTTTGGCAAGGCGGCTGCGTTGACGGCTGGAATGAAGATCGCCACAGGGAAACTCATCCTGATGCTCGATGCTGATCTGCAGGACGATCCTGCGGAATTTCCGGCACTGCTCAAACAGATCAATGCGGGTTACGACGTCGTGAACGGCTGGAAGCAGCGTCGGCTTGATCCGTGGCACAAGGTCTATCCCAGCAAAGTCTTCAATTGGATGGTCGGCGCGATGACCGGCCTGAAGCTGCACGATCACAATTGCGGATTGAAGTTATTCCGGACCGAAGTCGCCCGGGAAGTTCAAATCTACGGTGAATTGCACCGCTTCATTCCCGTGCTGGCACATGCACGCGGATTCAAAGTCGCCGAAGTCGCCGTGAACCATCGTCCTCGGCAGCATGGTCATTCGAAATACGGCGTGCGACGTTTCATTCGCGGTCTGCTCGACCTGCTGACAGTCACGTTTCTGACCGGTTTCGGTCGTCGCCCATCGCACGCCCTTGGAACCATCGGACTGGGATTTTTCGTGCTGGGGATGCTGGGACTTGGCTATCTGAGCCTGCTCTGGCTGGCCATGCAGACGGGTCTCGTTCAACCGACCATCCCAATCGGCAATCGCCCGCTTCTGGCCTATTCAATTGCTGCCTCACTCCTTGGCGGCCAGGCCCTGTCCCTCGGCCTGCTCGCCGAACTCATCGTCGCCAACAACTCCCGCACTGCCGACAGCTATAGTGTCAGCGAAACGACGGCTGGAAAAACAGACATGTGAGTTGGTGTTGAGTAACCGTCTCGCTCCGCTGAGACGATGCCTTATTCTACAGCATACGCCACCGGAAACCGTGATTTCAGGAAAACCATCTGTAGGGTGGGACAAGCGCCAGCGCCGGCCCACCATTGGTCCGATGTGGTGGGCCTGCGCTCCGCTGGTCCCACCCTGCGAATTCACAAACCGACCAGCCGTACCAGAGCTAACCCGCGCTCCCCAGAAGTGGAGAAATCCGAGTTGGGGGGGGAATTATCCAGTGTGTTTTTGAAATGAGTTTTTCAAAACTCCAGCAATTTGAAATTGTCATGTGATGTCGTGACGACCATTCATCAGATGCGATTTGAATTCGATGACGAACAGTCCACTGTCGAGCAGTTGTATCCGAAAACGGCGCTGCCCGATCTGCCCGGCGTGGCGGAAGAGCAACTCGATGACAATCGACTGTATCGTGGGCGCGATCAATTGCTGCCGCACAAGGAAGCACTGGAAGTCCATCTGAAGAATCGGCTCGGCGGACTGTATCAGTTGGAATAGGCCCTGCTGCTTTACGACATCTCGGAAAGGCCACTCAGGCACCATGTTGCGTGTCGATCCGGTGCATGTGCGTCTGGATCATCGTCGCGCACTGCGAACCAGGCAAGCCTGCTGCGGGAAGTGCCGAGCATTGCTGGTCGTGCTCGTGCGAAAACAACGCTGGGATGTGGTGAGCAGAATCCGCCAGTGAAGGCACCGCTGCTTTGCCAGCAATGAATCTCAGTCGGCGGAGCGACTGAGCTACGTAGGCAATGTCGCTCCCTGATTCGCATTCCGACAGGCGCATGCGGCGCAACCAACGCCCGGTCGCTGTGGGAATCGTTCAACTATGTAAGCAGCTCATCGATCACCTTCGCAGGCAGCACGCCGGTGAGGCGTTGATCGAGGCCTTGATATTTGACACTGAAGCGTTCGTGGTCGTAGCCAAGTTGATGCATCACGGTGGCATGGAAGTCGCGAATGTGGACCGGATCCCGGACAATGTTGTAGCTGAAGTCGTCGGTCTCGCCATGGATCGTTCCGCCTTTGAAGCCGCCGCCGGCCATCCACATCGTGAAGCAGCGCGGATGGTGGTCGCGTCCGTAGTTCTGCTTTGACAGTCCACCCTGTGAATAAACTGTGCGGCCGAATTCACCGCCCCAGATGATCAATGTCTCATCCAGCATCCCGCGTTGTTTCAGGTCTGTGATCAGACCGTATGTCGCCTGATCCAGATCGCGGCACTGGTCCGGCAGACGACCGGCAACGTTGGCGTGAGAATCCCAGTTGTTGTGGTAGATCTGAACGAAACGTACGCCGCGTTCGACCATGCGGCGAGCCAGCAGGATTGTGTTGGCCAGCGTTCCGGGTTTCTTCGCTTCATCGCCGTATAGTTCGTATGTCGAAGCGGGCTCAGACGCCAGATCCGTCAATTCCGGTACACTGGACTGCATGCGATACGCCAGCTCGTACTGTGCAATTCGAGTCTGGATTTCCGGGTCGCCGACCTGGTCGAAATTGAGTTGGTTCAGCCGATTCAATCCGTCAAGCGTTGTCCGTCGTACGTTGCTCGGCACACCGCTGGGATTGTTGATAAACAGAATCGGGTCACCGGACGAACGGAACGACGTAGCGGCATATTCGCCCGGTAGATAGCCAGATGACCAAAGTCGCGCAGAGATGGCCTGCACCTGTTCCTGATTCGTCGGTCTCGCCACCATCACGACAAACGACGGCAGGTTCTCGTTCAGCGATCCCAGACCATACGACGTCCAGCTCCCGAGACACGGTCGACCTGTGACCTGATTGCCGGTCTGCATCAGGCAGATGGCGGGTTCATGGTTAATGGCCTCTGTGTACATACTCCGGACGAAACACATTTCATCGACGACTTTTTTCGTCCATGGCAGCAGTTCCGTGACCCACATCCCGCACTGCCCGACTTTCTCAAACTGAAACTTCGAGGGTGCAATCGGAAATCTGGCCTGTCCGGACGTCATTGTTGTGAGGCGCTGCCCGTTACGGATGGATTCCGGCAGATCTTTGTCATACCAGTCGTTCATCTGCGGCTTGTAATCAAACAAATCCAACTGCGAAGGTCCTCCGACCATATGCAGGTAAATCACCTGTTTGACCTTTCCCGGAAAATGCGTCGGCACTGCACCGAGATACCCGCTCTGGCTTCCGGCTGCTTCGGCCTGCTGCGGCAAACCCATCAACGACGCGAGCGCAGCGGCACCGATGACGTTTGAGCCCTGAGAAAAGAAATACCGGCGGGTCATGTTCACGCGAAATTGTTCGAAGGCGTTCATGTCTGTTGTCCTTATTCCGTGGCGATTCTGTGACCGGAATCTCTTCGTTTAACGGCGAGCCGCAGGCGTAGGCGAATTCGACCTTTGATGGGCCGCAGTGCCTACGCCTGCGGCTCGCCGTTAAACTATCACCCTACTTATTCAACACCTCATCCAGGTTCATCATTTCATTACACAACATCGTCCATGCCGCCAGAGTCTTCGCATTCATGGCTGCGTCCGGTTCGGTTTCGCCCGTCTTAATCAACTCAGCCGCATCTGCGGCATGATCCCCGTAAAACTCGGTCAACTGGCGGAGTGACTCCGTAAGAATCTGCAACTCTTCAGGTCGGAATTCGCGACACAGCAATCGCTTTCCGGCCCATTGCAGACGCTGCTCGTCGGTCGCTCCACCCTGTTGCAAAGTGTGCTCAGCAAGGCGACGAGCGGCTTCTACAAACTGGATATCGTTCATCGTCACCAATGCTTGCAGAGGCGTGTTGGTACGCTCACGGCGAACGGTACACTGTTCCCGGTTTGGCGAGTTGAAGATATCCAGCGACGCCGGTGGTGCCATCCGCTTGACGAATGTGTACAGACTGCGTCGATAAAGGTTGTCACCGGTATCCTGAACATAGCGAGACGTCGTGCTGCCGGTCATGGCAATCGATTCCCAGACGCCTTCCGGCTGATATGGCTTCACGCTCGGTCCGCCGATCGTGGAGATACGCAGGCCGCTGACTTCCAAAGCGTAGTCTCGCACCATTTCAGCATCCATGCGGAACCGAGGGCCGCGCGACAGCAGCCGGTTGGCCGGATCTTTTTCCAGTTTTTCAGGAGTCATGATGGCAGACTGTCGGTACGTCGCGGACATCACAATCAGCTTGACCAGCTTCTTCATGTCCCAGCCGCCTTCACGGAACTCAACCGCCAGCCAGTCGAGCAAGTCCTGATTGACTGGAATCTCGCCGGACACGCCCAGGTCGCCCGTCGTGCGGACCAGACCGGTGCCGAAAATTTCCTGCCAGAACCGATTGACCGTGACTCGCGCCGTCAGCGGATGCTCAGGCTGCAGCAGCCATTTCGCGAATCCAAGTCGATTTCGCGGCGCGTCTTTGGGAAACGGGGGAAACGCACTGGGCGTCTCAGGAGATACTTGATCGCGCCGCTGATCATACTCCCCTCGGAACAAAACATAGGCCGTTGCCGGATCATTTTTTTCATGCATCACATGCGCGATCGTGCCACGGGCTCGAATGTCGGCCTCTTCCTTTTCCAACGTCGCGAGGCTCGCGGTACGTTCGGTAAAGACCGGATCAAATTTCTTCAGCCAGAAGTTGTACAGTTCGTTCGATTCTTCGGCCGAGCGTCGATCAACGGCCTTTGCCAGAGTCCCCTGAAACCGGCTGAGCTTTGCCAGAGAATCGACTTCGGCAGCCGACAGCACACGACTCTGAATTCGCAGATTCTGAATCGATCCGGTAAACGGTTCGCTCGCAGAGCGCGATCCGATCTTCCAGGGAGCTTCTGTGCGAATTGTGGTACCGTCGAGCTTATCGTTTTCGATGTTCTTTTCCTGCACCGCTCCGTTGATGAAAATCTGCAGACCAGATGCCTTCCGAGAACCGTCGTACGTCACCGCAACATGGACCCATTCGTTTGCTGGCACCTGAGCCTTGCTCACAGCCTTCATGCCCTGCTCCGGCCATGCACTGATAATGTGCATCCCGATGCGACGTTGCTGCACCCAGAAATCCCAGCCGCGATACTCAGGGCCTGCATCCATCCGAGCGCAGATCGCACCGTTGCCATCGTTCGCCGGAACATGAATCCATGCCGCACACGAAAACGGTTCGTCGCCTTCGAAGTCGCCAGCGTCAGACAGTTCAAAAGCGGCACCCTGAACTTTGAGCGCCTTGCCGTTCAAGCCGTCGGTCCAACTCGCAGAATTATTCAGCGTCACTTCGACAGGACTGTCATCCAGGGTTAAGCCCAGCGTTTTGCCGTCGCCCTCATTCAATTCCGCCAGCAGATGCAATCCTTCCGCAGACACTGGTTCGCCCAAAGTCGCAGGAGTTGCAGTGGTGGCCCAGGTCTCGAATTCAGCGCGGGCTACAGTTCGTCGTTCTTCAACCGCCGCTCGAGCTGCCGTAATCAACGGAGGCAAGGCTTCAAACCGGTTTCGATCGGCTTCCATCGGCACGGCGATAATCGGCGGCGTGTCCTTGATGTTTCCGTCGCGGACGGCTTGCGTCGTGTTATTGAAGAACGCAGCCATCTGATAAAACTCATTCTGGCTGAGCTGATCAAACTTGTGACTGTGGCATGTGGCACAGCCAGCTGTGAGTCCCATCCAGACGGCCGACACGGTTTCCGTCCGGTCGCGGGTGTAAAGCACGGCGTACTCCTCGTCGATGATCCCGCCTTCGTTGGTCGTCATGTTGCAGCGATTAAAACCGGATGCCACTTGCTGATCGAGTGTCGCGTTTGGCAGCAGGTCGCCAGCAAGGTTTTCAATCGTGAACTGATCAAACGGCATATTCTGACTGAATGCCTTAATCACCCAGTCGCGATACGCCCACATTTCACGGAAGTTGTCGAAGTGAATTCCATGTGAGTCAGCATATCGAGCATAATCAAGCCAGTAACGACCGCGATGCTCACCCCATGTTGGACTGGCCAGCAACGAATCGACCAGCTTCTCATAGGCATCTGGCGATTGATCGTTGACGAATGCCTCGACGACTTCCGGAGTCGGAGGCAGTCCTGTGATGTCCAGACTCACCCGCCGCGCGAGTGTGAGGCGATCCGCTTCGACCGCCGGTGCCAGGCTATTTGCGACCAGTTTCTGCAACACGAAATTGTCGATTGGATTTTTGGGCCAGTCCGCGTGCGTGGGCTTGACGGATTCCGGCACGACCGGGACCTCCGCCCGCACCGGCGCGATGTAGGACCAGTGCTGTTGATATTCGGCTCCGCTTTGAACCCAGTCAACCAGCAGTTTCTTTTGCTCGGGGCTGAGCGGTTTTTTAAGTTCCGGGGGAGGCATGATCTCTTCCGGATCGTCGCTCAGGATACGGCGAATCATTTCGCTTTCATCCGGTTTTCCCGGACTGATCGCACCATGCTCAATCGCCGCATCGCGCTTGTCCATCCGCAGATCGGCTTTGCGCGCCGCACTGTCAGGCCCGTGGCACGTCAGACACGTGTCCATGAAGATTGGGCGGATGTCACGATTGAACTGAATATCATCCTGGGCATCGACAACCGTGGTCAACATGACCGTTACGGCGAAAGCAGCCACACAGCGAGCCGTGGTCATGGCAATCAACCTTTGATATTTGAAGTCAGGAAGGTATGTGGGGGAAATCGACTTGCATCGACTGTTTCTCAGGGTGACAAAGAAACAGTAACGCTGTCAAGCATTCTTAATTTTACTAAGCAGGAACTCCCAAACCCGGTTTATTCCTGGCAAAAAATGAAACTCACCCTGCTGCATTCACCGTCGAAACTGAAACGCATCATTTTGAGGCCGACGCGATGTAGGCCGACTTCGCCGAAGTCGGCACAGCAGATTTCAGCGAAATCTGCTTACCTGTTTCGGTTGCGGGCGAAGCCACGGCACAGTCAAGGGCAAATGTGTCGATTCCGTCACCGAGACTTCAATTTGTCGAGACTCACCGAAACCGCAGGCAATTCGACGCGATCACCAGAGGTAACGGAAACCCTGTAATTCTTGTTGATGTCGCCGAATCGCTCATGCCAGATTCGGAAATTGTGGTCGCCGACTGGCAGATTATCGATCTGGAACTTGCCGTCCTTGTCAGTCAGCGCTGCATAGGGATGATCGACAATCAACCAGTATGCGTTTATCCAGGGATGGTAGTCGCAGCCGAACTTAAATGGCGTCGGCTCTGTTCTTTGACAGCGGAAGATTAGGGGCTTTTTCATTCTCGGAACGAGAAGGCTGCCAAGCGCGGGGTTACTTAGCGCATACATATGTGGGTTATGCGCGATCGTGTCTTCGTTGCCAATCGCAATGTTCTGTCGTACCCGACCAACCAAACAATGCGGGATCAATTGGCAGCCTTTATACGTGGTCGAAATGGCTTCGGTCGGCGGTTCGATCAAGTCCGGATGAATCTTCTTCGGCTTTTTCGCCAAGTACACGAACACATTGGCAAGCCCCCTTGAATCCTTGTCAATCATCAAGTCCTCGGCCAGATGCTCCTTCGCTGAACAAACCTCCTTGTCCTTGACCTCCGCATCTTTGGCGATCAGGACGATGCGTTCCGGAATCTCGCCTTCCACGATGATCTGTCCGCCGATCGAACCCCATTCGTCAGCAGTCGCAACGCTACAATGGACAATCAGCAGCAACGTTGGAATGGTTTTGAGCATGATTTGATTCCGAATTCGATAGCGCCAGACAACCAGTCTTTGGTCAAACATTCTAAGCGGATGGCACGATGTGCAACGAAAAACCGATGCGATGCAGCGATTCTTCCAGAATGTAGGATGGACATTCATGTCCGTCGCGTGGCCGTGAAACACGGTCGAAGCGAACCTTATTGTACATTGACAGCCGCTCGATAATGAAACCGTGTCAAGTCAATATCTCGGACATGAATGTCCACGCTACAGGAATCGCAACTTTGGACCGAGCTGCAATAAACCGGCCCGTTCTATTTCCAGTCAACCCGGATTTGGCCAAAATGGGTTAAACTTTGGCGGCAGGACGCCGCGACTGCGATTCGACAGGATGTCCTCTGTTGCGCAGAATGTGTTCAGGAAGCAAATATTCGTCGATTCGAAAGTTCATCGTCTCCGGAGGCCAGAATGAAATGCATTAAAGGAAGTGTCGTTGCGATCCTGATCTGTGTCTCGCAGCTGGTCTGCCGCGACTCCATTGCCGACGACGTCAGTGTGAATGCCTATACTGGAGAGCCGCTGGGTGTGGCCATTCTGACGGTCCCCGAAAACTTGAAAGGTGATGCGAGTCTTCGCAGCTTTCCCCTGGAACAACTCGGGGCGGGGGCCTTGTATCCAGCGTCAGATTCCGCTGGGAGCTGCTATTTTCTGTTCGACTCGAAGGCGACGAAAGAGGTCGTTTTCCAAGGGAAGGCAATAGCCCTCATCCCGGTCGCGACCGTCGATTCGGGTCCGTACAGCACTCATCTGGACCTGTGGTGGAAAGCGTTCGTTGAACAGGCTCGCAGGACAGAGACCAACGATTCGTATCCGTTGCAGATTGATCAGTACCTGCTGACCATGCTGGCGAAACGATTACACAAGCCGGACGTGGAACTCAAGAGTGCCACGTGGTTGCCGCAGGATGAAGAATCGAGATTCCTTGCATTTCTGACGGGGACGGAATCCATCCGAATTGCCATGCAGAAAGATGCGTTGCTCGCGACAGCGAAGGGCCGCGAACTGGCAACGGAACCGATTCCCAAAGCGACATTGCCGCCAGCCGTGACGATCCCGGAGCCAGCGGTCGATGTCGAAGTGGAAGCAATGGCGATGATCATTCCGCCCGAGTATTTCTATGTCCGGCTGCAAGGTTACGACGACCTCTCATGGGCACGTCGGCAGATCGATCAGTTTGGGGCCGACCTGCGGGATCTTTCAACGGCTCGCGGATTTGACTATCACCTTTCTGACCGAATTGATAACCGGCTCGAACTGCGGGACACGAAACTGGCGCAACTGCTGGGGCCAGCGGTGATTTCCGATATCGCAATCATTGGCTCGGATACTCTACTGCGCGAAGGAGCCGGCATCGGAGTTGTGTTTCATGCCAGAGTGAACGAACTCCTGGAGCAGAATCTGAACACGCAACGACAACTGCGGGCAGATTCAGATCCCGAGGTGACTCTGAGCGATGTCACGTTCGAAGGAGATTCGGGAACCTATTCCCTGCTGTCAACCCCCGATAATCGAGTCCGTTCGTTCTATGTCCGCAGCGGAGATTTTCATCTTGTCACAACTTCGCGAACCATCGCCCGCCGCTTTCTGGAAGTGAGTCGAGACGCAACCACATCGCTCGGAGCGACAAAGGAATTCCGTTACGGGCGAACACTAATGCCACTGTCGCGCGGGGACAACGCCTTCCTCTATATGTCGGATGCGTTCTTTCGCTCGTTCATTCGCCCGGAATTTCGCATTGAGATGACTCGACGAGCCCAAAGCGAAAGTGAGATGGAGCTTGTTCAACTGGCAGCGCTTGCCGCCTCAGCCGAAAAACGACCAGCTGACTCACTGCAAGATCTGATCCTGGGTGGCTTCATGCCGCCAGGTTTTGGCAACCGCCCGGACGGAAGCGAACTGAAATGGGATGGCAAGTCGGTCACCGATTCGCTGCGTGGTGCGCGTGGGGCGTTTCTGCCGGTGCCGGATGTGACTGTCGAAAACGCAACGTCAGCGGAAGTGAAGGCGTATGCGGACTTCGCGAAAATGTACGCGAGACTCTGGAGAAAGATGGATCCGGCGGTCGTTGCGATCCGCAGAGTCGATGAAGGCACAATGCAACGTGTCGTGTTGGATCTGCATGTCTATCCATTTCCGCAAACTGAGTTTGGAGTACTCAACTTTCTGAATCCGGACAAAGAACAGAAGCAACTCGCGCCGATTGAAGGAGCGTTAGTAGTTGCCGAAGGGAATGCTTTTAATGTCACACCAATTGTCGCCGGCTTGATGGACCATGAGATCAAATTCGCGTGTCGGAACGGAATCGTTGAAACTGATCCTCTCGATGCACAACAACACGCATTTCTGGGAGGTCGCACAATCAAGGCTGTCGAGCAATACACCGCGAGACTGTTCACTTCGGAATCGAAGGACGGCGACATCGTGGCACTTGCAATGCCGATAATTTCGCAGGCTGGTTTCGCTCTCCGAACGGACGAGTTTGCAGTCCTCGCTGAAACAACGGAAACGCTCGAAGCGATCAGGGGCAAGCTAAAGAGGATTGACGCTGCTCGTTCGGCGACATTGCGAGTCCATGTCTCCGACCTGAAGATTGCAAAGGCCGCGAGTTACGGTCATGCCGCTGCGTGGAATCAGGCGAACCGCATTTCCTCCGGCAACGCTGAGCTGCTGAATCGGATTGTGACACAGTTCCGTGTTTCCCCGGAGAACGCAGTTTCCATCGCCGAAA
>CAMAVB010000189.1 GCA_945861465.1 Candidatus Kuenenia stuttgartensis
GGCACCGTCAGTCCTGCGGAAGAGTCGCCATCTGCATTCCACACCACTGACGAACGTCTGGCTGGAGACAACGACCGGCTGCACATGGGCAAAACCGAGATCAGGACGGCAAAGGGTCTGCCATCGGACCTTCAGCGTAGCACAAGTCGTCAAGATCACAGAACAGATCGGCGAGTTTTCGCGAGAACGTGATGATTCAAGTTCCGATGGCATTCGCTGAACACCGCTTCATTGTGACATTCGTGAAAGAGCGTCTTCAGTTCTGGCACGCGACTCATCCACCGACATTCCTCGTCCGGCATGCATGTCATCCAGCCCCTGCTGAACGGCAGCATCGTCTCCATTCTGCTGCAGCTGCAATGCCTCCATGGCCCGCTGATGAATCGACACATCCACAAGAACATAGACCTTGCCAGTCCCCGGATCAACCAGCGAGAGCGAGCCACTGCTCTGTTTCAGAGCATTCGACTGTTCGGTTGTGAGCTGAACTTTCATTTCCGCATCATCTCACACAAGCGTGGCTCTACGCAAACGGAAGAAGGAAAGCCACACTGATCGGTATCCGCAACCAAAGGAACTTGACACCAAGAAAGCAGGCCGCCGAAGCAGCCTGCTGAAGGAACGCCGTTGCGAAGGATTCAGTAATAATCCTTCGTAATCTCTGACGACTTACAAGGACTGAAATGCAGATCCCGCTCAACTGGTAAGCCGAGAGCACCCCGGACTGTTCGAATTTCATCCAGTGCGAACGTGCCCCATTCAGGAAATGGGCCGACAACAAAGCCGTAGCCGATGCGTGATTCCGGATCGAACTCAGCGACGAACCAAGTGAAATTGGCGTCGGGCGTGAACCACTTGACGTGGAACGTCGGATCAGGATTCTCGGATGTTTCGCCGAGTTTCGGAAGTACTGCCGCAATCTTGTCAGGCAGAAGATTGTAAGCCGGTGATGTGAATGGTGATGAACGTTTCATCGGAGCGGTGGGTAAGAAATAAAGACACTCGCCTGAAACGCCGGCAACGAAAACGACAGGACAAGGTGGAGACTCTGTACGACCTTGTCCTGTCGTCGTTGTCGGCGAAACTGGCGAAGTGCCTGTTTGCCCACCGCGATTGATGATGTTCCACGACCTTTTGAACCCGGCCCGATCCCTGTCAAATGCGGCCTCAATCACTTCCGTTGGCGCATAAAAAAACCGACAGACTTGAGCAGCCTGTCGGTCACGCAATGCGGTTTACGCATCGCCAAGGTTCAGATCAGCTTCATGCTGCTCAACCCATTCCGTTGCCATTTGCAGAACTCGCTGCGCCTGCGGCAGTTCCGGCAGTGAAAAGGAATCCGTGTACTTGGCCTCATTGCCGTCCATGTACCGTTTCTGCAGACGAACAGAACGCAAAACACGATTGCTGTTCTCGCCCTGAACTTCTCGGGCAAAGACAGACGCAGATACGTAGCCAATACGAAACACTTTTTCCGGCCGTCGCGACGCGGCGTCATTCGACTGTGCCATAGCATGCACCTTTCCTGAACAGATGAAAGATCAGAATCCGATCGGCAACATTGCCGATCAGACTTCGAGCATGCCACAAACCGACCGACAGCGCAAGCAGAATTCATTCTGTTTCCAGCCCCAGATAAACGATCGACTGAGCCTTCTGAATCAGCATCGTTCGTTCCCGCTCCGTCACGCTGCGATTGCCCAGAACCTGAGCAACCGCAGCGGCGAACTCGCAACGCTGTTCCTTGACGATTCCAGCCGCCCGCCGGGCATACGAGATGTACTCACCCAACTTCAACGTCTGGAACGGCCAGTCTTCTGGGGGAAATCCGGGAAACATCAGATCTGCAGGCAGTGTCTTCAGAGTAGCACGACTCGACAAAAACCGCAGAGCAGTTCACCGAGTTTTTGAGACTCAGATCCCTGCTCTGCACAAGATGCGGGAACGAATTCCAGCAAGATCAATCGAAGTTCGGCATGGGCGGATCAGCCACAATATCCGGGGTAACAAAACATTCCTTGATGCCTGCATTGTTGAGTATGGTCTGCCACTTTGTCAGAAGAGACTGATCCACAAAATAGAATCCTGAGATACCACCTTTTTCTCCGAACTCCTTCAGTGAAGCCACGAGCTTCTTTTCGTACTCGGCTCCGTCCTTGCCGTTGTCCATCATGTCAGACAAAACGAACACCGCTGGTTTGGCACCTCCCTGGACCGCCTGGTGTTTCACCAGGTACTCAAACGTGCGAGCCAGGCCCTCGTGGATTCGGGAGCCGTGGGGATTTGATTTGGACAACAGCTTTTCTCGAAAGGCACGTGGATTCGAAAAATCTCGCCGAAGTTGTCCAGCTTCGCCTTCCCACAACAATGGGTTGTCGCTGGCAGACACCTGCGCGAGGATCAGTTTGCCATTGCGTCCAGGGACGGCTCGAGTGTAGTGCTCGATCAGCTTCATTGTGAATTCGTAGCCGGGCTTATCATCATCGAACAAACTCACAGACGACGTTGACAAGTCCAGCACCAAAACCAGAACGAAATCACTGTCGTCTGTTGGAAATCTGGAATGTTGCTCAGCAGTTCGCTTTACACATCCGGCGCAGATAACCACCATTGCAAGTAAGCAGCGCATTGAATTGGTCGGTATTGAATTCGACAGCATTAAATTAGACAGTCTTTTCACTTGATTCTCCTTCAACGTTTGAAAGTTTTTGACGCAGTTCGATAGTCACGAGAGTCACAAAGATCAGCACAGACGAGTACAGAATCGTGGCAATCAGAGCAGTGAATGAAAACACTGAGCCATCCCAGTTGCTTTGCACCAATGCGATGAAGAAAAGAATGGCGTCCATCGACAGCACCACGATCGCAAGCAAATAAATCGACGACTCGCGGCGAACTCGGAAGAGCGGATCATCAGATACGTACTTGGTATCCTTTCCGATGATCCAGAGCGTTAGTGCCTGATCCCACAGCCAGAAAACCGCGAGCAACACGAACAATGCCATTGCTGAGGCAAGGTCAAGCCTATAGGTCAGCTGGTAGCCATCGAGAAAGCCAAAAAGTGGCACCTTGCTCAATTTCATTCCGAGCGACGGAATGATGTACTTCAATCCGTCCGCTACGATTGACAGATACACAACTCCCAGCACGAGCTTGGTAAACACTAACCAGCCGTAGTACTTGAAACGTGCCAACAACAATTTCCAGTCATACTTCGGTATCCTGAACCGCGGATTGTTGGGCCCGTACAAGACTTGATCACCATCGACAGATTTGGCACCTCCATTAAAAATTGGCACAGCACTGTCCTTTCGTGAAAGTGAAGCACAAGAAACGAAACGGCCATGACACGTGCCTCGCGTCCTCGCCGAAAGGCCGGTTCACATAGACTGGCCTCCAACTCTGTAGAGGGTCTTTAGGCGACTCAACTTTGCGAATTCGTGACAGATTGAATCCGATTTCCCAGGATTGTCTGGCGACAACAAATCCAGCGAGTCGCACCCTGCGAAAGCCCTCTATTCATCTGGAGGGCATTGTTCTTCGGTGCATCCGTATCAAAGCGTTATCCCTTCATCGGAATCAGGGTTCGACAGTCGTTGCGATGGTTGGCAAATGCCCGATCGATGAAGGGATCACCGGCCAGTACGGAGTTCAGACTCGCACCAATAAAAATCGTCCGACCGACATGCTGCACGACATCCGCTGCAAGGGACAGGATATGCTGAACTCGGGCGTCACTTCTGGTCGTCACGATCAACACGAGATATCGATTCGGATCAAATCGACTGAACTGTGCCTGATGCGCATCGTAGGCCCGCAGTTTGCGTTCCAGCGATTCGACGTCCTGTTTCGATCGAATGCGTTCAGTGCCGTTATCAAGTTCCACGCAGAACGGAAAGCAATGACCATCCGATCGGCGAACAACGAATGCACAATCGGGGTAGACCGTGAAGACCGCCGTTTCCAGCGACTGCTCTGCAGAATTCCCTGCGTCCTGTGCGGAGCCCGTCGCCTGCAAACACACGCTGTTCTCTCGGGCGAAATGCTCAATTGTGCAGCCGTGCCTGTGCCCCGTGACGATCAGATGAGTCACCAGCTCCGCCAGACAAAACGTGTGATGATGATGCCCAGGGCGGACAGCCTGAAAATACCGGCGTTTCGGCAAAGCCGCCTTCGCACCGTACAGCAACCGATACCCGTCCCGAGTCAGCTTGAAGTAACGCGGCGAACGGCCATCGCCCGCGATCGCATACGGCCAGCATTGGACAAGTTTCATATCCGACAACAATCGCAACCGTCGACGCAGATTGTTCTCATCGCGAAACGGCAGCTCAAACGCGTGGCTCAAACGACACAACTGAGCCGCCGTCACAGGAAACCGATCGATCGCAGTCAGCAGCTCGATATCACGCGGGCCGATTCTGGCGTGTAAAACTTTTGTCATCCGTCGAAAACCAGAGTACCATAGAACACAATTACTTCCTCTTGCATGAATCCTGAATCTCATTCCTCATCATCGGATTCGCAACCAGCGAATCCGCCAGCAAGCGACGTTAACGCCCGCCGCTCGGCCCACCCCAAGTCCGGAAACGGATACGTGAGCGACGTTGACAATCTCATCAATCGCACTCCCCTGTCGCTTGTGCTGCAGCACTATGGATTGCCGCAGCCGCAGAACAGCACCAGCGAATACCGCATGAAGTGCGTCTTCAATGAAGCCTGCAGCGACAGCCAGTACGGAAACCTCACGGTGCGTCAGGACGTCGCCAAGCAGATCTACTGCCACTCCTGTGAAACACGAGGCAACCTGCTCACGCTGGTCCACGGACTTGAAACGCAGCGACCACCGGAAGGCGGTCGCCTGCGAGGCCAGGAATTCAAAGCCGCCATCCAAAAACTCCGCCAGATCAGCGGCGAAGCCACCACATCGCAAGAATCCCGTCCCTATGTCCCGCAGTCCGAAATTAAGAAGCAACGTCGATCCTACGAATCCACGCCATTATCGACGGACGGAGGTTCTGGCCGGTCTCCCGACCGAGCCAGCACTGAACCGCCTGCCTCCAAACCAACCGAATCAAAACCAGCAGCAAAGCTCATCAACGTCCCGTTGATCCGCCACGACAAGGAAGCCGCCCGAGCCATCGCGGATCTCGCCAACGACCTGATTGCCGATGTCGCTCAAATGTCCCCCGAAGCCGCTCAATATGTTCGTAAGCGTCCGTGGATGACGCCCGAACTCATGCAGAAATGGGGCGTCGGCTGGATACCGGGCAACGGTCGCTCGTTGTTCCGCAAAGGCTACCTCGTCTACACCCACCGCAACGAACGCGGCGACATTGTCAGCTACAGTGGCCGTGACCTGAACTTTGAAACCAAATGGAACGACTGGATCAAAGCTGGAAAACCCGAAGGCAAAAAGCCCGGCAAACACCGCTATGTCACCGGCTACCACCGAGGCCTCGAACTCTACGGCGGCCACGCCACTCGACTCCATGAACCCTGGGTCAAAGAATCCCTCGACCGTTACGGAGTCGTCATTGTGGAAGGAATGAATGACGTCATGCGACTCGACGAACTTCAAGTCGCCGCCGTCGGCCTCGGCAGCAACAAAGTCACAGCGGAACAACTCGAAAAACTCACCCGCTTCGCCCGCCAACTCGCGAACAACCGAGTCCTCCTCATGCCCGACTGCGACGAAGAAGGAGAATCCGGTTTCAAGGATCTGCTTTGGAAGCTGACCGAAGCCAACATCCACGTCCGACTCGGCTGGTCCAGCCAAACCCACTCGAACCGCCAGCCCGAATCACTTGCACAGGCTGAGTGGCAATTGCTAGCAGACAATCTGCCGAATTGAATACGATTGGACATTCGGTCGATGAGACCGGAACTGGTTGTGAAAGGCTCTTCGATTTCAAGAATCAGTAATGTTCATGAGCAAGTTCATCGGCATTTCTTGCACACCCGAAGACCATGCGACATGATGGATTCATGCTTGAAGCGAATTCAACAAGTTTTCGATGGTTGCCAAGTCAATCCTTTCGCGTGATGTCCAGTCCAATAATGCAGCGGCCCGGTCTTTTGCAGGCGCGCTGACCGGCGGAATCTCGTTATCAGGCGGATTTAGAGCGAAGACGAGGAGATTTACCTGATTCGTTGTTAGCTTGGCGATCGCAACCGCGAGTTGTAGCCGACGTGAAGAATCGATGCTTCCACCTCTTTCAATCTCTGCCGGGATCCGGTCAAAGAAAATCTGATAGTCATGATCACCATCAGATACACCAGGAAATACGGCCTTCTTTTCCGATGGCGTTGGGCGACTGCCGGCGCTGATCGCGCCCAATAGGATTGCTGTTGCTGATTTCTCCGAGTGTCCAACAATATCGGCATAGACGATCGAACCGAGGAGTCCAGTAAGATTGACCTTCGCAACTCGAACAGGAATTAACTTTCGTTTCTGCCCTAACGGATCGTCGCGAAAAGCAGCTTGCCATTCGGATGCAGCGAAGTCTGACTTCAAGTATTCCGGCGACAGAATTGCTATTGTTCGGTCTGTGTTTCGGATCGCCAGATCCATCAGCTCCACAAAGTTCGCGCCTGGCAGGAAGTCCTTGTATTGAACAGTGACCGAGTAGCCTGCGGACAGCAACACGCTGCCGACCCATCGAGCCCAGATTTCGTCAGTTTTCGTGTAGCTTATGAAAATGCTCTCCACGTTCGTATTCTCCTCACTACTACCTGTAATTGAAGAAACCAGAACTCCATCGAGTTTGTCGTTTTGCACGATGAATTCGACACGGGACTTCTTTGCCCGATCCGTAGTAATAACGAGCATGCCCGTGTCGCTTCTAGTCACATTTGAGCCCGCCTCAAATTGCAACGCCGCTTTCGAGTCAGAGACAAATCGAAACAGTGGAAGCCGCCGCTTCTCGTTCCCATCCCCTCTCCAGGCCAGCGTACAAATTAACCTCACGTCGTCGTTGGATAGCTCTCCGACAAGTCCATCACCCCCGAGAAACAGTTCTCGACCGTTTTGCTCAATCAATCGCGCAAAGGTTGCAAGCAGTTTTCCCGTGTCCGCCACATCAATTTCAAAGAACCCAGACACATTCAACTTCGAAGAAACAAACTCAACAACTCGAGCGCGGTAGAATTCGTCCGCTCGTGACACTCGTTTCCGGCTTTCAATCACAGCCTCATCGCCAGACTCTTCTTTGAGGGCGACATACATATTGGCCAATTCCGGAAATAACTCCAGGGCTCTTTCATGAGCAGATTGGATGTCTTTTTTCGGCGGAAAATACTCTTGATCCCTCGGATGGTCTGGGGGTGGCGCTAGTTTTTGGAGGAGAAAGCTGTTGACGTTTTGACGTAGCTGCCTATCGCTGATTGCTTCCAGTATTCCACCAAACTTGGCGAATAAATCCATTCGATTGATCCACGGTACTGATTGAGTCAATAAATCGACTGGCGTAAGAAGTACGTACTGCGACTTGAAAACGGGCAACGTGAACTTCTTGTGGCCCCAACGCTCTTTCTCGTAGTTAAAGCTTACCCGGCGGACATCGAAGACTTTGCATTGTTCGGGAGTCAAATGCCTTAGCGCGAATTGCTGAGTAAAATTCAGCAGAAATTCGTGGCACAGATTGGTAATAAAATCACTCAACGCATCTTTGCCCGAACCTTTTGAGAAAAGAAACAGCCGTTCAAAATGACTTCCTCTTGAGTAATTCTCTTCTCCAAAGTCCTTCAACGGTCCTCGAAGACCAATCGCAGCTCCTTTTGCAAACGTCCTACCCAGCCCGCGCCCAGCATTGCTGCCAACAGAATAGCCAAGCCAATTGTTCGGGATTTCGGAAAAATGCAGCCATTCCTGTTCCTGATTTGAAGTGACGTTTCCCGCGACAACTTTGTTTCGAACAAACGAAACATAGCGCACGACGTCCTTGTGCAGTTGCTGATACTCCGGCTTGTCACTGTCAAAAACCAAGAAGGGATCGATGAAGAGTGGCAGGTCGCTCACCAACGAGATGTCAAAAACATTTTCAGATGCGAGCAGATCGTTTGAGATGTTGAATACGTCTGAAAGGTACATGGAAAAGTCTGCTTATAGTTGAAGTTTTGTTAATGGAATCTGCGAGTAGCAGGTAGCCCACCATTGATCCGGTTCCAGCACCGCCGTTCGATTAACATACGCGGGAGCCGAGTGATTCAGAATGACACATACTGATATCCAAGTAAGTTTACACACTTGTATCTTTTAGTTGTCGTAGATTCATGAACACTGATCTACAATGTTATGCCAACACTGTCGTATTCACCACGACTCTCTGAGACAAGATCAAAAAACCGTTAAAAAACAAGATTATTTTGCCGATTTCACGATTGTCGCCTCACAACAGATGTGTTACACTTATTAGTGTCGCACAGGCTTCTGGATTGTATCTTTTGTGTCTTGATTGGATTTGTCAATTGCAGTTGCGAGTGTTATTTGTGATTTTCCGGGAAATCCTTGGGAGTGCGTGATGGTGGTTCATTCGGATCAAGACCCGCTGGTCGAAGCAAAGTCCCTGATCATCGCGTTTGGCGAATCTCAAACACGATTGGCGGAATTATCAGGCGTGTCCCGCGTGCAAATCAGCCGGATCGCAAATGGTCGCGTCGTTACGGTTTCGGAAAAAACATTGCGACTTCTGAGACGCGCTGTGGCTGGCGGACAGAAGCGTCCGGCCAAACACTTCAGCTCGAAGGAATCTGCAGCACGGGACCGCTACCAAGAACTCATCGAGGAAAAACTCGGCAGGAAGTCGTTCGCAGGGCTCGGGTTTCCGGATTTGGCTCCACAGCGTTTGGAGTCCATCTTCGTCATGCCTGATGCGATCCGTCAGAGTCATGACGAACAGATCGACAGTGATTGTGCCGATGAAGGTGTGATGGCCGCACGGGTAGCGAGAGATCCGTATACTGATGCTCTGCGTGAGAACGAGCGACTCAATGCAGATGAAGCGATCCATGCGTTTCCACGTCTGGTTATTCTAGGCTGTCCCGGATCGGGAAAGACAACGTTTATGCAATACACGACGGTGATGACGTCACGAGGTGATTATTTTCAGCATGATTGTCTTCCAGTTTTCATAAGACTTCCTGAGTTTGCTGCAGCGATGGATCTAGATCCTGAGATTAACTTTTTTGGGTGGATCAAAGCGAGGGTCGAATCACTTGGTGCGAGCGACTTTGGAGCAACGTTGCAGGCATGGTCAGAGGATGCGTCGAAGCGGTTACTGTTCTTGCTGGACGGTCTGGATGAAGTTCCCGATGACGATTCGCGTATTCGTTTAGTAGAAACAACAAGGAGTTTTATTGCGGAATTTCCGTCAAACCGCTTCTGCCTCACATCGCGTCCCATCGGTTTCGATCCTGAACCGTGGAGGGTACTCGGATTCGAAATCGTCCGGTTGCTTGAGTACGGCGATTCGCAGATTCGCACAACAATTTCGAAATGGACTCCGCTATTACAGTCTGGCGACGATTTTCAGGTATCACAGAACCTCGAAAAGGCGATATGGGAAAACTCTCGAGTCCGTCAAATCGCATCCAATCCTTTGATTTTGACGATCCTGATTTTCCTTTGTCGCAGCCGCAACTACGTTTTGCCCAGACGGCGCGTGGATCTGTACGAGAAAGTTGCAGAAGTCTTCCTGGAAACGTGGGAGGCGAGCAAGCGACCGTCCGGAGAGTTCTCTGAAACGCTCGGCATCGACCTCGACGCGCGGGATCTGGAGTGGCTTGTTGCGGATTTGGCCCTTCAGATGCAGAGAAATGGCGTGGTGACCGCAAAACGTTGGTGGATCGAACAATGCTGGCATGAGGCTTTGGTCAGCAGACTGGGATTTGATGATCAGATAGCTAAGGATGCGACTGCTCGTCTTCTGCGATTTGTTTCAGGACGAACGGGGATATTCGAAGAGCGGTCACTGGATCTTTATGCGTTTTCCCACCGGACACTGCAGGAGTTCTTTGCGGCGGTTGGCCTCACCAATGAAGCTGACAATGATAAACATACTGATCTTGAAACCTTGGTACGTCCATACTTATTTCATCCAGAGTGGGACGAAACAATTCGGCTCTTGACGGCGCGCATTACACCGCCGCGAGCAGAACGGCTTGTGCGGCTGATGCTGGATGATCCAGATCCTTCCGGGCGATTTTTGCATCGAGGCTCTCTGCTGGCAATGCGGTGTCTGCTGGACGGGGCCACAATTGCCAACCGGCACGTTGTAGAACAACTATTTCATTCGATGGATCGTCTTGCGGCATCACGGTGGCTGGGTATCACATTGAGATGCCTCGATATGTTGCGTCAGTTTGAGGGCTCTCGATATGCCGCTCACGCCAGTCAGGCCGTCGATCGGATTCTCGGTCTCGCAAAGAAGGAACTTCCTTCTGACGATTTTAAACAACTTGAAAGCGCGAAGTTTGATGATCCGGAAATTGACATGGAGCAGCTTTCTGCTGAATTCGATAAGCCATCTGCGATCGTAGAGGCACTGCTTGCAGATGGTTCCGATGAGGTTATCTACGTTCCTAATTTCAAGTTGTTGAAAAATGACTTTGCGACCTGGCAGAAAGATGCGACACGCCGGTTGCTCGACGCCAATGCGCCCAATGAAGTCAAGCACTCACTCATTGTGCAGATGGCGATGCAGAGTAACGTGCGGATGAATTGCTTTCCCGTTCTGGCAAGGGTAATCGCAGAGGAGCCAGACGAGGAACTGAAGGTGCTGACTATCTCAATGATGGGGCGATTCGCTAAAGGAAACGAGAAAGCGGTGGAGTTGCTCACGGGACTGCTTGCTGCTTCGCAGCCGGAACCAATACGAGGCGAAGCTGCGTGGGCTCTCGGTAGCGTCGCCGACAGCGACGAGGATATTCGAAAGATGCTGCAAAATCTGTTGTGCAATGCAGATGAATCATCGGAGGTGCGTCGAAATGCCGCATATGCACTTGCAGATGTCGCAGTAGAGGATCCCAAACTCGTTGATACGATTTTACAGTTGGCGCGTCAGGATCTGTCGAAGACCGTTCGGCTCAGTTCACTTCACGCGCTCAGAAAATGCATTCGACCGTATCCGCATGTGCGTGAGGCTTTTTTGGATTGGGCAAATGGAGAGGGAACAGAGGCTCGTGTGACGTGCCAGATCCTGGCTCGCTCACTTGCCGAAGGGGAGATTGCCTGGGATCGTTCAATCAGCCTGATGGTCGAAGATGTGTTGCGACGTGTTGGCTCAGACGATGGCCTCGGAGAACCATGTCCGCACGTGTTGTCAGCACTTACGGCTTTGGTTGAAGCGCGTGAGTCCCGAGGTGGAATCAACCTGCAGGAAACATTGGCGAGTGCATTGGCATCCATTGCAGACAAGCTTCAATACTGTTTCGTTTTTGGCTCAATTGCAAGAACCCAGCAATCAGTTGAAAGTGATATCGACGTGATGATGATTGGAGACGCAACGATGGATGTTGTTAGTCCATTGCTCAGGAATGCGGAACGAATCCTGGGCCGCCAGATCAATCCCACGATTTATAGCGCATCGCGTTTTCGAGACAAGCTGCAGGAAGGGAACCACTTCGTGGCGACAGTGGTGCGAGAGCCTAAACTACCAATTTGCTGGGCAGGAACTTTGATGACCGAGAAGGATCTGAACAATGAGCTTAGAGCAATGGCGCAGGAACGGCTGGTTAATTAGCAACGACACAACCGAAGCAGAGATAGCTCAACTCATTGCCGTTGTTGATCGCGAATTGTCCGACGCTGCCAGTCAGGGGATTAGTGTCGATGGCAAGTTCATGCATGCATACGACGCGGGGCTCATCCTGTGCATGATTCCACTCCGGGCGCGTGGATATAGAGTTGCCAAGGGCAGTGGACACCATAAACGAGCAATCGAATCGCTTCCACTGACGATTGGTCTGGAATTGCGTGATGTCTCAGACCAGATTGAGATTGCATCACGCAAACGGGGTCAGGCAATGTACGACCACGTAGACGTCGTCGAAGAGAAGGACGCCGACGTGTTGATTCAAACGGCAAAGAACCTGCGCGTCACAGTGTTGGAGTTTCTAGCACAGAGATATCCGCAATTCCTGCCTACATTGCATTGAATGGCTATGTGTTTGTCGACTTGCGGGAAAACCGTGCGTTCTTACTTCCGCATCCTGCATCTGTCCGACACACGGAACCATCCATCGTTCAAACGACGAATACTAATGCCGAGCCGACTTCGTCGGCGGATTGGGCAGTTCCAACTGCGGAGACCTAGTGAGGTGTGCGGCGGCGCTGTCGATGGCGGAACGGAGCGAAGGCGAAGTGAAGACCGCGACCGGGGGCAGTTTCGCAAGGTCTTCCGCGACCGCAGTTGGAATTGCCCCCGGTCGCGGACGATAGTCCGTCGACACGCCGCCCTCGTTGAGGCGGTGCGATTGGCTCCGCCAAGCCGTTGCAGGGTCATTTCTAATGACCTGTTGAGTGACGTTTTGAATGACCTGTGATGGGGGCGCCCTTCGGGCAGGTTTTCGGTGTGAGGTTTTCGGTTTTCGGAACAGCGACCTCGCCGACGTTGTAGTTGAAATTCGCGGAACGAATGATTGAGGAGATCAGAGTTTTTACAAACTCTGCTGCGTTGGTTTTTGAGATTGACGTTCCAACTCATCGAGGCAGGCGAGTTCTACGAGCGGGTCGTTGTAACGGTGTTGTTCGATGCGGAGTCGGACGAAAGTTTCTGCATGTTCGTAGACGGTGGCTCGGATGGATGTCTGCTGCTCAGTTGTCAGCGATTTCCATTGTTCGCGCAGTCGCCTTTTGCGTTCCGCCTGGTGGTGACGTTTTTCGGCTTCGCTGGGCGATTCCAGAATGGCTGGCGAATCAGGCTTCGATGGCACGTCCGCAGATGAAGCCGCCGCTTTTGGAGCCTTCACGGCTTCGGGCCAGAACAGCAACGATGCCCCGAAGGCTCGGGCTTGTGGAAAGTGGCGTTTCATTTGGCGAAACACAACTGGCAAAGCTGTTGCGAGATTGTCGGCAGAATAACGGGAGATCAGATCTTCGGCCTGTTTGAGTTCTCGATGTGTCGGTTGATGATCGTCGAGATTGCTCCAGCCTTTGTAGAACGACTGCACAAGTTGAGTTCCCGCGTCGTTTTCCGGTGATGACTTCTTCGGCCATTTGTTGCCAGGGTACCTGGGACGTTCGGCCATCTGAGGCTGCTCGGATGCTCGATCGAAACGGATGTTCCAGCATCCGGGTTGCAGTTTGGTGTATCGCTCGTCGTTTGGCATCTGAACAATGAACGACGGCAATGTTTCGAGTTCAGCAATGGGTTCGACGAGTCGCTCTTTGATCTTGCCGATGTGTTCGGTTTCGGCGATTCCCAGATGTCCAGCAAATGCCAGCAAGTCCATTTCGAAATGCGGCTGCAGGCTGAGCTGCCTGTCAAGAAATCGATACATGCGGCGAGCGAGCGGGTACTTGAGCGAGAAGAATTCTTCGGTGTTGAGTTCCTTCACATTGCCCGACCGAATGTCGGCGAACACTTCGGACGACCATTGAATCCAGTTTGATTCGGATCCGTTTCTCGGCGTGCCGCTGGTTTGTGTCGTCAACTGGTATGAATCCAGGATGCCTGTGTGAAACACTTTCTCAAACTTCTGGCCAGCATCGGTGCTCCATGAGTTTTCGTACTGCAGCTTCACGCCGCTAAGTCGATCGAGCCCTGTCTGCAGTTGTCGCTTGCTGGAACTGTTGTGCGGCCAGTTCATCAGGGCGAACAATTCACCGGATCGAAATTCGACTCGTGGCTGCGAGAAGTTGTTCTTCATGCGGGTCAGCAACAACAAGCCAACCAAGAGCTGTTCTTCTTTCGGAGTGGGGAAGCCATACTTCGACGATGTTCGTGTGGTGAGTTTCTTTGGAATGACTTTACCACGCTGCTGATCAAACGTCTCAACCGCGAACACAAGTTCGTCGGGGCGGCTGCCGTCGTCATTCTTCGGTTGCTTGTATGACAATGTGCCAATAGGAAAGTCGATCAGGTTCAGTTCATCACGTCCCAACAAGGGTGTGACTCTTGACCCGGTTCGAGTTTCCGCTTCCTGCCGTTCTTGACGAAATGTTTCGGAATTCATGTATCGCCAGCGTGCCACAGAATTCTGCCGGCGCCAAGTGGTTTGCGTTGACTTCGCGCGTCCGTGAAGGGGTGAGTTGATGAATTGTTTCTTGTAAGCACTCTCACACGGGTGTGCGCGAAAACAAGCTTCCGACATTCCAACAAGTCCGCAGCACGAAGGGCTGAATCAGGTTTTGAGCTGGGACGTTTTCGTCCGCCAGCGATCGTGAATTCGTCTGTCAGATCTCGGAACTTCGTCTGCCAGCTCTCGATGAATTGTCCGCTGGAGATCGATCGTGGTGTTTCGAAATGGGGCCACAATCGTCGAGCTGATCAGTCAGCCAAAAACGTGGAATCACAACGGTGCAATGGCCGAAATGTTGTCCGCTGGATATCGGTGAATTGTCCGCTAGGTGTCGATGCAGCATCTGATTCGGTCGTTTGGCTCTTGATAAACAGCAGAAAGGGGATTTATCGGTGTGCAAAATGTCCGCAGGATCTCGCTGAATTGTCTGCCAGCGATCGATGTTTCTGTCCGCCAACTGTCGGAAGTTTGTGTTGACGAATGTCGCCGAGTATTGAGTAATCAAAGAAGACGTCTCGTCGTTGCGAGTGCATCTCTACTTTGTGATCGATGCTTCAATGACTTCGTCGATGGTTTGCTCCATCGCCAAGTACCATTCTTCGCAACATGATGGTGCGTACAGATCTCGAACTTGTAGAAGTTCTGATGCTGTCAGTAGCCGACCGCAGACTTCTTCAGCGATTCGCTGTGCGTCACCGGTTGTCAGGCGTTCGTCGGAGAGAAGCAGATATTCAGGATGGAGAATGTGTTGGATGTCGGATGACATAGGAAAGGGAGGAAAATGATAAATGCGACCATTCGGTCGAACTGGCAAATGCACAGCAAGCAGCCTTTCCAAGGGCAGAGTCCCACCGGGAAAGCTCTTGGAAGTTGGCTGCGGCTGTGTCAGCGTTTGCCCGACCGCGGGACGCATTCATTTTCCTCCCGCTGGATGTCATTGTCGTCTACGTTTTCCGCCCACAAATGCGTACTGCACAATCTGACGCAATTGTCGTCAACGAAAAGTTTCTCGGAGAAACTCGGGCGGTTTTGGGCGGCGGAAAGCCAATGCGTATCTGAGCTGGCCGCCATCGAGCTGCCGATCCACTTGCGCACCGGCGCCAGTGTTGTACTCTGGCGGCATGCAACATGATTCACCCGAACCGACCAGATCAACGACGGCCAAGATCATTACATCGCTCAATCTGAAAGGAGGAGTCGGAAAGACTCATCTTTGCTGGCTGATCGCAGGAGTCTGCCAGGAACGCGGCAAGCGATGCTTGGTGCTGGATCTTGACAAGCAGGGG
>CAMAVB010000190.1 GCA_945861465.1 Candidatus Kuenenia stuttgartensis
ATTGCTGAATCAACCGAAACTCATTCTCGCGGATGAACCCACAGGAAATCTCGACCACCAGAATGCCGACGCCCTGCTGGGATATCTTGCTGAATTTGCGGCGGGCGGCGGGGCAGTCCTGATGGTGACTCACGATGACCGCGCAGTGAAGCACGCGAAACGGGTGATCCAACTGCAGCACGGAAAGATCGCGGAGGCTGGAGTGCCTGGATGAGCAGCAGTCAACGGGCGAGTACAGTAGAGCATTTCACGATTGCATTGATGGCACAAAGACGATTGGCAAGTCCCCTCTCCCCCGAATCGTTTGCGGGTTTACACACTCGAATAATACAGTCGCCTCGCCGCAAACGATTCGGGGGAGAGGGCAGGGTGAGGGGGCTTTTTTTCGTACACTGCCTCACTAAACGGCCCCCCTCATCCGGCCTGTCGGCCACCTTCTCCCCCTTGCCAGGGGGAGAAGGGACAGGCTTAATCGCCTCCCGCCTGAACTCGCTTCTTCGCGCGTTCATGCAGTTCGACGGGCACGAACTTCAGCAGGCGTTCCACTACGACGTCCGGTGTCACGCCCTGGCTGGCAGCGGCGAACGTGGTCATAATTCGATGGCGAAGCACGGGTTTGGCCACGGCCTTGACATCATCGGTCGTCACATGAAAACGTCCCTGCAGCAATGCGTACGCTCGCGCGCCGAGGATCAGATACTGACCGGCACGAGGCCCCGCGCCCCACGTAATCAGTTCCTTCACAAATGGCGGGGCTTCGCTTTCGCCGGGCCTTGTCGCGCGGACGAGATCGCGCGCATAGACGAAGATGTACTCCGCGCAGGGAACACGGCGGACCACTTCCTGCAAAGCCTGGATCTGGCGACCGGTCAGAATCGGAGTGAGTTGTGGTTTTTCGGTCCCGGTTGTCTGCTTCAGAATTCGTAGTTCTTCTGCCGCTGTCGGATACTTCACCATAATGTTAAACATGAACCGGTCAAGCTGGGCTTCGGGGAGCGGATAGGTGCCTTCCTGTTCGATCGGATTCTGCGTCGCCAGTGTGAAAAACGGATCCGGCAGATCGTACGTATGCGAACCGACGGTGCAGTGTCGTTCCTGCATGGCTTCCAGCAGAGCGGCCTGAGTCTTCGGTGGCGTGCGGTTGATTTCGTCGGCCAACAGGACGTTTGTAAACAACGGTCCCTGAATGAACTGAAACACGCGACGACCGGTTTCCGGATCATCCTGCAAGACATCCGTACCGGTGATGTCTGAGGGCATCAGGTCAGGCGTAAACTGAATGCGTCGAAATGACAACTGCAGAATGCCGGCAATCGTGCTGCAGAGCAGCGTCTTGGCCAGACCTGGGACACCGACCAGCAGGCAATGGCCGCGACAGAACATCGCGATCAGTAATTGATCGACGACTTCGTCCTGGCCGATGATGACCTTACTGATTTCCTGTCGCATCCGCTGGTAGGCAGTCGTTAATCCACGAATTGCCTGTTCTTCGAGCGCCGTGGGTGCAACTTGGGAACGAATGCTGGTATTCTGTTGATCAGATTCAGACATGGCAGAGCGATTGTTGTCCTGGAGTAGATTCAGTTTTGAAACGCAGTTTGAGAATTTGAACGCAGCGCTGGATGAAATGCGAGCGGCCAGCCCAAAGATTTACAGCGGCAGACAGGAAGTGGGAGCGAATAATGAGCGATGTCAAGTTTCTGATCTTTGATATTGAAACCGTGGGTGATGGCGATCTGATCCGAAAAGTTCGTTTTCCAGAGGCAGATCTGACGCCTCGCGAAGCCGTCAGTCGTTACCGTCGGCAGCTGTTGGAAGAAACGGGCAAGGATGTCCTGCCGCTCACATTTGTGCTGCCGGTTTCCGTTGCCATCGCAAAAGTCGCTGCCGACTATCGCCTGCTGGAACTGATCGTGCTCGACAGCCCCGAATTCCGCCCTCAGGAAATTGTCCGCCGATTCTGGCAGGGATGGCACCACTATCAGCGACCGACCCTGGTGACATTTAACGGTCGCGGATACGATATGCCGGTCATGGAAGTTTCCGCATTTCGATTCGGACTGAGTATCCCGGCATGGTTTAACGTCGATTCACGGGCGTTTGAGCAGTCCCGGAATCGTTACAACCACGACGCACATCTGGATCTGCAGGATCTGCTCACTAATTTTGGTTCGTTTCGCATGCACGGTGGCCTGAATTTGCTCGCGACCCTGATCGACAAACCTGGCAAGGCAGGTATTGATGGCTCGCAGGTACAGGATTTGTATTACGAAGGCCATGTCGATCGCATTAACGACTATTGCCGCTGCGATGTGCTGGACACGTACTTCGTGTTTCTCAGAAGCCGCGTGCTGCTGGGGAAACTCACGCTGCAGGAAGAACACACATTGACAGAGATGACGCGCGATCTGTTGTCGGAGCAGGCAGAAAATCATCCGGCCTATGAACACTATCTCAAGACGTGGGATTTGCGCTTGCAGCAAAAGATGAACGTGATGCAGTCGATCGGCGTGCCGATCGTGGAGGAAATGGCTGAGGATGCATCAACTGAGTTTGCAACGGATCAGACTTGACGGCAATTGTTTCGCTGCGCTTCGCGGCATTGGCACTCAGTTCTCCCACCGCGGGCTACGCCGGCAACCCACAGTGGTCGGCCACGAAAATCGCAAAAAGGCAAGAAAATTTCGGGTAAGAAAATTTGCAGGTGCCTGAGTTCAATTTCCAACCTGAAATCTTCTTGCCGTAAAGGTAACCTGTCGATCGGTGTCTTCTGTGGAGGTTAAACCAGATAATGGAAGAGTTTTTTAACACGGTTCGCGACCTCGCAACAGAACACGGACTCAAGCTCCTGTCGGCAGCCGCGTTTACCGGCGCGGGCTTGCTGATTGGCCGGTGGCGGGCGGCTCAGAGCTGGAAGAAGCGGGAATTCTTCAATCGACTGAATATTTCGCTCAATTCGCTTCACGACGGCAAGCTGCTGATTCGTACCGTGCTGGAAAAAACGTGCGAAGACATCCTGTTGAACAAAGTGGCCGTCGAACGACTCATTAAAGCAGCGCAGCAGACCACGAAAGAGAATCCCCTGATTCCCTTGCCGAAAGACGATCGCTGGTTCTATCTGAATGCCGTGCTGAATGAATTATCGGAGACATTTGCGGCAGGTCTGTTCCGTCGTGAAGCCGGAAAACCTCATGACGCAATTCGTTATCTGATCTGCCTCACGAATGAATGCGACGGCGAAGTCAGAACTCGCAAGGTGCGTGCCATGGTCATTCGTAAAGACAGTTTGCTGAATCTGCCCAAAGAACAACCGACGCTGGAAAGTCCCAACCACGGAATTCGCTGGAAAACCTTGCAACAGATGCAGAAAGCGTATGCCGCAGATCCAACGAATTTCATTGAAGCAGAAATCGTCGTTTAGAGTCTTACGCTGTTTTCCATACACGCCAAGGCGTGTACAAAACACCATGGGATGTGAGGCAGGAAACCAGCCTTAATGTTCTTCAAAGGCCCAATGGCCCTTGCTAAGCACCAGTGCAGAAGTTTTTTAGTTTAACGGCGAGCCGTAGGCGTAGGCGGAAGCACGCTGGATTCGCCTACGCCTACGGCTCGCCGTTAAACGATTTGTGCCAACTTACTTATGCGCCAGTGCCTATTTGAACTACTGGCCCTTTGGGCCAGAACAAGAAACTAGCGTCAAAAATGCGGAGTCCATTCTGGACGGGTTCTAAGATCCGCGCCATTGACGGGTCCGATTGTAACGTCTGTGACGAGTCTACCGCATTAAACAGGCTCTCAAATCGCATAATCTCAGGGACGCATGGTGCAGGTCGTTCCGTTTTTTCCGATAAATCTGAAGAGGACGGCCGGAGGCTGTCTTTAGGCGAGCGGCAGATAAGAATTTCCCTGCTGTACGACGGACATCCTTGTCCGTCATTTGTTTCGGCGGACTTGGAAGTCCGCTGTACGGTAAGAACTTATCTGCCGCTCGGCTTATTGCGCCATGCCACGGATGGAATTGACTCATGATTCGTTACCGCCATATCACAACGCAGACGCTCTTCCGGATGCCTGTGTTGCAGGAAACGCTCCCCTGTGCGTGTCTTGCTGTCGCGATTTTCGTGTCGGGATGTTCTGCGTCACGATCGGGAGTGACACATTCTTACCGTCCGATCTGCGTCGCAAAATCGATTTCCAGCCAAAATCTGTCGGCAACGCCGAATGCAGATCCGAGTGAAACACTGAATGCTCTGGAATGTCATTCCTCGGATTCTGATCGCCCGAGGCAACTGCATTCAGACAACATCGTGCCCGTGGCGTTTGAGGATCAACAGGCCACGGAAGTATTGACAGTCGCTCCCGATGAGGAAGCAGTTCAAGCCGCACAATTGTCGGTGGCCTCCGAGTCATACCGTTGGTCGCTCGCTGAGTTAGAAGCAACAGCGCTGCAACAGAATCCGGCGATCCTGCAGGCATCAGCCTCGGCACAGAAAGCGGTCGGATATCGCAATCAGGTTGGTCTCAAACCAAATCCGATGATAGGCTACCAGGGGCAACAGCTTGGCGACGCAGGAACGGATCAACATCTGGCCTTTGTTGAACAAGACATTGTCATGGGCGACAAACTCCGGAAGAATCAATCTGTTTTGAGTCAGGAGATTCAGTCGCAGCTCTGGGAGGTTGAAACGCAACGTAGACGAGTTCTGACCGATGTGCGTCAACGATTCTACGAAGCACTTGCCGCCCAGCGACGGCAGGAACTGGCAATTGAGTTTGAGGCCGTTGCGTCCAAAGGCGTCGGGTTCGCCGAAGCGCGTCTGCGAGCGAAAGAGGGCACTCGCCCGGAAGTCCTGCAGGCAGAGATTCAACTGAAGGAAGTTCAGCTGCAGCGTCGCAACGCCGACGCTGAGTTTCGAGGTTTCTGGAGACAACTGATGGCCGTCTCCGGCATGCCGGATGTGCCGCCCGGCACCCTGGACGGACAACTGTCAGTAGCCACGGCCGATCGCGACTGGGATGCGATTCAAGATCAAATTCTTTCGTCGAGTCCCGAACTTCAGGGTGCCCGGTCGCGATTTGCCAGGGCTCGGGCTCATCTTGATCGTCAACAGGCGCAGGCAATTCCTAATCTGTCGCTCGCCTTCGGTGCAGGACAGGACAACGGCACCGGATCCGGCATGATTAATACTCAGATTGGCTTACCCCTTCCCATTCACAACAGGAATCAAGGAAATATTACGGCGGCTCACGCAGAGTTCTGTCGGGCGTCGCAGGATGTACGACGCACTGAAAAGGCGATTCAATCACGCCTTGCCGGAGCCCGCCGTGACTTCGAAGTCTCTGCCGCAACTGTGCTGCAGTACGAACAGGAGATTCTGCCTCGCGCTCAGGAGACACTTGACCTTGCCGAATCAGCCTATGAAGCAGGTGAGTTTGATTTTCTGCAGGTGCTGATCGTGCGCCGCACATATTTTGATTCCAACATCGCATACGTCGCTGCTCAGGTTGACCTCGCGCGGGCAGCAGCAATGGTCGATGGATCCGTACTTGCCGGAGGACTTGAGTCAACCCGCGAGACCGAATTTGACAGTGCTCTCCGAGACCAGTCTTTGACTGGCCAGTAATGCTGATCTGGCAACCTGTACGACTCCCCATTCCACACAACGCCGTTAATGATTTGACAGAGTCAGAATCAGCGACGGCGGTAGCGTTGATCACTGGAATTTCTCGCCGGGGTGTCAGGGCCAGCAAAACACGATCACGCACGCGATCAGAAGTGTGGCGACGATGAGATCGCGGCGATTCAACGTCTTGCCGCTGGAGTGGCTCACGTAGTTCAGCAGAGCGCCTGTAGGACAACCGAAACGACAATATGCCATCGGAACGAAGCAGGATGCGATGAGTCCGATGATGGCGACAGAAACTGTCGACATCCCTGCGATGTTCCACAGCCATGCGTCGAACGGTTCGATATCGACCGCACTGAACGAAAGATGCAGCAGGCCGATGGCGACAACCCATGCAATGATCAGCGTCGGGAGTCGATTCAGCCAGCGCTGGACGGTCGCGGGCAGCTTTACCTGCCACGGAATGCGTCGTCGCACAAGCTGCTGCACGGCACCGTGCGGACACAAATGCGAACAGTACACATTGCGACCGGTGGTGATCGGTATCACGAATGCGGCTGCCGTCAGAATCGTCAGGCCGAACGCACGTTGCCACGGAATCCCGCTCTGAACCCACCCGAGCAGCAGCGCCTGCGACACCATGTCCCCGTTGACAAATCCCAGCCAGCCGATCAACACGCATTGAAACAGAATTCGCAACCAGCGAAGACTGCGAAGATGTGTCAGGCCGAGCACCATTCCGGAAAATACGATGCCGATGGTGGAAAGGTTGCGCAGCGTGAGAGCGTGGAAAACTCGAAAGCCTGCGATGCCGGATGCCGTGTGGAATGCGTCCGTGGCTCCCTCCCAGGTGTCCGCTGTTCATCGACAAATGCCTGGGCTGTCAACTGCAGGGATCTGGCAGCGGCCTGGCTGGTCATTGTCGCTCCGGAAACACCTTCTACGGTACCGGCATCCAGTGCGGCCAGAGCTTCCGGACTGCGACCATTGAACGACCTGCGAAAGTATGCATCTTCGCGTACGTAGCCAACGTAGGGTTCATTGTCATAGCTCTCGCCCAATGCGATTCCGGTGACGAGGCCCGCGTCATCAACGGCGATCAACAGGTCAGTAGGACCCTGAAATCCGATGTTGTTGTCCGCGAAGGGTGACGCTCGCAGCAGGTTCCCCAACGACTGATCGGCAGCATCCAGCACCTGCCATTCTACAGGATTCCCGATCGACTGTTTGACACGGGCGGCATCGGGGTAGAGAAGCTTCACATCCTCCAGCCGCGGTGGATCTGGAAACTTCAACGAACCGCGAGGCGTCTCGCCCGGCACTGACGGATCTGCCATCGCCAGACGGAACCGAACGGATTCCAGAACGGCAAGGCTGGTCAGCGTCGCCCCGGACACGGCGTCCACGTTACTGAGATCCAGCAGCTCGGCCCGCGACCTGCCGCTCAGTGCTTTCAGGAATCTCGGATCCTGCACCATCTGCTGCACGTGCTCCTGCGTATCCCGGCTGGAGATGACTCGTGTGGCAACGAGAATTCCCTGCTCGTCAAACACCAGCAACACATCCGTCGGGCCGGAGAACCCCAGAATGTGATTCGACATCGGCGAGGTACGAACGACAGAACCCAGTGCGTTGCCGTCTGCATCAAGGACAGTTGCGGGTGCCGTTGAGTTGATCTCTTCAACTGATTCCGCGCCAGGCAGAGTCTCCTGAATCACGGGGACGACGTCCGACCAGTTGGCGAGCTGCTCCTGTCGTCGCATGAAGCGATCGTGCTGCCAGTGAATGCAGAGCAGGATCGCACTGAGCAACGCCACGCGGATCGCTTGAGTGCATCGGAACGTCCACCTTGAAGAGCTGCCAGGCTTCACGGGCACACTACTTTTCTACCGGCACAATCTGCACCGCATCTGCATGCACGAAACCGCCCGCGTCTTTGGCGAAGAATTCCACCGAGCCCTTTGCGTCGGGCTTCGCTTCAATGACACCAAGTGACATGAAACCGTTTTCCAGCGGAGCCGCTTTCGTCATATCGACCGTCGTCTCCGTGGCCTTGCCGTTGATAGAGAACACAACCCGAGCATGCCTGGCGCGATTTTCGTGTGGTTGCCAGCAAACCCGGACGTCGTACCGGCCGGCGTTCGGGATTTCAAACGGGAAGCGGATCGTGGCGTTCGCGTCGGAGGAGTACACATAGCCGTAGCCCACATAGCCTTTCAGCCCGGTGCCTTCCGTCCAGTCACCGGTTGTTTCTGCTGCCTTGTCGTCGATCACGATGCCGCCCAGCTTGTCAGGACTCAAGCCCGTCGCCGGACCCAGCGGCCCGGCCAGAGTCATGGCGTCGTCGGGAATCGTCACCTTTTCGTACACCGTGTTGCGCCGGGCTTTGCCGGGCAGATTGAGCAGATCGATCAGTTGGGCGAGGTATCGATCATGGACCTCGCGAGGTGAACACTCGTTGTAGACACAAATACTGGCGGCTCGGCCAACGACCTCACCCATCATGCCGCAGGTCTTCATCACGCGTGTCGTGCCGAGAGCCTCATGAGTCACGCTGATGTTGCGACCGGCCATGAACAGGTTGTCGAGATTGCGAGAATAGAAACAGCGGTAGGGAATCGGATATCCGTACTGCCGATCGATTCGCTGATCATGCACGGCAATACTGATGAACGGGTTTTCGGCAAACTTTTTCGCGTATTGATCTTTGGGGTAGTGCAGGTCAATTGACCAGGTGCTTGGCACACAGCCGTCGTCAAATTCTTTCTTTGACACAATGTCGTCCTGAGTCAAAATCAGGTCGCCCATCAGGCGTCGTGATTCGCGAGGTCCGCCGATATAGGCCACCCATGTCAGAATCGCGGACTTGTGCTTGTCGGCTCCGTCTCGATTCTTCATCGCATTGAAGGCGCCGTAAACGGCACGCAGATTCCAGTCGCGGATGCTCTCTGAATCGCCGATCGCATCTTTGTCGAATCCGCTTTCCCAGAACCACTGTCCGTGATGATCGCGCGGATACGGGAAGTCGTCCATTGACAGATCCAGCGCCCAAGGCGTCTCCGGAAACATGGTTGTTTCCTCGACTTCATCCCAGGCCCACATGTTGCTCATGCCCATGCGGCCTTTGTCTTCCATCTCCCAGTCGGCATTGGCCAGAAATCCGATCGTGGCGTGCCCGGTGCAGTCGCTGAACAGTTTACCGAAGAACTCAGAATGCTCACTGGTGCGTGTGTCGAACGCGGTGACGGAAACGATGTGATTCTTGTCCGTCTTCACGGCGTACGCATGATGATTGAGGAAGAGATCGATATTCTTCTCGGCTCGGACGACGGCTTCCTTCAGGTCATCGCCGAATTCCTCAGCTTGACCGGGAGATTTGGTGGCGTGGTCGGCAAATTCTTCGATGATCTCACCGATGCGAGGGAACTTGCCGCGACGAATATTGCCCATCGCCCACACTCGCACTTCGCTGCTGCCGTTTCCGCCGAGCACCGGGCGATCCTGAATCAACGCGACCCTGCAGCCCATGCGCGCTGCAGAAATCGCCGCTCCCATGCCCGAGTAGCCTCCGCCGACAACCACCAGATCGTAGCCATCTCGCTTTGTCGGTTCGGCCTGCAGTCCGAGTTGCTCACGCCGCCAGTCGGAAAGCGGTTGCTTGTCATTCGGCGGTACGGCATCTGTCTTCGTGAAGAAGATCGCATCACAGCGACCGTCGAACCCGGTGAGATCATGCAGACTTAACGTGACCGACGACTGAGCAATCTCCACTGTGCCGCCATTCTGCCAATCCCATTCCGCGCCGGTGGTGCCGAATGTTTCATTCAGTGGCTTGCCGTCGATTATCACCTGAAAACGCCCCGGCTGTCCTTCGGCCTTCCAGCGTGCAACCCAATCTTTGGTTCGCACAAAGACGTGGTACGTCCCCGCCTCCGCGAAGTCCACCATCGTCGTCGCATCCGCCACCGGCTTGCCCAATCCGTGAGCCAGCATGTATGGTGAACCCATTTCGCCGATGAACTGCGTATCGAGACTCCAACCACCTGCATCGGCGAAGCTTTCGGCTTCGACCAGAACGTCCTCCGCCGTGGCCACTGAAGCCCAGCCCAGCAGCAGTGCCATGAAACCAAATCGCATGAGATTTCTTCCCGAATTGCCAAATCGCTTCTCACTGGCGTACAGATCAAACATGACGGATTCTCTTCTATGCCTCGACCGTTGAGGATGGCCCAATGGCTTAACCGAGTGGGCAACGCCCCGCTCTCAGTATTTCAAAATCCAAAATCCAAAATTCAAAATCCAAAATCTTCCTTGTTTCGTCGATTCAACACCTGCCTGCGAGTCTCCAGAATACTCACCACCGAAAAATCGTCTGCCTCGAAAATGATCTGCGTCACCGGCCATTCTCCCGAGTCACGCTTTTCGCGGAGGTATTCGGTGGCGTTGAACCAGCGGATGCGGCCGTCGGACGTGCGGATCACGAGCATTACCGGATACCTCTGAGCCGCCCAATATTCGGCCCAGCGAGGCTTCTTGATATCGAACACTTCCACTCTGTCCCGCTGACGATCCCGCAGATACGAATCGCCTGACTTGAGCTGCAAATACAAACGCTCGCCGGTAGCATGGCCTTCGTCGTCTTTGAATTCGATTTCCCCATCGATGCCGTGATCGGAATTCGTGTAAGCTCGGTAAATCTGGCCCGCCTGTCCGGTGATCGTGCGCGCGTGACCTTCCAGAATCAGCTCACGGCTTTCGTTGTCGATCGAGATCAGCGACGCTTCCCGCAGAGCCCGCACGCGGTTCTTGAATTCATCCGAAGCAAACTTCTGCTCGATCGCATCCCACAGAGCAATTTCAGCCTTGCACTTGCGATTCGTACACGTCACCACGGCCTTCTCGCCGTCTTCTTCCAGAGCGGATCGCGTCTCTTCGTCATCCAGAAACGACCGTCCGCATTTGCCGCACAGATAGTGACGCGTTCGCTTCTAGTCATTACACGGCTATTCCACTACGCCTCTGATTTGATCTGTCCGGCTCATGCTCATGTGGATCGCCCGCCGCCAATTCTGCAACCAGCATGCCTCACGAGAATATCTCAGGGACAGCATGCGCCGCCGCATTATACTTCTTGAGGGCACCATCACTGGAAATTAATGGGCATTGCAATGCCATCGCCGAAGCCAAAATAATCTTATCATGCATTTCATGATCTTGCAGATCCCCACCGATCAGCAAAACCGCTTCGAGGACCTCTTCGTCAATTGACTTGATTTCAACGTATGGTGATTCAGCCATATATCGGAACACCTGGCGATACACTTTGCGCACGGAAATATCATCCATACACCACTTATCGAAGATCTCAATAAACACAACAGATGGCACGCTAAGACGCACTCCGTTGTCCGTCATGCAAAGCGCGTCACGCATAACACGCAGGCCTCGATCTGTTAAGCAGTTTTTTGCTCCGAGAACATGACCGAAATACGAAAGTATCGCATTTGTGTCACATACGTACAGTTTTCGAGTAACGGTGTTCAATGCAATCCTCCACACATTCGGCAATCTCCTCGCTCAGTGACAGGGTTGAACGACGCCTATTGCGCAACAGAAAGTCAATAAATACGTCTCCACAATCTTCTGCTGTGAACCACATATGCTGATTTTGCGTCGCAAACTTTTGTAGCAACACCTTTACAGAATCTGGCCGGTCTCGATGCCGAAGGACAAGCTGCACAAGGAAATATGTGACTCCCGCAATCTCGACCGCAAAATCCTGCGACGCTTCTCTTAATGCTCGAAACTCCTGACTCTCGATGCTGCCAGGCCAGTCAAGTAGCCAATTCTCTAACTCCTGCGCTGATAAACAACGTACATGCACAACTAATCTCCTTCGCTGGCCTTCCGCATCAGGTCAACCGTCTTTGCACTTGTGATCGTTGGCTCAACCGAATCGACTGATTGAGAATCCTTATTGCGATAGTCATCGACGTCAGTTCTTTCGACAGACTTCAAATCATTGTCTGCCGCATGTTCGAGCAATCCGTAGGCCAACTGCAGCATTTTTGCCGCATTGAACTCGGACGCTTCTCCAATCGCACTTACCGCATCTGGAGTAAATGGCTCGGTTCCGCGAAGCCTGGAACCCCTTGTGCGATATTGGTTCAAGTATTTCTTTAGCAGCAACTCTGCATGCGCCCGAGTCAATTTCTCAAATGGAACCACGTGCCGGTCCGTCATTTGTGAGATTGGTGACCTGTTCTCCAGTCCGGACTCGGCCCATGCTTCGCTGATCAAAGGTGGAACGCCGGCGTGAAGCACGAGGAAACAGTTAAAAAAACCGATCCGGGAATTCAAATAGCTGCCATCGAAAAGGGCATTACGTAACTCCAAAGCAAAATCCTTCATTTGTCTCCGCGTTTGAAAGTCAGGAATTCGCTCGAAGTCGTCTATCAAAACGAATGCCCCAGTAAAATCTGCAGCGCGAAACAAATGGACCATGTGAGTCAACAAAAAGTCAAATCGCGGACGTCCTCTTGCCAAGTCTCGATAATACTGTGCAAAGTCTTCCAAAGTCACAAATTGATGGAACAAGCCACTTGGTCGCACCTCCCGAAACAACGGAAATTCGGGAGGAAGTTCCTGCAGATGCCGATTGCGACTCATCACCTCGCGCACTTTAGCTAAATCAATTCCATTTTGTTCATACCAACTCTTGTCGCGCAAGCAGTCCATCACATACCCGTCTTCATCGTTTTCGTTCAATGGATTCTGCGGTGCTACTTCATTCAAGGCCGTGAGTCGAATACTGGCAAGGCTCTCTTCTATAACACGCGATCGAAGTATCGCCTCAAACCAAAGATCAAGAAGCGCCGAAAACGACTTTGTCCGACCTCCGGACTCTGGGCTGACATAGATAGCAAAGCATTTGTTACGACCCTCCGACAGATCGAGGGCGTACTCTCGAGTGATAGCCTGCTGAAGGTTTACCAGAAATGCCGACTTACCATTACCACGACCAATGTATGAAGTATCGATGATGTAGCAAAGCCGGAGGTGATTTGGTTCGCCAAGAGACGCAGATAAATAATTGGCTTTGATTTTTTCGAACTCGTTTTGACGCAAAGCCATTTCGTATATATCGCCATTTATTCGTGGATCTTCGGAATCTTTGTTGACGGTTGGTTCCGGGGGGAACGGGTTCTCCGAGAGATCAAATCCCTCGAATCGCGGCGCAACGTCCTCAATCACAGCCGTTGGCTTCTTTCGTAATTTACTCATTGCGCTGTCGTCCTTTAATTACATCAATGGCAATAATGTTGCGAGGCTTTCCATCAACTTCAACCGGAACACGTTTTAGATACTCCGCCCCGACTTCCTCTGGCATTCGATCTACTTCAAGAGAGATTTGAATAGGTAGCGTGCCGGCTAAGTTGAGTTTGTAGATCTGATTCAGGAGTCTCTCAAATGTCATTTCGGATATTTTTAGGGTGAAACAGGTTAGCTCTCGCAGGGAGGCGAGGTGAACAAAATAGCCGCGACGCATCCGCCGTAGCGTATAGTAGTGTTCGACGATGCATTTGATAAAGCGATCCTGCACCTGCTCATTAGACTCCGCTGGTTCGTGAACGTGTAGGCATTTCCCATCTCGGTAAGTGTACAAACAGTGAAAATCTTGCGACCTTGCATCGGAGACAATGACGCTTGTCGGAAAGACAATGCGCCCCTGAAAGCCCGGGTAGAATTCTGTGACATGAACGACGCCACATTGTTTTGCACGATAGACCCAAATGTCAAAAGAAGACAATGACAATTCGAATTTATACAGCTCGCGAAGAAAGTAAAGCAGCCAGAATTTTCGAATTCGTGAAACAATCACGTTGTAGTTACGGGCATTGAATGACTCCTTGTTTGACTTTGGTAGAATTTCGTCTTTCTCGAGGGTGAGTGTAGACTTTTCTGCAACTCCGGAAAGGTTGACCGTTTCCCCCAAATGCAACTTGAGATCTGACTCAATCCGTCGCCCTAGTTCGAGCGCGTATCCTCGAATGTCGTCTGAAGTTCGAATTTCTCGACGCTGCAGGCCAAGTTGGTACGGGGAATATACCGGGAACACGAGCAGTCCGGGTTGATTTCGATTCGCGGAAAACATTCGCTCGACTAAGTATCGAAATGCGTTGCTGTTACGCTCCATCAAGCGGAGTAGGGTTCGCGAATAGCCCGGTGTTCCATATTGTTCAAGCAGCGATCGACCGGCGTTGAGTAATGCCAAGCAGTTGTCTTCAGATTCTGAAATGAGAAGATACAGCTTCGCTTCTTCGATGACTTGCCGGAAGGTGTATCTGTATCTGCTTTCTCGCCCCGGGGTCATTTCTGGGGAATTGTCGGAGAGTCTTTGGAACTTCGATTCTCCCAGTCGGTGCTCCTGCTTCATAATTACAAATGCTTTAAAGACATGGGCATTGTCGGACGATCGCTCAACGCTCCGTAACAGGATGTAAAAGTACTCCAGCGCATAAAACCGTCGGACCGAAAGATTTGTGTCTGTTCCAACGGTCGTCGCCTCTGCGTGGGTCACGGGCCACTCCAATCTGAGAGTCAAGAAAAGACGGAAATTGCCCGCTTTAGGAGGTTTCTGTTGTCGCACCCGTTGGCATCTCTTGCATGATTCTAACGTCACGGCATACCGTTAGTCTACGCAGGGCTTCCCTGTACCTTGCTTTCTCTGCGTCCGCAGTTGATTCTTCCAAAGATTTTGGCCGTGAACTGCGTCATTGCGAAAAGCGAGGATACGGAGCCATCGCCCGATCGTCAGAGCCGCCTGTCTGGGTTCCTGTCGCGAATCGGCGACTGATCCAGTCGCACGGGAATAAACCGACGCTCTGACTTTTTTGGGTCTCGGAACAGAAACGAACCAGTCTCGTATTCCGCCCAGTCGGATTCATCAAAGTTCTTTGACAGCAGCATCAACAACACGCGAGACCCCTCCAGCCCCGCCATCAGCCTGGAAGGGATCGAATCTCCCAACTGGATCTCCCATTCATCCAGCCAAACCCGCAGCCCGTCCCCCCGCAACCGCTCGGCCAACCGCCGAACCTGCGGCTTGTCCCGGCTGTTGTGGCTGAGAAACACATCCCAGCGATACTTTGAGGTCATCTGTGCCACGGCAGCATTCACTCGCGTTGCAGGCATTCGGGTCTTACTCTGTTTTCTATGCACACCGTGCGTGCATCATCGTTGCTTGTGTCTCCGACGCAAGTCTTCCCGCCACGAAATGACAGGTTCAGCATCTCATTTCAGGAGCCAAACGAGATTCGGTCCTGATCAGCCGTCATGCTTCATGCGGCTCATCATGCAAGTCAGGATCTCTACTCCGCGCGGCCAGGACTGAGGGACGTGTTGTTATAGTCCGCGCGGGCAGATTTGAGGTTTTGTGAGCGGCAAGGCGCTAGCCGCCGGTGATGACCGAATGCACAACCCGCGGCTAGCGGTCTGTTGATTTAATACCAACCCGAAGCGCCAGCGAGGCAGAAACGGCTGAATTCCTCGCTGGCGCTTCGGGTTAGTATGACTTTGAGCCTCGATAATCACTAAATCAACAGACCGCTATCGCCTTGCGGCTCACTCACTTAAGGCGAGCGGCAGGATAGAACTTACCATTCGCAATTTGTACGACGGACTTCCAGTCCGTCGAGTAGCACCATGCGACGGACTGGAAGTCCGTCGTACCGGTAAATTCATTTCTGCCGCTCGCCTAAC
>CAMAVB010000191.1 GCA_945861465.1 Candidatus Kuenenia stuttgartensis
TAAGGCGAGCGGCAGAAATGAATTTACCGGTACGACGGACTTCCAGTCCGTCGCATGGTGCTACTCGACGGACTGGAAGTCCGTCGTACAAATTGCGAATGGTAAGTTCTATCCTGCCGCTCGCCTAAGAGAACCGCACCGTGCCAGAAAATGACTGGAAAACAGAATTGCACTGGAATCCCCACGGAGGGCTAACGCCCAGCCGCTCGCCCGATCCTTACTTTCCATCAAACTGCTGCACTTTCGCCCCCTGATGGCCCGGCGTTCCGCCGGCATTCATTGCCGTATTCCCACCATCCATCGGAATAATCGCTCCCGTGATCCATTGTGATGCATCGGACGCCAGCAGCACAGCCAGTCCCTGAATATCGTTCGGCTGCCCTAGACGACCGATCGGAATGCCGTTCAGAAAACGCCCTTCGAGTCCCGGGTCGTCTTTCATGCGGGCCTCCAGGCTCGGATTCACGACTTGCGCCGGTGTGACACAGTTGACGCGCACACCGCGATAGCTCCATTCTGTACTCAGTTCGCGCGTCATCTGAATCACGGCCCCCATCGCCATGCTGTACGCAATGTGGCCTCGTCCCAAAGCCGTCGTACTGGCGAGCGAACCGATGTTCATGATCGAGCCACGTCCCTGAGCCAGCATCCGACGCCCGGCTTCCTGACACATCGAGAATCGCCCCACGACCAGATTCTGCAGAACTCGATGCAGGTCCGCGATCGTCAGCTCTTCGGGTCGAGCGAGATGACCATCCCCCGCGATGTTTCCCAGAAAATCAACGCGGCCAAATTCCTGATCGACCTGACGAAAGAGTCCTGCAATCGCATCCGGATCCGACACATCGCACGCGGAGGCCGTGGCGCAGCGGCCAAGTCCGCGAATCTGCGCTGCGGTTGCCTCAGCACCTGCCAGATTGCGATCCACCAGCATCACGTCCGCGCCGCATTCCGCCAGCGCGAGCGCGGTTGCACGGCCGAGCCCTTGAGCCGCTCCGGAGACCACCGCCACTTTTCCACTGAGATCGAAGAGTTTCATAAACGTCCAGACTTATAACTGAAGATTGTTTTCTTTGCGGTCCTTGCGTTCTTTTGCGGCCAACGCATTGTGGCTTATTTTTCGAAAACCAACCGTTTGAATAGCCGCAAAAGAGCGCAGAGAACGCAAAGGCTACCATTGATGCATTGGAGTAGGCCTGTTACCCAAACATCATCGGTAGAACTTTTGTCCAGAACACCAGCAGTGCCATCGTCGCATAGAAGACTCCACAAGAGGCAATTCCGACTCGTTGATACCAGCGCGGCCGGATCGGTTCGGGCAGCAGGCGGCAGTTGATCCAGAGAATATGAAATGCCGTAAATGCAAGTGCCACATTGTTCACATTGGCAATCAAAGTCACCATCAATTTTGGTGCGTCTCCGACCAGCAAAAAGACCGTGACCATGACAAACGACCAGACCACGTACAGCGTCAGGATCGAATAGTAGAGATAATGAACCTGGTTGTCTCTCAGCCGCATTCGCGCAAAGCGACTTCCCGACCACAGGATATCTGTCCAGCGGCGAGCGAAATCATCGACAATCGACATTTGGCTGGGAAGGAACACCATCAGGCCGACAAACAGCGATGCAATCCAGAGGATCGGAGCCCAGCTTCCCAATGAGGCGGTTTGCCGAATACCGTCCGCTGCGATCAGCGGCTGTGAGTAAGTGATGTTTTGACCGTACATTGCAGAATTGCGTGCAAACTGGATCGACATCAGGGCCGGCAATGCCATTCCCATAAAACATCCGGGCACCCAGACCAGAAGCTGATCCGCCAGAATATATTTCCACCAGGCATTCCAGCGTCGCAGATTTTCCGCCGTGATCGGAAAGACCTTCCCGACATGACTCAAAGCCACATTGCGACCACCCACCGCGCTGGCGATTGCACCGACCTGACTTCCCATCCCCCAACCTTTATCCCGCACAAAATTACTGTACGCAGAATTGCTCAGACCGCCGCCGCCAGCGTATCCGGCGAACGCTCCAAGCATTGCGATGTTGCCGAGTGCCAGTACGGGAAGAGTTCCGTTGGACCAAAAATGCGTAAAGGCATTTGTTACTGTGTCGTTGCCTTCAACGTCTGTCGTCGGCATGTTGCCGAATTTGAAGAATCCACTGAAGACATCGATCCAGCCTTCGAGCCCCACGAAAAACATTCCAAGGAACAGGCAGAATCCAAGAACGGTGAAGACTTTAATCGTCATCACGAACTGCAGTGTGTTGTAAACCTTGCCTCCGATCAGCACCGGAAACACGACCGCACCGAGAGTGATGTAGGCAATGGTATTCACCAGAAATGAATCCGCGCCGGTGGGCGGACGATCCAGCCACAATGTCGCAATCAGCACCGCCGCGTTGGTAGAAAGTCCCGGAATCAAAGATGACAAGCTCATGATCAGCGTCACGCCAATCCAGAAAGCCGGTCCGGGCGCAGTTCTCATGAATCCCGTGAAGACGGGCTCACCGCAATACAATGCATAACGACCGCATTCGATGTTGTAGAACGCCTGCGTGATAATCGCGATGGTCGCAATCCACATCAGACCGCCGCCGTATTTCGCGGTCACATCCGGCCCAAACAACCATTCCCCGCCGCCAATCTGAATCCCGCACATGACGATCCCCGGCCCGATCAGACCTGCGAGATTGCTCAAGCCAAGTGGTTTGGGTGTCGGCAGATCCGCAGTGCCCCACGGCGGGATTCCGATACTTTCGTGTTCCGATGCGTGAACATTGTGCGTAGGCTGAACACCTGGAGGCAGGAATGGATTTGACGATTGCGGTTTGCTCCCGGTCATTTTCTGTAGTCTGCCTCCCGCTCTGAGTTCGCGTAATCGTGCTTTGTCAAGACAACGAATCGAGGTTAAATCTGTAGGCCAAATCAAGTCCTGACACCGCAGTAGAATAGTCCAGATGCATTGCATTTCATATCGCGCGGCGCAAAATCATCTGCCTGGCACCAACGTCTCAAGTGTTATTTCCGATGAATTACAACCCAATTCGTTTAACCCGTGGCCGAAAGGCCAGGTTGTGATTGTGCGGCCTGGCCTTTCGGCCACGGGTTAAACGAGAGTTTCCCAAATCTGCCCCAGTCATTAAGCTGGCCATTGTTTCTTATTCAGCCTCTGTTTCCGCCGCCGTGCCTGATACACTGAATGCACTACAGTTTCGAAATTCGTGTCGCAGGAGCTGTCAATGAGCGTCACGACAAACATTCGTGAGTCCACAAACTCTGTTGTGACGCTGCGCGATGTCAGTTGGGAGACATACGATCGTCTGAGGTCCGCTGACGGCAATCGTGGAGTGCGGATGACCTACGACCACGGAGTACTCATTCTGATGGCACCGTCACGAAGGCACGCGCGGATCGCAGAGATTCTGGGACGATTGGTCTTCGTGTGGACAGAAGACAGTCAGATTGCGTGCCTGAGTGGCGGTTCGACCACGATGAAGAGCCGATTGCTCGAACGTGGTCTGGAGCCCGATAAGTGCTTTTACATTCAAAACGAAGCAGCTGTTCGTGACCGGGATCAATATGATGCAGACATCGATCCGCCTCCCGACCTCGTGATCGAAGTGGATTTCACATCCATGTCTACCACGCGCATGGCTCTGTATGCGGAATTCCATGTCCCGGAAATCTGGCGATGGGTGGAGAATCGTTTGGAAGTCTATCGTCTCATTGACGCAGCCTACGTCCATGTCAAGGACTCCGTGTCGTTGACAGAATTTCCACTCGAGCTGGTATTGCAGATTCTGGAATTGCGATTTGATATCGACGAAACCAGTCTTGTACGACGGTTTCGTTCTGCGATTTCTGAGTAGTTCGGCTGGGACGAGATTAACCCGCCCAGCATTTGAAAAATGCGGTAATCTGGCGAACACGTTGTAGCGATAGGCAGGCAGTTGCTGTAGGCTGCGAACATCTTTGACCTGCTCCTTTTTGCCATTCCTGAATTGCTATGAAATACCGTCTTATCACTTTCATTGCTTTTTTCGTCACAGCCGTCACTGCGATTGTGCCGGGGTGTTCACGATCAGCTTCTCAGGCCGTGCAGGATAATCCCGGAGCGGCGACGGCTGATGGAGGAAAGGCACCTCGGGCACCTTCATCCGGACCGCCAGCTTTAGTGAAAGTGGCGACAATCAGGAAGGGCTTGGTCACTCCAAAATTCCGAGCTGTGGGAAACGTTCGGCCTGTTCGAACGAGCATCGTGGCTTCCGGAGCAGACGGCATTGTGGAAGAATTCCCGATCAAAGTGGGCGCTTATGTGACAGGATATGAGGCTCCCACGGCTGAAGAAGTCACACGTGCGGCTGAAGAAGTCACTCCCACGTTACTGTCCAAACTAAAAATGACATCCGCGAATGCCGAACTCGCGGAACAGCAGGCAGTGCTCAAAGAACGGCAGGCCGAACTGAACGAAATTCAATCCCCGCGCAGCGAAGATATCGACGAAGCCAGAGCACGCCAGCAGTCGGCTGAGGTGGCCTATGCCACCTCAAAACGGCGGCTTGCAGAAATGACAGCACTTGGCGAACGCGGTGCAGCCAATCCAACTGAGGTCAAGGATGCTCGGGAAAATCTGGATGCGGCAGAACAAAATCGCCTTGCTGCGGCTGCTGTCCTGGCGAGAGTTTCCTCACCTCGTGGCGAAACAATTTTGCAGGCCGAAGCCCGTGTGGAGGCACAGCGAGAGCATGTGAAGTTTCTGGAAGCTGAGCTCGAAAAACGAACGACCAGAGCACCGTTTGACGGGTTCGTGGTTGAAGAACATACCAACATCGGTCAATGGCTGTCGAAGGGAGCACCTGTTGTCACTTTGGCGGACCTGACGTCCGTGGAAGTGGAAGTTCAGATTGATCAGCAGTATATCAATCAGATTCACCCCGAGAGTCCGGTAACGCTGAAAATTCAGGGTACTGGATCGTCGCGCGAATGGATCGTTGAAGAACTCACTGTGGTACCGCGTAGCAATTGGAAAGAAGGTTCCCGCAGCTTTCCGGTGATCATTCGCATTAAGAACGACGGATTCCTTGACGAGGATTCTGCCCCGAAAGTGCCGCCGACTCCGGCGCTCCGGGAAGGCATGATGGCAGAGGCTGAGTTTAGTGGAGAGGAAGAAGAGGACGCGATCATGGTACCCAAGGATTCGATCGTGCGAACATCGCGGGGGAACTTCATTTACGTGGTCAATCCCCCTACGGAAGAGAAATCGCTCAGCGTCCGCCAGGTAGAAGTTACCCTCGGCATCGGCTCCGATACCTGGATTCAGGTCACCGGCGAGAATCTCGAAGCTGGCACGCAGGTGGTCACAGAGGGAGCCCCGAGAATGCGACCGTTTCAGGCCGTGCAGCTTCAGCCCGCGCAGATTGAGAAGAAAGATGAATCGGAGACGAGCAAGTAGTGAATTGTCACGACTGGATTTTGTGGTAGGCCGGACCAAGCGAAGCGCAGTTCCGGCAGGTCGGCCAATTGCCGGAACTGCGCTTCGCTTGGTCCGGCCTACAAATTCAATCACAATTCGTTGGCTCGGCGAAGCACCAGGGGCCGCCCCTGTTTGAAACCAAATTTTCTTTGCCCGGTAGTCCCCGTTCTCTGGTATCTTCATGGACCTGATCAAATTCTCGATCGACAATCCTGTTAAACTCACCGTCGGCGTCATTCTGTCGCTGTTGTTCGGCGTGATCGCTTACCTGGCAACGCCGGTGCAGCTGACACCGGATGTGGCCGAGCCGGAAATCACGATTACCACGCTTTGGCCTGGCGCAAGCGCAGAGGAAGTCGAACGTGAGATCATTGAACAGCAGGAGGAGCAGCTCAAGAGTGTCGAAGGGATGGATGAGTTCAAAAGCGAAAGCTCGGACTCAGTGGGATCCATCACGATGCGATTCGCCGTCGGCACAGATCTGGCGGATGCACGCGCCCGAGTTGCGGAAAAACTGAACCAGGTCCCCGACTATCCGGAGGAGGCCCGCGAACCTGTGATTTCAACGGTCAATGCGAACGCGAATGCAGTGGCATGGTTCATCCTCAAGCCGATCCCGCCGACTCGCGAAGACCTGAAGAATCTGATTTCGCTGCAGCCGGAACTCAGGGAACCGCTTACTCCGCTGATGGAAGGAACCGGCCAAATCGATCTCCCCAGGCTCAATCTGCTGGCGAACGAACATCCTGTCCTGAAGGTTTTTATCCTCGGTCGCAACAACCCGGCACTCATGCGAAAGTTCGCCGAGGATTACATCGAAGCGGCGTTTGAGCGCGTTCCGGGTGTGGCAAATGGAAACGTGTTTGGCGGCCAGGAGCAGGAGTTTCGAGTGGAAGTCAATCCCACTCGCCTCGCGGCATTCGGAGTCTCCGTCGATCAGCTTCGCGCGGCGATGTTGGCCCAGAATCAGAATACATCAGCCGGCGATATCTCGGAACTGTCGCAGCGCAATGTTGTCCGTACCATGGGCCAGTTTCAATCGCCCGAACAGGTGGAAGAAACCATCATTGTGAATCGGGACAATTCACCAATCCGAGTGCGTGATGTGGCGACGGTTGGAGTGGCGTACAAGAAGCCGGACGGCGTTGTCCGGCAGATGGGCGTGAATGCACTGGCCGTCAATGCTCAGCAGGCTCCGGGCACCAACATTAAGGAAGTCATGGGCCCGCCGCGTGATGCGCTGGACCTGGATCGCGATGGACAGATCACAACACTGGAACTGGGCGAGTGTACTCGGATCTATGGCAGCAATCTGCGCATTGCGTGCGAAGAACTGAACCTTGGAATCCTCGAAACCAAGGGCCTTTATCTGGAACAGGTTTACGATCAGACGGAGTACCTCGACTCAGCCACCGCTCTGGTGGAAAGCAATGTGTATTCCGGTGGAGTGCTGGCAGTTGTGATTCTGCTGTTGTTTCTGAAGAGCGTCAGATCGGTGCTCATTATCGGACTCTCGATTCCGATCAGCGTGATTGCCACGTTCATTTTTGTGAAGTTGTTCGGTCGCAGTATTAACGTCATCAGTCTGGCGGGGATGGCGTTCGCTGTCGGGATGGTGGCAGACAACGCGATCACGGTGCTGGAGAACATCTATCGCCACTTCCAGATGGGAAAGTCAGCCCGGGAAGCCGCTCTGCAGGGGACTCATGAGGTCTGGGGGGCAGTGCTTGCTGCCACTCTGGCGATGATCGTGGTTTTCGTGCCGGTGATCTTTGTGCAGGGTCAGGCGGGGCAATTGTTTCAGGATATTTCGATTGCGATCGCCTGCTCGGTCGGCATTTCGATGCTGGTCAGCGTGACCGTCATCCCGGCGGCTGCCTGCTGGCTGCTGGGAAATCAGAAAACTGCCAGCCTCGAATACAACACGAGCCTTGGTCCTTCCGGACTGTTCGGACTGGTTCGCTTCTGTCATTGGGCCAACGAATTGCTGGCCCGTTTCATGCGACGCCTGATGTCAGCGCGGGGAAGCTGGCTGTGGCGAACTCTGGTCGTGGCGTTGTTCTGCATCGGGTCGGTCTGGTGCAGTTTTCTGCTGTGGCCTGCGACGGAATACCTGCCGACCGGAAACCGCAATCTGATCATCGCGATCCTGTTGCCTCCGCCAGGTTACAACATTGACAAAATGATCGAACTGGGTGAAGACATTGAAAAGCAGCTGGCACCTTATTGGACAGGGGAAGTAAAACCCGGCGAGCCTCGAATCAAAAACTTCTTTTTCGTGGCTCGCGGTCGCAGTCTTTTTATGGGCGCGCGCGCTGTGGATGAATTGCGGGCGGCGGAGCTGATTCCCGTTTTATCCGCCGTTGTCAGCAAACAGCCGGGCGTCATTCCCATTGTGAGTCAGTCCAGCCTGTTTGACAGCGGACTGAGTGGTGGACGAACGATCGACATCGAGATCACGGGCCCTGACCTCGACCAGTTGTTCGAAAAGGCACGGTTTGCCTTTGGGCTCTGCACAGGCATCCCGGCCACCAAGGATAGCCCGGCAGTCCTGGGCGTGTTTCCTGTTGTTGACGAAACAGGGGTGCCGACGGGCAACCAGTTGCGTCCGATTCCTGGCCTGGACGCGAGCAGTCCGGAAATCCACATCATCCCGAAAATCGAAAAAGCGGCTGAACTCGGAATCAGCGCGGCCTCGATGGGCTATGCCATGAACGCCCTGGTGGACGGTGCCTTTGCGGGCGACTACTGGCATGAAGGCCGTCGGATCGATCTCGTCATTTGTGGCGACGCGGAGTTTTCCAAACACTCTCATGACATTGAGAATCTGCCCGTCCAGACTCCATCCGGGGCGACGATTCCGTTTTCATCGATCGCAGACGTCCTCCTCACATATGGACCAGAGCAGGTGAATCACACAGAGCGCGAGCGTGCCGTGACGATTCAGGTGAAGCCGAAGCTCGGTATGCCTTTGGAAACGGCCATGAAGCTTGCCGAAGAAATGGTCTGCGGTAAGCTCATGGAGCAGGCAGACTTTCAAAGTGGCCTTTACCAGGTTCGCCTTGCCGGTACCGCCGACAAACTCGCCGATACCTGGTTTGACCTCAAATGGAATCTGCTGTTGGCCCTGCTGCTGACCTATCTTTTGATGGCCGCACTGTTTGAATCGTTCCTGTATCCGCTGGTGGTGATGATCAGTGTTGCTCTGGCGCTCGTGGGAGGACTTGGCGGGCTCAGGATCATGAATATATTTGTGTACCAGCCGCTCGACATGCTGACCATGCTGGGGTTCGTGATTCTGATCGGGACCGTCGTGAACAACGCGATTCTGATCGTCCACCAGAGCCTGAACTACATGCGAGAGGAGGGCCTGAATTCCGTAGATGCCGTTTGCGAAACCGTGCGAACTCGCATGCGTCCGATTCTGATGAGCACGCTGTCCACGGTGCTGGGTATGCTGCCGCTGGTTGTCCCAATTCCCATCTGGGCCGATGGTGCCTGGGTATGGAGCGTCGGTGCAGGAAGCGAATTGTATCAGGGACTCGGAGCGGTCGTTCTCGCTGGCATGATTGTCTCCACGTTCTTCACGCTCATCCTGATTCCCGCAGGCTTCAGCCTGGTGATTGATGCCACACAAAGATTTCACCCCATCGTTGGTCGCCTGGGACTGCAGGTCGCGAACGTGCCGGTAGTCGGCAGTGGCCTTGAGAAAACTAGTGCCAGCCACCAATAAGGATTTATCGTCGTGTTTTCACAGGGTTTCTCGAAGTCCCTTCTCCCCCTGGTAAGGGGGAGAAGGTGGCCGAAGGTCGGATGAGGGGGTTATTCGCTGGATCTGACGCGATCAAATTCTTAGCGGCGTTGCCCGTTGGGGTTGAGTGTGTATGGAAAGGGTACGGGTCACGTCATGGCATGAAGCCGGAGGGATCGCTCGGTTTCCAAAAGCTGACACATCGGCAGCATCTTCTGAAGAGCCAGCAGACCAGGATTCACATGAAAGAACAACACTCGCTGCTAGCGCATGCAAGTGGGCCGGAGGCCGCCGGTGCCTCAGGACCGGCGCAGAAATAACTGTCGTCTTCCGGGCGTGGAGCACGTTTATAACGTGCTCGGCACGATGGAATCGTGCCCCACTTATTTCTGTCTCAGTCCTAAGCCGAACAACGCCGCGCGGCCTGATGTGCGGGCCTGACGCTGACAGATCCCACTGCTGCGTCTACTGCATGTAGGTGGAGTTGGGTTCGATTGTGAAATTGGGAGGGCGTGGATTGCGCCGTTGCGGAAATCCCCCACCGCACCGACTACAAGTGTTCGGTGAATCGCTGCTTGCTGTCGCAAAGACATGTAGTCATAATCAGGTTGACGCCGAATTGTGAGTCATCAGGAGAAATGTAGGCCATGAAGTTTGCAACCAATCCACTGCCGGGCATGAATCCCTGGCTGGAAGCCTACTGGGGCGACATCCATACTCGCCTCACGACCTATTCGTGTGATGCGATTCAGCGACAATTGCCACCGGACCTTCAGGCCAGGGTGGAAGAGTACTTGTCCGTCTGCGAACCGGACGAAGAATCCCGCAAGCTCCGACGCATTTCGCCGGACGTGCAGATTATCGAGCAGCCCGGTATCGCAAAGTCCACGGACGGCGGACTTGCTGTTGCAGAAATGGTCGCTGACGAACCGCTGCGAGTCCGTCGTCGCAGTCCGCCTCAGACACTGCGTTACATTCAGATTGTCGATCTCAACGCAAATCGCCGCGTTGTCACGGCGATTGAGTTTCTTAGTCTGGCAAACAAAGCCACCGCAGCCGGAAGAAAGCAGTATCTAGCGAAGCAGAGTGAATTTATTGATGCAGAGGTGAATCTGGTTGAAATTGATCTGTTGCGTGAAGGCACATGGGTCCTGGCGGCAGAACAGGAGATTTATCCGGATCGCCTGAAGAGCCCCTATCGCGTCTGTGTCGTTCGCGCCGAATCATCGGAAGAGGTTGAACTGTACCCGGCCAGCTTTTCTGCACCGCTGCCGACGGTTCGCATTCCATTGCGGCCCACTGACAGAGATGTCCTGTTGCCGCTGCAGGCACTGGTGAACCAGGCATATGAAAACGGACGATATGGCAACGATCTGGACTACTCCAGGATGCCCGTGCCGCCATTGCAGGCGGACGAACACGCATGGGTCATCACGCATCTGGCGAGCAGGACGAACGACGGTGCTGCTCAGCAACGCTGACAGAAGCCACTGGCGGCTACGTTCGCCATGGCTCAGTTGCCAGCCGGTCTCGCCCACCATTTGCAGGAGACCTCTCGGGAGGCCGCCGGTGCCCGGGAGGCCGCCGGTGCCAGACACCACGTTTCTTCACACCACGTTTCTTCCCTGGAAGGGGAGAGGGCTGGTGAGGCGTATAAAAAGAGACAGTTATTTCTCGAGCGGTCCTAAGGATGAGATCCGTAGGCCGGACCAGGCGCAGCGCCGTTCCGGCAGGCCAGCTCACAACCGATCCAGCGGACTTCGGACGCCCAACGGCCCCTGTTGCAGCACATGAGTATAAATCATCGTCGTACTCACATCCGCGTGACCGAGCAACTCCTGCACCGTTCTGATATCGCTGCCGCTTTCCAGCAGATGAGTCGCAAAGCTGTGGCGAAACGTGTGACAGGTGATTTTCTTTGCCAGACCCGCCCTCAACACGACCGCTCGGATCCACTTCTGCACCGAGTTCTCGTGAATATGATGCCGCCGCATCTCCCCCGATTCCCGTCCCTTCTCCCCCGATTCGGGGGAGAAGGTGCCCGACAGGGCGGATGAGGGGGCGGATGAGGGGGCGGATCTTTCCTGCACCGCCGCGATATTTCTCTGTGCCGAATCCTCCAGCCTCCCCCGCCTTGGATCAACACTCAATCGTCCCGACGGAAACACATACTGCCAGCCCCATTCACGACCCGCCGCAGGATACTTTTCAGCAATGGCATACGGCAACCAAACGCTGCCAAACCCAGCGGCAAGGTCCTGTTCGTGCAATTGTCGAGTCGATGCCATCTGTTTCCGTAACGTGGTCTCGCAACGCGTCGGCAACAGGACTGCCCGATCCTTCTCACCCTTCCCGTCACGCACGATGATTTGCCGGCGTTCGAAGTCGATATCCTTGATCCGCAGCCTACATACTTCCAACAATCTCATCCCCGTCCCGTAAAACAGTTCGATCATCAGACGAGTCAAACTGCTTTCCGGACACTGATCCAGAATCAGTCGGACTTTAATGATAACGCTGGTTCCCCGTAACTTGACTCTCCGAGTCGAGCCCATCTCGCTCATTTTCCTGGGCAACTGCGAGTACTGTCGGCAGCCGATCCGGCCTTTGAGCCCTCATACCGTCAATGTTGCCCGGCTCGATTTCCAGCACCTGGCGATACATGAACACGATGGCGGACAACGCCTGTTTCTATGTACTCGCTGCGACCTTGCCGTCAACGGCCAGATGTGTCAGAAACCGTCCGATCGCCGGTCCAGTCAAATCCGTCGGATGCAGCCATGTCCCATCCGGAAGTCGGTGGAATCTGAGGAATCGAGTCACCCGATCGACATACGCCGACTCGGTCCGGATCGAGTAGTGCAGGAGCCGACACTTGTTCCGAATTCGATCCAGTAGCCTTGGTTCACCTGTCGCCGACACTTTCCGTGTTTGATTCTGAAATACTCGCCATGCGAACTTGCCAGAGCAATTCAGTTTATACAGAATGAGTCCGATGAAATCCCGTCTCAACAATTCTGTAAAGTTCTGGAATTCTGTCTAAAGCGTGTTTGGCCGACGCGCTTCTGCTTAACTTTTTTCGTTGGGCGACCTCAGCACAAACCGCAATCAGTAAAAGTCCACCACGCGCGCTCGACGCCGAATCACTGTTCGATCCCGTGTCGCGTGCTCGCCTGCGAATGATCGTCGCTGAAACGCTCGGCGAACAATGCCCGCTGGTCGTCGTCCAGCAAATTAGTTGTCGCTCGACCCTTTCGTGCCAAGATATTCCCAGTCAGACACATCCTTTCCAAGGAGTCACGACAAATGGCAAAGCCGCTTCCGCTCACCGCATATGGACCTGTTACCCCTATCAGCCCAGCCGTGCGGGTTACTGGGGTTCTTCCAGGAGCCGAGGTTACGATCCTGGACAATGGCAATCCAATCGGTCATCAGACTGCGGCCAATCCAGGGGAACTTTGGGTCAAAATCACATCTCAGCCGCTCTTGAATCACCGTATTACAGCCGTGCAAAACAATGCTGATGGAAGCAGCGATCCTTCTTCTCAAACCATTCTCGTTGTTGACGTCCCCGATCCGTTGCCCGTTCCGGTGATCTTTTCCGATTTGAATACGTGTGTGACCGACATCTTGGCTGGCGCGCTAGTAACCGGAGCGAAAGTCATAACCCTCCTTGGTGGGCAGCCGTTCGGATCAATTGTCGCGTCGCAACCGACATCCTGGGTTGGAATTGATCCGGTGAAGGGAATCTCGCCCGGATCTCGCGTCGAAATCCATCAGGAAGCGACAATTGGTTCTGTCACACGCGTAAGCAAACCGGTGCTGAGCTTACCCATCCCGGCTTTCACGAAGTTGACTCATCTTCTTCCAGCTCCCGTGCTCGGCCCCTTGATCACCTGTGACATGTCGAGGTCATTTTTACAGGTCGTCCCTGGTGCTCAATTAACGATCGTGAATGAAGGGCAGAGCGAATCGTGGATCAATCCCGCGAGTGCCTATCAGGGTTATGGGGCTCCGCCGCTTAAAACAGGTAAAGCAATTGTTTCTCAAAACATGCCTCGCTGCGATCATAGGGGTGAATCAGCGACCTTGCCGGTTGAACCCCCCGGAGCCCCGTTGCCACCGACGGTCACCCAGGAACTCTGCCCACAAGTTTTGCGTCTGACGGTCAGCAATCTGGCCCCAGGGGGCATTCTCCACGTTTATCGTCGCGTCATCCACAGCAGCTCCTCCTGGTCTCAAGCATTGATCGGCGATTTAGGTATCGGTTACACCACTCAACCGGTCGATCTGCCGCCCGGTTTGTCCTTGAGCGATCCCGCCGGGACAGTTGTAATTGCCCTGTCGCAGTCACGCTGTACTGGAGAGGGACCAACCACCGTCGTCAAGGTTGCCACGGCGTCCGGGCCGTTCGACCCGCCCCGGATTGTCGAGCCAGTGTTCGACTGCGCGCGGGCAATCCCTGTCACCGGAGCACATGTGGGCTCGATGGTGCAAGCTTTCGACAAAAAGACGGGTCTTGAGATCTCTGATCCGTTCGGCGTTGCTCAGCCCGACTTCCCGATCACAACTTGGTTTCCGCTCGTGGCCGGGCAGGTTGTCTTCGTACGTCAATGGGGTTGCAACGCGGACGGCGACTCCAAATTCCCCACCGTCCAATCATTGCCGCAACCACTGCCGAATCCGAAGATCGTGGAGCCGGTTAGACCCCATGCGCCGTGGGTAAAGGTGACGGGCGTCGTGCCTGGAGCACGTCTCCATCTGCTGGTGAACAATCAATTACGGCCAGGATCGATCGACGTTCTGTCCGACAGCGGCGTGATTCCCGTCATCGGACAACCGTTCGCCGAAAATGACAGAGTGTTCGTTGTTCAGACGCTGTGCGATCGATCGAGCAACATTGAAGGGCCTGGCGTAACCGTCAAGCGCGGCACGATGAAGGTCTCCGTCGTGCCAGCACAAGTCACGCGCGGCACGATCGTCAATGTGGTCGTGAGTGCCGTTGACGCCGATACAGGCACACCAGTCGCGGCTCAGGTACTGCTAAATGCGAAAAATGTTGGGACGACCGGCGCCCCGTTCAGTTATTCACCAAAAATAGGGGATTCCAATCCAATCGGTTTGGTGCAAGAGCCCGTCGCCTATTCCGACGCCGCCTTCTCGATCACATTGGTGGAACCCAATTGGACTCTTTTCGTGCAGGCAGGGCCTATCCCGGCTTTTCTCGGTGCGATCCAAATCGACCTCGATGAGATCACCTGGTCCGTTACACCGGACTGGAATAGTAGCCTCAGCAAAACACTCACCGTTAAGCCCAGTTCTCCAAGCGCAAACAGTTCCACTCCGCTGCCGCAGCCAACTGGTTCCGTCAAGACTGTCACGGTCAGTATCGCCGGAAAGGCGTCTACTCTGGGCGGTAATCTCAACGGTTTCATCATCCCTCCACAGAGCTTCGTCATCGGCAGCGATACAAGGAAAGTGGCTTTTCACGGTCCGAACCAACGGATTGGTTGGCTCCTTCAGGTGGGTTATATCACCGACCAAACGTCGGCCATCGTCTTCAATGTCATTCCGACGTTCGCCGGCATTAACGACGTGCCCTGATCCTCAACTTCCGTTGGGCCGCCCAGAGCAAGGCACCTTTGTCTTGGGGGGAAAAACGACCGGGGACACAGCTTGTTACTTGACAGTTTGGCATGAAATGGTAAGATGAGCAGACAGTTGAGTTTTGGGATAGGTTGGTTTTGTAAAACGACAGGGGACACAGCTTGTTACTTGACAGTTTGGCATGAAATGGTAAGATGAGCAGACAGTTGAGTTTTGGGATAGGTTGGTTTTGGGATAGGTTGGTTTTAGGATAGGTTGGTTTGGGGAAAGGTGGCTGGGTATGGCACGGTTGGCTCGGGTGGAGGTGTTTGCGGCAGATGAAATTGCGATTGTGCATGTGATGAATCGCACGGTGCGGCGGTGTTTTCTGATTGGGGATGATGCGTTCAGCGGGAAAAACTTTGATCATCGTAAGGTGTGGCTCGATGAGCAGTTGATTCATCAGGGCTTTTGAAATGGGGTCAGGAGTCAATAGTGCGCAGCACCCTCCGGGCCATCTGGCTATTGACTCCTGACCCCATT
>CAMAVB010000192.1 GCA_945861465.1 Candidatus Kuenenia stuttgartensis
TGTATGAGCCTGGCTGCGGTGACGCGGCGAATCGTACGAATGCCTCCATGAGCCGCCACGCGCTAGCCTGCATTGCGCACAAAATCGTAGGCCGGACCGAGCAAACCCAGTGATTGCCGGAGCGGCACCCGCGAATTCCTTCTGGATCCTGGTGACAGGGTGTCACAACCAGAAATCCGGGTTTGCGCTGTTCCGGCATTAGCGGCGGGCTTGATCCGGCCTACAGACGCAACGCCCATTCGTTGACTTGGAGGTAGAAACCGACCATCGATCGGCCCCACTGGCCGTGTGCCAGTGGCCCGAAGGTTTGGAAACTAAGTGAATTCGCAAAATGCTGTCACAGCCCCACTGGCCTCATGCCAGTGGACTGCGGGTTTGACAACTTACTGCGACGTATCAAAGGCTCATGGTTGTAGTTGTCAAACCTGCGTTCCACCGGCATGAAGCCGGATGGGGACGAAGTTTGCGGTGACTCGCATTCCGCTGCACGTGCGTTCGAAGACAACGCCGCTATGCACTTGCCTTCACTTTTGATCAAACGATTGTGAGACAAGTTCCAGATGCCGGACTGCCCTCTTGACACAAACTCGGAGGCGGACTACATCACTGATCAACTGAACAATCACCACCACTTCTCGGTCACCAGGGCTTTCGATGAAAACGTCCGCTATTTGCAGTCTGCGACAAAAGCTGGCTCGCGATGAATCGGTGTTTGGACTTTGGGTGACACTCGAAGCCCCCAGTATTACGGAAATGGCCGTCGCACTGGGTCTCGATTGGGTAGTGATCGATGCGGAGCACGGCCACCTCGACTGGAAAGAACTCGCCGAGCACATTCGCGCGACGGTGCGAAGTGATACCGTGGCGTTGGTGCGAATTGCGGAACTCAACGGTGGGCTGATCAAACGTGCGCTCGACATCGGTGCCGATGGAATTGTGATCCCGTGGATTGAGACAACCGAACAGCTCAAACAGGCGGTGGCCTGGGCGCGGTATCCGAAGGAGGGTCTGCGAGGCATCGGCGCTGAACGAGCAACCGGCTGGGGACAGTGTATTGCCGAACATGCTCAGGAAGCAAACGACCATGTGCTTGTCGTGCCAATTATTGAATCGGTGCAGGCCGTGCGACAAGTGCCAATGATGTGTCAGGTCGATGGTGTCGAACTGTTGTGGTTCGGCCCCGCTGACTTTTCTTCCACCGCCGGTTTCCGTGGACAGTGGGAAGGTCCCGGTGTTGCAGATCAGATTCTGAAGCTCAAAGACACAATTCGTGCGGCAGGCAAACATTGCGGTTTGCTTGCGACCAGCATTGACGACATGCACGCACGGCAGTCTCAGGGATTCCGGGCAATCGGTGTCGGTACAGATACGGGATTGTTGCTTCGTTCACTGAAAACGTCGCTGGCCTCTGTTGGCAAAGACCGACCCATACGCGCATCGCTGACACCGGACTCGATCAGAACATCGACACCCACACCCACACCACTGACACGGCCGCCGGAATCGATGCGACCGGATCGTAACGAAGTGATGACTTCCGTCGGACAAGGCGCGATGAAAGAGATCGCTCCCGGAGTCTGGTTTGAATGCCTGGTGGGAAGTCACAATCAGGCCAGGGACCTCACGACCGGGCTGGTCACGTTCGCTCCAGGGGCTGTCCTGCCCTATCATCTGCATGCGTTTACTGAATCCGTCACACTGCTGAGCGGAACGTTGACGCTGGATATTGAAGGAAGAAGCTACTCGCTGAAGAGACTCGACAATGCCGTCATCCGTACCGGTCAGGCTCATGCGTCACGCAACGTTTCGACGACACAGAACGCTGTGCTGCATATCGCGATGGCTGTGGATGTGCCCAGCCGCACGCTCGTGAATAAATTTTTCTCGACGCGATCAATGCCGGATGATTCGACCGGAGTGCCAGGTGCAGAACGAATCAATCGATTCTCCACTGCAAAACGCGGTGCTGCCGGGCCGAATACGGAGTTCATCGACTGCTTCAACGCTGATCTGATGCCGGGACTTGAAATGAGTGGCGGTTACGGCTTGTTTCATCCTGGCGGCAGACTGCCAGCGCATGTGCATGACTTTGATGAGTCAATCTGCATTATCTCGGGAACGGCGATGTGCATTGTCGAAGGTCGCAGGTACTCGATGAGCGACTGTGCGACCGCGTTGCAGCCACGCGGGCGAGTTCACTATTTCATTAATGAATCAAATGCCACGATGGAGATGTTGTGGGTCTACGCCGGTCCAAGGCCCGAACGAATCATGGTCGATGAACGCTGCGCGACGATCGAGGGAAACCCGTGGCGATAATCGTAGGGTGGGACCAGCGGAGCGCAGGCCCACCACACCCCACAAATGGTGGGCCGGCGCTGTCGCTTGTCCCACCCTACATACAGCGTAAGTTTGCTGTTCTGCGAGATCATCGTTGCTGTCTCACAACACTGTTCCGAATCCGGGTGCCTGATGAATTATCTTCTTCGATTGAACATCTGTCTGATTGCGGGGTTGATCTATGGTTTGGACGGAATTGCGGACGACCTGATTCACCTCACAATTCCGGCGGCAGGCGCGACGTTTGCAACGACTGACACGTTGCAGTGCGATGTCGATTCCGGGGCTGACGCTCAGGAGTGCCTGGCGGGACTTCGCTGGACGCCGACAGATTTTGAGATTCGCTGTGAAGCTGCGGACAAGGACCGTGGCGATTTGTTGATTCGCTTCGATTCGCCCGTCGATACCAGCAATGATGTCAACGACAACGTCTCGATGGAGTGGTATGTCGCTCGTGACAAAGAGCGGCAACCAGTGTCGGCAAGAGCGGTTGTTGTTGTCCACGAATCCGGAAGGGGCATGACGGTTGGGCGAATTTTTGCAAAGGGTCTGTGCGCTCAGGGACTGCATGCGTTCCTGATTCACCTGCCGGGTTATGGGAATCGGCGGTCGGAAACGTCGGGCAAGGTTGAGTTCATTCTTTCCGGCATGAAGCAGGCCATCGCCGATGTGCGCCGCGCGAAGGATGTGGTCGCCAGTTTGCCATTCGTGCAGAACGATGTGGTCGGACTCCAGGGAACCAGCTTGGGTGGTTTTGTAACTTCTACCGTTGCAGGGCTGGATCGCGGCTATGGCCGTGTGTTTGTGCTGCTGGCGGGGGGCAACCTGGCCGACGTTGTGCAAAGCGGTAACCGGGACGCCGCCAAAGTCCGGGCTCAACTGGAAGCCATCGGCATCACGGGTGAGCAGATTCGCGAACTGTCGCGTCCGATAGAACCGCTGCGTCTGGCCCATCGGATCGACCACAACAATCTGTGGCTTTACAGCGGCAAGTACGATGATGTCGTATCGCCAGCTTCTTCACTTGCTCTGGCAGAGGCAGCGAAGTTACCGGATGGGCATCATGTGGAATTGCTCGCCGACCATTATTCAGGGATCGTTTACCTGCCGATGGTCATTCAGGAAATTCGAAGAAAAATGGACGATCAGCCTAAGAACCCCTAACAAAACCTGCGTCAGCCGCGACGTTTGTGGTTGCGTTTCAGGCAAGAAGTGAGGAAGAGACGGGCCACCCCGTCGATGACGAACGACGCAGCCTGAGACGCAAACACAAGCGTCCCGGAGGGTTGCGTCGATAGCGGCCGATCTGCTGCGTCATCACTCCTCGACGACATTTGTCGTCTCGTCGTTCTTCCTTGCATCTCAGCCACTCTCGACACAACGCGGCCACGGAGGTTTTTTTAGGGGTTCTAAAGTTGAACTGCCCACGGAGTAACTTCCAATTTGTCCCGCAGTCTCTTCCGGATTTGCCCGCCAGGCATATTCGTCGTGCCGCTCGCGAGATACCGCGATTTGCATTCGCATCCGAACAATTCTGCTCCTGGCCCGGATCATGTGGTACATTTGCGAAAAGGAGTCTGCACCATCCCGGAATTGTTGAAGAAGTTGATTCAGGACGAGAGTAATTTTAACGTATCGTCAAAAATCGTCCTCGCGGCACGATTCTGGCGATTGGAAGCATCGTTGATCTCACGAGCATGTCATACGCCTTCAACAATAAACTCAACGACGTAGCCCAGGCGTGCCACTATTCGTTCAATGGCGAAAACGCGAATTCAACTCAGTACAATTATTACCTGACGAGCCGCGCGGAGCAGCCCTGATTTAGGACCGTTCGAGAAATAACTGTCTCTTTTTATACCCCTCACCCTGCCCTCTCCCCTTCCAGGAGAGAGGAGGATGCGGTCAATTATTTCTCGAGCGGTCCTTACCGGGGACGGTGGCTAATACAGAGTCAATCGAGCAATGCGGAACTTCTCCGCCATCGTTCGCAAACATCCTCGTCGGAGTCACGCCCGACGGGGGTGTTTGCATTCTTTTCAGAGCGATATTCCAGCGAGGCGTTGTCGCCGTTGTCGCTGCGATTCCTGTACCCTGGACATTCATATTTGAGATACTGGCCATGCGACGGAGATGAATGTCCGTCCTGCATTTGCCCATCGCTCATCAGTCGCAACGAATCCCGAGCATGACTGAACTCAGGCCGCTGCCGATGCCCAGTAGTGCCAGGCGGTCGCCGGGAGTTGGCGGATACTGTTCAAGGCCCATTGACAGCGCCATCGGCAAGGCGGCAGCTCCAGTGTTGCCAAGAAGTTCCACCGTGGGGAAGTCAAGTGCCGGGTTCAGTTGCAGGCGTTCCATCAACATCGTGCGGTGCTGTCGCCCGACCTGATGCGTAAAGACGCGTGTGACGTCTTCATTTCGCCAGCCCAGGGCTGATTTCGCGCGGCTCCAGGTTTGTTCGGCGAGCTGGATGCCGGCATGCAGTAATGCTTCGGAATCGGTTTCCATGCGGGGCCGACCGTCCCCGTGCTTTGCCGATTCCACACCGCCAGCACACAATCGATGGCCGCTGGAATCGGCAAGGAATGAACCGCCGCGTAAACGGAGTCCGGTACGGCTGAGCTTTCGATCACACAGAACAATCGCGGCCGATCCTGATCCAATCGTCAGCGATGCAAAAGCGGGTTTGATATTTTGCCGTGTCAGCGTCCTGTCGGTCAGAAGGCTGTCGATGGTGCCTTCGACCAGATCCCGACCGCTTTCCGTACCGACGACGATTCCGGCACGAATACGACCAAGTTCAATCTGATCGGCAATGATCAGCATTCCGTTGAGCAGTCCCAGACACGCATTGCTGACATCCATCACGAGCGCTTCGGCGGGAAGCTGGACTCCATCGTGAACACTGGCCGCCGTCGCTGGCTCCATCTGATCGCGGCAGACAGATCCGTGAATGAGCGCTCCGATGTGACGGCGGTCGATGCCGGATTTTTCCAGGGCGGCACGAGCTGTCCTGATGCTGATCGTGCCGGGCAAAGTGCCGGGATCAAAGAAGCGTCGTTCGCGAATGCCGGTCATAAGTTCCAGACGCCCGGCAGGTAACGACAATCGTTCGTAGACAGTCGCGAGTCGGCCTTCGATATCGTCCGACGTCACCACGTGCGGTGGCAAAGTGTGTGCGACGGCTTCGATGCAGACGTGTTCGTATCGCATACTCATTTTCAATCGTAAAACTTAGACTAAACTTTGCTATGATCGCGGAGAAATCAACAGACTCACAACAACCACCGAAAAGACCGCGATCAGCATGAATGCGGAAAAAGTTGTACCGATAACGGACATCGTGCGGGGTCGTCTGGGAGTCAGGAATCCGCTGAGGCATAGAATCAGTGCGACGACATTCAGCAACGCCGCACTGGCTGCGACAACAAGGAGCCGAGTCAATGCCGGTGCATTGGTTTGAATTTCTTCCAGTTCGTTCTGCGACGTCGGCAATTCATGCAACTTGTAAAACAAAACACCATACAATCCGGCCGCGATCAACGAAAACCCGATCCCGGCCCAGCTCACAATGTTTATACTCCCCGGCGCTTCCGTTGCGGCGAGGTTGATTTCGGGAACCCGTTCAATGGACACATGAGTCTTTCAACTGGTGACAACGCTTAGAAAAGGGGTCAGGAACCAATAGTGCGGAGCACCCGCTGGGCCATTTGGCTATTGGTTCCTGACCCCTTTTCCAGCCTATGGTTGGATTGGACTCATCGCGCGGATGGCCGTCATAAATACGAGTGCCGTCGCGAGGACCCCGACGAAAAACGACAGAAAAAAGCCAATGACCGCCAGCGAACGCGGCTGCTGTCGCAGACCATAATAGAGGCAAGTGAACAAAGCCGCCGCTGTCAACACCAGACTAATTCCAAGAATGCTGACGATGAGCCACGATTGAAACGAATCGGTCTTCAATGATTCTGCCTGACCAGTTGTCTGCAGATACCAAATCAGTAACATCCATGCGGCATGTCCCAGCAACTGCAGCACGCTGAGAACAAATCCGACAAACCCCGGACGGTTGCTCATCAGCAACCGAATTGTTTCCCGCACAGGCACAGAATCGTCAGAATTCGTGTCAGAAACCGCTGCTGTTTTTCTCGGTGGCACGTAGCGAGCCCGATGGGCAGGTTTTTTTTTCTTTCCGGAATTACGCGGCACAGTGTTTGCGATCCAATTCAGACAGACTCTTCCCGATGTTCAGCGGCGTTTTTTCCGATTCGGAAACTGTTGAATTCCACTTCTGAACAATCCGGGTAGATTATGGAGCATCGGCACCCGATTCCACAACCTCCGAGTAGCCTTCACCATGATTCAAAAAGTAAATTCTGTTCCACCAGCTGTTCCACCAGGTTTGCACACTGTTACGCCTTATCTGCTCATCAAAGGCGCTGGTGACGCGATCGCATTTTACGTGCGAGTCTTCGGGGCTGTGGAAATCACGCGGCTGACGGCACCGGACAAACGCATCGGTCATGCGGAAATCCGGATTGGTTTATCCACGATTATGATCGCGGATGAACACCCGGAATTCGATTTTCTCGGACCCCAATCACGCGGCGGAACAACCGTGAGTCTGTTGATTTACGTTGATGATGCCGACAGAGTCTTCCGCGATGCGCTGGATGCCGGAGCCACGGAACTGCGACCGCTGTGCGACCAATTCTACGGCGACCGCAGCGGCACCGTGACCGATCCGTGGGGCCATGTCTGGTCCATTGCGACTCATCTGGAAGACATCAGTCCAGCGGAATTGACGCGACGATTCGAAGCACTCTATGCCGATTGATGCCGGGCCCGGTTGAGGATGGAAGTTTGTTGATTCGCGTGGACCGCCGCTCCATGTCCAATGCTTTGTTCGAGATTTCTTCGTACTCGTACTCAGCTTCGCGGTACTCGTACTCGACTAACCTCTCCGCTACTTGAGTACGAGTACCGTCTTACTGAGTACGAGTCCAAGAAAACGTTGTAACCATCAACTCTTGGCCCGAACTCTTTTCGGCATACTGGACCTGTCAAAACAAAGAATCAAGTTAACTCTGGCTAATTTAGGGACCATGCGTTGCCATTGACTTTTTTGCAGGCGGCGGCGAATTGCATTCCGACGGCGAATTTTTCGGCTGGAAACAACCCAGGACGTCGCGGACGGTCTCGCCTTGACGATCACATCTGCGGTATCGTGCAACAAGTTGTAGCGGGAACACGGGCTGAACAGTTTTGGAGTTGTGTACATGGTGGGTTCTATACGGCTGGTACTGGCGTTTCACAATCACCAGCCGGTTGGCAACTTTGACGGTGTGTTCGAGCAGGCCTATCGCGACAGCTATCAGCCGTTTCTGGAGGTGCTGCAGGATTATCCGGAGATTCCATTCGGTCTGCATACATCGGGCAGTCTGCTGGAATGGCTTGAAGTCCGTCATCCGGAGTACATCGACCGAGTGCGGAATCTGGTCGCATCGTCGCAGATCGAAATCATCGGCGGCGCGTATTATGAACCGATCCTGTCCAATATTCCGCGACGAGATCGCATTGGTCAGATTCAGCGATTTTCTGATCATCTCAATCAATTGTTTCAGACATCCGTCCGGGGAATGTGGCTGCCGGAACGTGTTTGGGAACAATCCTTTGCAGGGGACATCGCGGCTGCCGGCCTGCAATACACGATGGTTGATGACTATCACTTTCGCTGTGCAGGAATTCCGCAGAGCGAACTGCTGGGTTACTACCTAACGGAAGACGAAGGTCGAATTCTTTTCATGTTCCCGGACAGTGAACGATTACGGTATCTGATCCCTTTCGCTGAACCAGAAGAGTGCATCGTCTATCTCCAGGAAATCGCGGCAAAATATGACAACCCGGTGATCGTGTTTGGTGACGATGGCGAGAAATTTGGCTCATGGCCGGAAACGCATCAGCACGTGTACGAAAATGGCTGGCTTCGTAAATTTCTGGACCTGTTACGCAACAACGAATCCTGGATCAAGGTCACGACGCCGTCCGGAGTTCTGGACCAGGTTCCTCCGATTGGTCGCACGTATCTTCCCGATGCCAGCTATCGCGAGATGACGGAATGGGTTCTTCCACCGGCAGCCCAGAAAGAATTTGTGAGTCTCACGCGGCTGTATCCGGACAACGAAGAATGGCAACGCCTGGCAAGATTCACAAGAGGTGGTTACTGGCGAAATTTCCGGACACGGTATCCGGAAAGCAATGAGATGTATGCTCGCATGATGGACGTCAGCAACCGGCTTGTCACATTGCAGAGCCAGGAGAACGTGTCGGAAGATGAACGCGAAATGCTGGAAGATGCCGTGACGCACCTTTATCGTGGCCAGTGCAACTGTACATACTGGCACGGAGCATTCGGGGGCTTGTACTTGCCACACCTGCGAAACGCGATCTACAAGGAGCTGATTCAGGCCGAAGTCCTGATGGACAATGTGACGCGAGGAACCGGTGCCTGGGTCGATGTCGCCGTGGGCGATTTCAATCTGGATGCGCGGCAGGAAGTGAAACTCAGCAACCATCGCATGGTGGCATTACTGTCGCCAGCGATGGGGGGGCATCTTTATGAACTGGACCTGAAGGCCAGCGAAGTCAACATTCTGGCGACGCTCAATCGTCGTCCCGAACCGTACCACCAGCGCATCATCGATTTTGCCAACAATGTTGTCTCGACTGCCGATGCGGATCTGGCGGCCGTCTCGAAAGAGATCAAATTCCGTCAACCCAACCTGCATCAAAAAATCACCTATGACAAATGGCCTCGCAAAAGTCTGGTCGATCTGTTTCTGCAACCCGGAGCGACGCTGGAAGAGTTTCGCCGGGGCAGCGCTGTGATAGGCGACTTTGCGATGGCCGCCTATGACGCCAGCGTTCGCAAAGGCGAACAGAAGATCGCCGTGGAAATGCGACGTAAGGGGCACGTCAGTGATCTGGACGGCGAAATTCGTAAGATCGTTGTGCTGTCCTCTGACCGACCAAACGAACTGCTGGTGCAGTATCACCTGATTGGTTTCCCAAAGAACGTGCCATTGCATTTTGCAGTTGAACTGAATTTTGCCGCCATGCCCGGCGGTGCTGACGACCGATACTTCTACGATGCTTCGGGACAGCGTCTGGGAACTCTGGATACCCTCCTGGATCAGGCAGACGCCGATCGCATCAGTCTGGTGGACGAATGGCTGGGTCTGGACGTTTCGCTTGAACTCTCGCGAGCTGGCGGGATCTGGACGATGCCGATTGAAACCATCAGTCAGTCAGAAGGCGGTTTCGAAGCCGTGCATCAAAGTGTCTGCGTTGTGCCTCACTGGGAATTCGTGATGCCCGATCAGGGAGCATGGGTCGTTGATCTCCGCGTCATCTTCGACAGCAGCGTCGCCGCAGCCCGCAAACTGGCTGCTGCATCGTCGCGAGGGAACGCCGCCCCGGTGGCTGTCGGGGCCGGCGCAACAGAAGAATCGTTTGAATAAGCATTGGTGCAGAAGTTTTTTAGTTTAACGGCGAGCCGTAGGCGTAGGCGAATCCAGCGTACCTACGCCTACGGCTCGCCGTTAAACGATTTTTGCGAACTTACTTATGCACCGGTGCTTAACGGCAATCAGGACTGCACGCTGAACAGATCGATGACCGCTCCCTGTTGGTGCCCAACGGCGGTCACTGAACGACCGTCTGTAGACAGCTCAAAATCGTGTACATGCATCGGAGCTTTGTCCTGAGTCAACAGTTTTCCATCTGCCATATTCCAGACGCTGACAAAGCCGCTGTTGTCGCCGCCGGCGGAAACAAGGTATGCATCGCCCGGGCCAAACTGCAGTGCTTCCACAAGCCCCTTGTGCTTACTGTCTTCAATTTCAAAGCGACGCGTCCCGGTCTGCCAATTGAAGACTTCGATTCGTGACACACCTTCCAGGTGGTCGATGTTTCCGACTTTGCCCATGCCGCCCACTGCGAGCTGACTGGAATCGTTTGAGAAAGCCAGCGAACGAATGCCGCCGATCGAATGGCGGCGAGCCGTCGGATCCCAGGTGTACATGACAGGTGTCTCAATTGTCGCGGCGAGCTGTCCGTTGGTCGCGTCTCGTACCAGTACCCGCCCCGTTCGATCACCGGTCGCCAGCCATTTGCCGTCCGCAGAGTACGCCACCGCATACAACATTGAGGGAAATCCCTGCGGAGTCTTCAAATCATAGTCACCCCATGTGGCCAGGCATTCTCCTGTCGCCGCATCCCAGAGTTTCGTCAGCATGTCGTCCGCGACACTTGCGATCCGAGTCTGATCGGGACTGGCGGCCAGCATTCGAATCCACTTCCCGTGCGCATCTGCGACGCGGCGAATGATCTCGCCGCTTTCAGCCTGCCACCAGATCAGGGAGCAATCGTAACCTCCGGACACAATGGTTTCACCACAACGAACCAAACCCATGACGTAGCTTGTGTGTCCGTTCGCCCCCACTGCCGAAGGCTCGATTTTCTCAGCCGACAGATTCGCCCGGAGAATCGAAAAGTCAGACAGCCCAGTGTAAATCAACGACATGTCTGGCGCTGTTGCCAGACAAAATCCGATCCCAGGCAACGAGAATGCCTTCTGCACCTTGACCACATTCGGTAACGTGGCCACTGTCGGCGCGGCAGCCTGAGGTTCAGTGCTGCCGGGAATGTTGTTTTCGTCCATCAACTCAACACCTCCGCAATTGGTTTCGAACCAAAATCCGCCAGCGGCACAGGCCTTGCCCCGACGGTGTATTCGTGCTTATGGTCGATCTTCAGCGCCGACAGGATTGTGGCAAACAAGTCAGCGGCGGACGCTTCGCCCTCGACGACGGTATGGCCTTCAGGATCAGTCTTGCCGTACGCCACACCTCCCCGGATTCCGAGTCCTGACAAGCTGCAGCTCCACGCACTTGCAAAGTGATCACGTCCGAGGCTGGAATTGATCTGCGGCGTTCTTCCGAATTCACCAAGCGTGATCACCAGCGTATTTTTCAACAGGCCGCGTTGTTCAAGGTCATCCAGCAGAACGGACATGGAATGATCCAGATCCGCGCACAATTCCTGATGCGTCTCGAAGTTCTGTCCATGACTGTCCCACCAGGCGCGCGCGACTTTGACGAAAGGCACGCCCGCCTCGATCAGGCGGCGGGCGATCAGGCACTGATGACCGAACTGAGTCGGCCCGTACCGAGCCTGCACTTCTGCTGGTTCTTTCGTGATGTCAAACAATTCTGCGCTCGCCATCAATCCGTTCACTCGCTGATACGCCGAATTCTGGCTGTCAACGGTGTGGTTCCTGCGAGACGCGGCGAAACGCCGTCCCAGAGCATCGCGCAATGCGGCGCGGTCATGATGATCGATTTCTGAAACCGTCTCAAGCCGCGCAATGTTCGGCGGGATCATGCTTTCGGACAGGAACATGGGAGCATACCGGGCACCCAGAAACCCGCTTGTTCCCTTGCGACGACCTTCGGTGGACGTATAGAGCGACACATAATCCGGCACTTTGCTTTCCAGCCGTCCCAACTCCCTGGCAACGACTGCGCCGAGGTCCGGGTACAGGATACTGGGATCCTTCAGGCGACCCGTTTCCATCAGATCTGCGCCACGGCCATGATCGGCGATTTTCGTGTTCAGAGATCGAATAATCGCCGTGTGCTGCATCCGCTGAGCCAGTTCGGGAAGCAGTTCGCTGATGTGGACTCCGGTTGCGTTCGTCTGAATGGCGCGAAATGGTCCGCCGGTCTTCGCACCGGGCTTGGGATCCCATGTTTCAAACTGACTGGCACCCCCGGCCAACCATAACAGAATGACTCGCTTGTCCTGTTTCCTGAGTTCGTTTGCGACCTCCTCCGATCGCAGGGCATGAATCTGTCCCATGTCGGAGGCGAAACATCCGGCGACAGTGACCGCCCCGGCAGCACGGATTGTGCCATCTGACAGAAAGCCTCGTCGAGAGACCGCGTGATGAGCAGGAATGCAGATGCCGGATTTCGCGATTCGGAACATGGGAATCTCCTATATCAACCAAACTGACGTAGTCCAACTAACGCTTTGTCAACCCGCTGAAGCGGGGTTCCACCTGTAGGCCGGACCAAGCGCAGCGCCGTTCCGGCAGGTCGGCCAATTGCCGGAACTGCGCTGCGCTTGGTCCGGCCTACCACAAGTTCACATCTTAACAATCCACTAATGATTAAATCGAAATTCGGGGCCTGCGAGAATCCCCCACAGGAGCTGTTTTCTTGATTCGTCTTTCCTGTCGGGGACATGATCCAGCCAGGCTGTGGCCGAGGCAAGTTCGTCAGGTTTCGGGACACGATTCAGAACAGCCAGCCAGAGAGTTTCAATTCCCTGTGACTGATCTTCTATCTTCTTCAATTGTCCCAACAGTCGGTCATCCGAATCTCGCAGAAGATCATCCTGAACCCGACCGCTGTTACTGAAGAATAACGCCTCATCGACGGCAATCTGAAAATTCTCTCCCGGTTGTTCAAACTCACGTACCCAGCCATTCGCCTGGTTCTCAAGGTCCGTTCGTTGCTTTGTCCATTCTTCAGTATTCTCAATTGCCGGCCATTGTTCCGGAGTGCGAATGACGACATGCAGCGAGGCTCCAAGTTGCCGTGGCGTCAGAGGGCGCGTTTGCGCCATCGCGAAAGTGCTGGGGGCTGGCGGCTCTGACCCGGATGACCATTCACTCGATCGACCATACGCTTCGCTTAACACAATTCCCTGGATTAATCGTCGCAGATCGTAGCCATGCGAGACCACATCGTTGGTGAGCCATTCGAGGAGTTCCGGGTGGCTCGGCGCATTTCCACTGTGCATTTGATCGGGAGGATCGACCAGCCCCGTCCCCAGCAATCGAGCCCAGACCCGATTGACGATGTTCTTCGCGAAAAACTGGCCTTTCGTGTCGCGTAAAGCCAATTCCACAAGTTCATCACGCGGTCGAAATTCGGGGACAATGATCTCTGCGTCAGCATCGTCGTGTTCCAGTTTTCGGACACGCTCTTCAAGCTGCTTTCGTTCTTCGTCTGCCAACTGAGGCGTTCGATCCGCCACAACGTCACCGGTTAAAAACATGAACGCCGCTGTCTTGCTCTCGCCGCCGACGTTTGCAAACTTGACTTCGCCAAACGGGCGTTCGGCCAGGGAGCTCGTTTTTCGTGTCTGATACGTTCTCTGAAAAAACGCCTGCATGCCATAAAAGTGGTCCTGCTTCCAGTCAGCAACCAATGGATGATCATGACATTTAGCGCAACTGATGTTCACCCCGAAAAACAGAATTGCCGTATCGTTCGTCAAGTCATCCAGTTCACTCACGCGACTCTTCAAAAACTGTGCGGCACCTTTCTCCGGGCCTTCCGAGACCGCAGCCTTCATGATTTCACGGAAGACGGTGTCCCAGGATCGTCGCGCCTGCACCGCAGTCAGCAGATAATTGCGGAACTCATCATTGTACGGCTGGTTCGGAAGCAGTGTTTCATCCAGCCAGTTGCGTTGGTGAAAATCGAAATCCGGTGATTGCATCAACCGCTCGACAAGCAGGCGACGACGATCAGACGCCGGTTGCGTCAAGAACCATTCACGTTCCACAGGCGTTGGCACACGACCGGCAAGATCCAGAGTTGTGCGCCGCAACAGCGTCAAATCGTCGGCCGGTTCGACCGCTGCAACTCCGCATGTTACCAGATGTTGCTGAACGTAATGATCAATGGCAGTCGTGATTTCTGTATCAGCGGGAAGGAGTTCATCTGCCGTTGCGATGGAGCTTCCGCAGAACATTATGGCCAGCAAGTGGCATCGGCAGAAAATCCCCATGTGCGACAGCATGAGTGACGTTTCCGGTTTCGAGGGAGGGATTTGAGGGAGGGATTTGAGGGAGGGATTTGAGCAGACGGGCAGATAATCAAAAGTCGTCGTAGTTCTGGAAGGCATTCCTCCAACGATTGATGTGCTGAAAATAGCAGGCGGAACCCGGCAGCACAATGGTCAATCGCGTCGCGGGCGTCGCTGGGTGCGGTGGCCGCTCTCGATTCCTTGCAGGATTCCAGATTCTGCCCGCCGGGCCCAAGGCCCAGCCGCTCAAATAGCCTGAGAAGCAAATAGTGAGAAGCAAATGTCACGTGACAGCGTCGCGGCGTTGTTTTCGCCCGGACGTGAACTTGAAGGCGAGTCGGCGGAGCGACTCGCCTACGTAGCTCAATCGCTCCGCCGACTGAGATTCATTCACACAGCGTCACTGAACAATAATTCGTCGATCTATCGGAACTTCGCAGATGAGATTTTGTGGATCTGTAAATTGTCGTTTTCGTCTCCCGGATCGGCATTTTCGTTTAACGGCGAGCCGCAGGCGCAGGCGAAACCTGGCAACGACGCCTGCGGCTTGCCGACAAACGATTAAGACGACAACCCCTTTTTCCGCATGGCTCCGTCCATTTAATCAATGTACGCAAACTCATTCAGATTCAGCATAGCCCGGCAAAGATCAACCAACGCCAGGCGAGCAGCCTCTGCTCCGGCGTCCTGATGTTCGACCTCATGCCGCTGCAAAAACTCGATCGACAACTGTAGTTCGTCCCCTGTTGGGCTGCGATTCAACGCCGTGTCAAACAGAGTTTCCACAAGTCTCCCGGGAGCAACCGCATCGTCCAGATCGATTGTCTGCTCACCCTGAACTCTGTCCGCGAGTGCCTGGGCATAGCGAACACTTTCCGGACTGTTGAGCAGCATCAAGGCCTGCGGCGCGACGACTGTTGTGTCGCGACGCGCACACGAGACCGTCGTTTCCGGCAAGTCGAATGCCTGCAGAAACGGGATTGGCAAACATCGCTTTCGCACAAGAAATACGCTCCGGACGTCGGTCGCTTCAATAGAATCCGGATACCAGCCCTGCATGCGG
>CAMAVB010000193.1 GCA_945861465.1 Candidatus Kuenenia stuttgartensis
ATGACTCGCCATGACTTGTCCAGACCCAAAAGGTCTCCATAATGCTGAGGTAATGTTTGCATCCGCAAACTCTAATCCAAACCCTCTATTTTCAAAAATCAAAATCACAGCAAATAAACACTCCACCCACTAAATTCCGAGAAGAACCACACTTCGATCACCGCTGGTAGAATTCGGGTGATCGACGGATTTCAGTTGCAGGACACTTTGCAATGCAATGCGTGAACGTTGTAGTCTGGCAAGACGGCGACACCTGGATCGGGTATCTTCAGGAATACCCCGATTACTTGACACAGGGATCAAGTGTTGAAGATCTGCGCGAACACCTGAAGGATCTTTCCGCGGAACTTAGCAGCGGGAACATCCTTGGTGCTCGGCGCGTAAAAGATTTGATGATCTCATGAAGCGGGATGTTCGCCACTAAAAATGGTCATAGTCCAACTTTACCACTTTCCGAGAGGTTCCAAATGGAAACCGGGCCGAAAAAGCCTTTTGTTCGCTTATGGATACGACGGCTCGCTGGCGTGGGTTGCCTGTTATTTTTCTACGCGGCAATTATGACGGCGTTTCCCAAAATGATCGGCAACAACGGTCAACCAAATCTTTTCTTCGCCGCACAGGCGGTTTCGGGCGTAGTGCTGTTCGCTTTGATTGCGGCGGGGAAATTTCCGAAAATAGATTGATTGCAAAAAGATGTTGCCAGTTCGATTACCCGTTCGCTTCATTCAAAAGATGTGGGGAAACGCGGTCATCATGGCACACAAACTACTGCGAATGCTTCGATAGCCCTTGGCAAAACTCACGGGCATTCACGAAGCGCAGCTCTTGACCTACATGAAATTAGTGGGGCTGAAGATTGGATTACTGATGTGAACTTCAACGTGACAAAACTGAAAGATGGCATCGAACGTTTTGTTCTCTGACTTCTTCGTGCTCTTCGTGTCCTTCGTGGTAAAATGATTGGTCGCTACCTGCCTGTACGTCGCGGGGACGTGGAACCACCGTGGCGAACGATCCCATGCAGCGGAATGGCGGTAGTTGGCGACTTGACATGGATACACTTCCCCCGCCATCCGCTGATGGCCAGCGTTCGGATACAGAAGGATGGCGGACTGAACGATTATGGAATCGGTTTACCTCGAAACCACGTTCTTAAGCTATCTCGTTGCGAATCCAGCGAAGGGTGTCGTGATCGCTGGCCACCAACAAACGACGATACAGTGGTGGTCTACGAGGCGAACTGCCTTTAACTGTTTTATTTCCCAGGTTGTCATCGACTAGATTTCTGCAGGCGATCCATCTGAGGTTCGCAAACGCGAGAGGAACTCATTGAGGAACTGACCAATGAAGAATGATCCTATCGTGGATGAAACCCACGCTGTTCGTGATCGTCTCGCCGCAGATTTCGGATACGACGTATCCCGAATCTTCACCGACATGCGATCTCGCGAAAGCTTGCTTGGGGATCGGCTGAAAAACCGGCAGAAGAGTTTGAACAAACCGTTCCACCCAAGCGGCGGATTCGCCGTTTCTGGAGAAAGACCAAAGGGAGCATGCGTCTTGAAGGAAGAATCCGAGGCGAAACCGGACAACGACGCCTGACCCCTTTAATCGTCTGCGCGATTCGGCTTCGCGCGTCGAACATTGGATCTACTCAGTCGTAAGCACTTCGCGGATGGGGATGCGGAGTGACGTGTAGATCGGGAAGACGGCGGCCAGGGTGCCGATGATGAGGACGGCCCCGAGCGTGACGGCAAGCTCGATCCACGGGATATCGGCACCGGTGCTGAGCAGATGCGGCAGCATAGCGATGAGGGCCGCAGCGGAGCCGGTGAGGATTCCCCAGAAGAGCAGCAGCGTATTTTCCGCCAACACGAGCCAGACGATGCGGAACCAGCGGAAACCCAATGATCGCAGCAACGCGATTTCAGCGCGTCGTTCAATCACGTTGCGCATCATCACGGCGGCCAGGCCGAATGTTCCGACGAGTAGCCCGAGCCCGCCCAGCATCTGAAATGTGGATAGATAGGTGTTCTGCACGGCAAGGAAATCCGCGAGCCGACGGCTGACACGTTCGGTGTCCATGCCATATGGCTGTAACGCGGTTTCGAGTGAGGATGCCGCCTGATCTGCGGATGGTCCGGCATCGGGCGTTTCGATAAGAAAGTAGCGAGACCCGGAAACGTCCGGGGCGATTCGCTGGAGATTGGCGTCGGACATCACCAGCACGCCCTGGAAGACGCTGCCGTCCAGCATACCGACAACCTGCAATGCAAATTTCGGATTCTGATCATCCGGCGCGAGAATGATTCCGCCCATGCCTTTTTTCAGACTGTACTGCAACGTGTTCATGTCACCGATGACCGGAATCGTCGGCAGCGATCCTGCGCTGGCTGGTGATTTGGTGTCAGGCAATGGCTTGTCCAATGCGATCCAGGGATTGTCTCCAGGCGTGTCGGCGAATCGAAATCCACCGCGCGCAATGAAGTCGTCGGTAGCCCCGAGCAGAGTCGGCAAGGTTACCTGAAACAGATTGAGGCAACTCGCATCCTGACCCGGCTGCATTCGAAAGCTGAAAAATCTGGTGTTGTCCGGCAGTGTTGTCGGTGCCGTCGTGTTCAGATTCAGACGTGCTCGTCCATCGACTGTGTTCATGTCGAACAGAATCGGCGACGAGGATTCGGCGACAAGCGAGAACCCACCGTTGCCCGACTTCAAATCAGGCGTCTCCGACACCGGATTTCTGCGGCCCGCACCGACGGCGACAATGACGAATGTGGCGAACGCAATCAAAGCCGTCGTGAGCAGACTCCGCTGTGGATTGCGTGCTGCGTTGGCCAGCGACAATCCGGTCAGACTTGAAACTTGCGAACCTTCCACAGCATCGCCAGCTCGGCGCTGCAGGCTTCGTCGCAACAGCAGCAGGCCAACAGCCAACCAGGAAAAGCCGGCCAGAAAAAATCCGACAATCTTCCACGACATCCCGCCAAACGCTTCTTTCTCCGGCAGCACATTGGTGATGATCGCGGTCGGCAGAACAATCGCGGTGATCAATGCCAGCAGCAGGCTCAGCCCCATGCCCCTGTTCCAGATTGGTCGGCGATTGGCTGGCAAGTCATCCGAGGTCAGTCCGGCCAGCAGCTCACGCGGACCACGCTGAGAACTTTTCCGAACTGCGTTCCAGATGACAATTGCCGCCAGCACTAACGAAATCCCGGCGGCTGTTGCAAGGCGAACAGGCTGCAGGTCCAGTTTCAGAAACTGCGTTCCAATTGCCCCGATCCACCACGTCGTCAAGCAAAAGATCATCAACTTCGCAAAATACACTGCCGCGATGGCTCCCAGGAAGCTTCCACAGAACGCCACTGTGACACCTTCGACCACAAAGAATCGCCGCGCGCGGCGGGCTGGAAAACCAACGGCTTCCATCAATCCGATCTGAGCCACACGCTGCTGGACGCTCAATTGAAACATCAACGCGGCCAGCAGAATCGCGGACAGAATCAGAAAGGAGCTGAATCCTAAAAACAGATAGGTAAAATTGTTGGCTCCGACGGCCGCCTGCAGTCCCTCCGCGCGAACCGGACGGAATCCGAGACCCAGTTTCCCGGGGTCAACAATCGTTCGCATTTCCAGAGCAAGTCGGTCGCTGAGTACTGCCAGTCGATCCGCTGGAAGTTTAACTCCGGGTGACGCAACTCGTATCGATGTGTAGTGACCGAAACGGCTGGCCCAGAATTTCTCCGCCGTCGCCAGTGAGACAAATGCTTTCGGTGTTGCTTTATGATCTTCCCACCAGGAATCGTCGCGCGGCGTGATGCGGTTCATTTCCATTTCAAACGGCTGTTTCCAGTCACTGAAGGAATCGACATCCGTCACGCCTTCCACAAATGGCGTCAAATCGCGATCGATGGATACGGGATCTTCGGGTTTCAGGATTCCCTTCACGACGAAGCTATGATGCGTCTCCGGCAGATCACCGTGACTGCCGACTTCGTGCCAGCGGATCTGGACGGTATCGCCGACCTTGACCTGCAGATCTTCCGCCAGCCATGCTGAAAGCATTACCTCGTCATCATTGAGCTTCGGCACCGGCTGATCGTCGCTCAGACGGAACGGCCCCAGCGGTGTGGTTTGGTGAAAGTCCAGACCTGCTACGATTGAGTACATTGAATACCGACTGTTCGTGTCAGCGCGATCCGCCGCGTTGATTTCGTTCATCAGATACACCAGCGTCGGTGCTGCACTCATACCCATATTTTCAGCAGCTTTCATTACGGCATCAGAGACAGCGTTCTCCAGAATCATGCTGTCACTTTCGACCGACAGGAATCCACTCGGTTCGATCGGTCGCACGCGGAGCCCCAGATCGGCCATGGTCAATGTCTTTTGCAGTTCGGACTGTAAACTGTCTGCATTGTCGGCGTCCGATTTCATCAGCGTGGCAAGGGCGGTATCAGATCGAACATCACTTTCCGCAGGCCGCTGATCACTGCGCACCAGAATCGTGTTGACTCGAGCAGGACGGGCGACCGAATTGCGCCGCGAGGCATCGCGTGCTTCCAGATTCAGTCGCTGTTGAAACGTAGCCAGCGACACAAAGGCGTTGTAAGGAAGTTGCTGAGCTGGCTGAAGCGAGAATCTGGATGCCCCGGCTGATTCCGGCAAGACGCCATCGACCGTCAGCACCATCTCCAGACTGATGTTTTCGCGTTCGCCGAGCAGGCTGTCTCTAGGAATCGACGATGGCAGTTCGACCCAGACCGAAACACTGTCACCCACAACGGCGTTGAGTTCCGTGGCCGTGCGAAAGCCAAGCACAATCCCGGAGTCTTTCGGTGCCGCGACATCACCACCGTCCAGCATTGTCCAGTCAGTCTCACGCAGCCCGAGAATAGTAACGGACGCTGCACGTCGTAATTGACCATCGACAGTTTTCTTTTCGACACTGCAAGGCAGGAGCAACCCGGGAGCCGCGTGCGAAGTCTGCAACAGACTCAGATCTGACTTTGACAGTTCGTCCGCGAGTTGTTCACGCACAAATCGGGGAGAATGCAGGATGTGGCTGATCCCGCCGAGGCGACTCAGCGTCATCTGCCGCAGACTGGCACGGACTGAATCACCGACAATCAGCGATCCGCCAATGACAGCCGTCGAAACCGCCACTGCCAGCATCACGACCAGATGCGAGCGGCGATAGAACAGGATGCTGCGAAGTACAAATTGAATCATCCACGCATTGTAGACACGAACCACGCGATCAGCCACCGAGCCTGCACACGCAATCTTTGTTGCTCGTCTGCGGGGAGCCGCAAGCGAGCCCAAAAACCTGTGAGTCCCCTCATCGAAATCTGCGCAGAACAACAACACTCCGAACGTTTGCTGAGCAGATTCACCAGCTGGACATCCGTGCCGGCTGCGATCCTCTCGACGCGGTCGACAAAAAATGAGGTCTTGACATAAAAAAACCGCACGAACATCGATCTGTTCGTGCGGCTCTGTTGTCAAACGTAACTTCCTGGATCAGTTCTTGCGGCGCGGAGGGCGCCCGCCGTCGCGCCGCCCGCGGGTTTCCGCCCGGCGCGCATGCTCTTCAGATGGCGTTCGAAGTGCCAGGCTACCGATTGCTTCTTCCCAGGTTGGTATGTCCTGAAACTCAGGAGCGACGATTGGAGGACGAGGCCCGCGACGGCTTTCCCCTTCGTCACGTGCAGAGGCCGGTCGAGGCTCGCGAGCTGGTCGCGGCTCGCGCTCCTGTTGAGAATCCCGAGTTGGCTGAGGTTCCCGAGTTGGCTGAGTTTCCCGCGCCGGTCTGGAGTCCCGCGCTGGCGGACGACGTGGCCGTTCCGTTGATTCCGGGTCACGAGGTTCGCGATCTTCCTGACCACGTCCTCGTCCGCGACCCTGACCGCTGCGCGGGGGGCGTTCACTGCGTGCAGGTTCGTTTCGAGCAGGCTCACTGCGGGTTTCTTCGCGGCGACGCGGCAATTCGTCATCGTCATCCAGATCGCCGAAATCGGTCAGATCCACATCGTCGACTTCCTGATCGTTATCATCTTCATCGATGTTGTCTTCATCCCGCGCCGGACGTCGCGCGCTGGCGACCGGGCGGTCTTCCGCACGAACAGGTTCGCGAGAATCTTCGCGTCCACGACCACGTCCCCGGCGACCGCGTCGGCCACGTCGCGGACGGTCCGAATCACTTTCACTCTCTGGCGATCGTTCCGCGCCTTTACCCACTTCGTCATCATCGTCGGTATCATTCTCCGGGTCAGACTCTCGTGCCGCCGGCGAAGGTGGCTCATCCTGAATGCGACGCTGAGCCTTGACGCTGCCTGCTGACACGCTGACGAAATCTTCCTGATCTTCCTCAAACATAATCTCGCTGAAGTCATCGTCAAAATCCACTGCGTGGCCAGTGGCATCTGCCGCGTCGCCAGATGGTGCCGCCGATTCGATTTCATCACGACGCCCACGCCCACGCCCGCGCCCACCACGTCGTCGCCCGCGACGTCGCGGGGCAGAGTCCTCGCTCTCCGCGCGTGATGCCGGAGGTGCCGGAGCCGCTTCCACGATTTCGTCATCGTCATCGTCGTCATCGTCGTCATCGTCAATATCTTTGGATAGAGTTCGCGATGCGGTCGCAGATTTCTTCTTGTCTTCGTCGTCCCAAACCCAGCCCTCAAGTTCATTCCAGTTTTCATCATCGGTCAACGGAGATTTGCGACCGCCATCGGCCGATTTTGCTGCCGACGGACGATCCGGTCCACGGCTGTCAGCACGAGGCGCCCGGGTATCCTGCGGACGACCACTCCGAGATGCCGGGCGATCATCGCGAGATGCCGGGCGATCATCGCGGGATACTGGGCGATCATCGCGGGATACTGGGCGATCATCGCGGGATGCCGGGCGATCATCGCGGGATGCCGGGCGATCATCGCGGCGATCGCCGCGCTGACTTGAGGGCGGTCGTTGCTCATCACGCGATTCAGCAGAAGCCCGACCAGAACGCGCTGGCGTGCTTCGCGAATCAACACCACGCTCATCACGTGACGGCGCACGAGCTGCTGGAACCGCTTTTTTGGGAACGGGAACGATTACTTCGTCGCCAAAATCCAGGTCAGCATCGTCCAGCTCGTCATCTTCTTCCTCATCTTCTTCCTCATCTTCATCATCGAAGTCCTCCTCATCGTCTTCTTCTTCATCATCTTCATCTTCATCATCTTCGTCACCGAAGTCGAAGTTCTCGTCATCTTCCTCTTCGTCTTCATCATCCACGACCACGTCATCATCGTCATCATCGTCGGAAAACACGATGAGATCATCCAGGTTCTCTTCGAAGCGATTAGGTACCGAACTTTCGGCAGCAGGAGAAGAAAAAGCCGCAGCAGAATCAATTCGATCCGCCGACATTTGCGGGCCGGTCCTGCCAGCCAGAATCTCAGTTTTGTTGTCTTCATAGTCATCAAACAGGACTTCGCCGCCGACGTCGGCAGGATTCAAGTTGAGACCAATAAATGACTCTGCCAGATACTTGGCAACGTCTTCCGACTTGTGTTTGTGCACATCTTCGCCCGGACCAGTCATTTCATCCATCTTTCAATCTCGGATTCGTCCCCCCTGTAGAAAGATGCCAGAGGACGGGAATTGTGAACGAAGGCTACTCCGAGGCGAACAGGAATGCAATTCGGCACGTTGCGAGTCCGGAAATCCTGTCATTATTCCAATCGCCCCGCCTCACGCGGGTCTGATTGAGAGGTCATGTTGTAGCGGGATTCGTCAGAATTCGGCCATGACTTATGCACGGCTCCGAATTCTGACGAATCCGGCTGGATGCCACTTTTGGCCGCGCGGAGGATAAACTCGGCAAATTGGACCGACTTTACCGAATTGCCGGTATTTGACTTTATCGATTGCAGCGCCGGTACCGATAGTAACGACACACCTGGTTAATCGACAGCAACATCGCGCGCTGCGTGTTTCCCGGCTGATCGGGACAATGAGCAAAAGGGTAGGCACATGTGGAATTGGCGAGACCGACGTTCTCAATATCGATCCGGGAATCCGCAAGCCGCTGCTGCACAGTCGATTCAGGTTCTCGAAAACCGTGCCCTGCTTGCGGGCAACGTGCTGGCCAGTCTGAGCGGTTCGCATTTGTCAGTCACCGGCGATGCCGTCGATAACTCAGTCGAAGTCACAGTGGTCGACAATCAGGTGGTCCTGCGTGGCTTGAGTAACACATCAATCAATGGATCGACGGCTTTGTTCGTGATTGCGGCCAACACTGACACGGCACCTGGAAATATCACGATTCAGACGGGTGCCGGAAACGACAGCGTTATTTTCAGTGGCAATGTGAAAGTTTCCGGCACGACGTGGCTCGACGGCGGCATCGGAAACGACACGCTCAGCGTGGACGGGGCCACGTTCCGGAAGGAGTTCAATATCTTTGGTCGAGCAGGCAACGACACCATCAGTGTGCAGAATGCCACAACCGAAGGATTGCTGCGGATCAAAGGCAAATCCGGCGACGACCAGATCCGTCTCACGAATGTGACAGCCAATGGTGAGATTCGCATCGAGGGCAACAATGGCGTGGACAGCGTTTCATTCGATAATGTCACTGCGAATTCATCGATAAAGATCAACACCGGAACGGGCAATGACACTATCAATGTCAAAGGGGCGACACTGAACGGCGGACTCAGAATTCGCACGAAACAGGGTACAGATACTCTCATCATGGACGGCAACACTGTTCGCGGACAGGTTGCAGCGAACATGGGACGAGACAGTGATTCGGTGCAATTACTGAACACCAACACGTTCCACAATGCATTTCATGTGCAGTCGGGCGACGGAAACAATGATACGGTCAGTCTGGGCACCGCAACCAACTTCTTTTCCGGGTTTCGAGTCCGAAAAGCTGAGACTTTGACAGGGGCGGCGCGGCCGCTCCCGTTCGCTCTTGATACGTCGAGCAATGTGACAGAGACTTCGGTCGGCGGAGCACTCATTACGCGTGACTCCAGCTTTGAAGTCGCTGGCAGGACACGGCCGGGGGCCACGGTCACGCTGGACACCGATGACGATGGGGTTTTTGACGACGGCACACTGACAGCGGACAACCTTGGGCACTTCGCCACGATGGTGACGCTGCAAAGAACAGATCTGAACACTGCCACGGCGGCGAACGACCAGTTGAACGGACTCAACAGGATCAAAGTGCGTTCGACATTCACCGGTGTGGGGACAGCAGACTCAGCGGTCGATGTGGATTTTGTTCCTGCGACAGAACAGATCGTGCGGTTCGCGACAAACGAGGGCACATACGAAGTGGAAATGTTCAACACTCTGACGCCGTTGACCGTGGCAAATTTTATGGGCTACACGGCTCGATATACAGACGCCATCGTGCAGCGATCCGTCAGCAACTTTGTCATTCAAGCTGGCCGATACACTGTCAACGACAATCAGTTTTTTGAAATCACGAAGGATGCGAACATCACCAATGAATTCAACAGCATCACCTCGAACATTCGTGGGACGCTGGCGATGGCAACGCCGGGGAATAATATTAACGGCGGGTCCAGTGAGTGGTTTATTAATGAAAACGACAACAATGCCACGAGCCTTGACGCCGTGCCACACACCGTCTTCGGTCGCGTGATTGGCAACGGGATGACCGTCGTCGATAAAATTGCGGCTTTGACTATCGCAGACCTGTCCACAGCGACTGGAATCGGTGATTCAGCCAACGGCCCTTTGAACACTGTCCCGGTGCGCGTGCCGTTTACGCCAACAGCACCAACCAAATCACTCACCGGCACGGTTTCCACGACGGCAAGCAGCGCGACAATCACCGGCGTCGGCACAAAGTTCCTGACAGAACTTCATGGCACTGTGCCCAGCCTTGGCAGCAGCACAGGCTCGCGGATCATTATCGGCCCGAATACATTCCGCGTGTTGTCTGTCGAAAGCGACACAAGTCTGACGCTGGACACGACACCGACATCGCCGGTGACACCAAGGATTCCAACAACAACAGCGACTGCACTGGCCGCAAGAACCGACAACTTCGCCGACGACAATTTCGTCCGCTTCTCGTCAATTGCGGAGATTCTGAGCGTCTGAGTGGTTCGATCTCACACCTGTGGTTCCCATCCGGCGGCGTAATCACGCTGCCACAACTTCATGGCGGATTCATTCTCAAGGACACGACCATTCGCGGGACTGCAGCGCAGTGCGTCACCAGTTCGATGTGCGATGTTGCCCAGGTGGCACAGCAGGGTCGATTTGTGACCTTCTTCAATCTCGGAATGCAGTCGTTTTGGATCGTTGTTGCGGACGGCGTCGATAAAGTTTTCGATATGGGCTTTCAGGCCATCCGAGCCGTCCACGGTGGTCACTTCTTTGGCTTTCTCGTCGTGAATTTTGTAACCCCAGTCCGTCAGACGCAGCGTGCCTTTGTTACCATGAAACGTGGTGCCAAATCCTGTTCCATCGGATCCGTAGCGATTGCAGCTCAGGCATTCCCAGACGATTTGTTTCTTGCCTTCAAATTCAAACGAAACGACATGCGTGTCAGCCGTCTGTTGATCGTCTGCATAGCAGTAGCGGCCTCCGGATGACACGACGCGAATCGGATAGTCTACCTGCAGTCCCCAGCGAGACAAATCGATTGAATGGATGCCGTTGTTGCCGAGTTCTCCGTTGCCGTAATCCCACACCCAGTGCCAGTTGTAATGCAAGCGGTTGGAAGTGTATGGTTGACGCGGTGCCGGTCCCTGCCAGAGTTCGTAATCGACATTCGGAGGAACATCCGCCGGAGTGCCTGTGCCGATCGGCCCTCGATTCGCGGCATACCAGCTTCGACTGTAGTAAACCGTGCCGATCCGTCCCTCATGCAGCAGCTTCATTGCTTCGATGATCTTTTCACCGCTGCGACGTTGATTACCCATCTGCACACATCGCTGATTCTGGCGTGCGGCCGCTATGAGCAGTTCACCTTCACGAGCATTGTGGCTGCACGGTTTTTCGACATAAACATGTTTGCCGGCGGTGCAGGCCAATATGCTGGCGGGAGCATGCCAGTGATTTGGAGCGGCACAGACCATGACATCCAGTTCCGGATCGTCCAGCATTTTGCGAAAATCGCCAACGGTTTTGACGTCGTAATCCACGGTCTTTGAAAACGACTCATGGAACACCGCCAGACGTTGACTGTCGACGTCGCACAGATAACGCACTTCAACACCGGGAACCGCCGCGAATTGCTGAGCCAAAGCGGACCCCCGACTGACGCCCATGATGCCGACGGTCACTTTGTCATCCGCCGACCTTGTCGCACCGACGGCTGCACTTGTGACGGCGACTCCAGCGGTACCCACTGCCGATGTTTTCAAAAACGTGCGACGAGTTCCGTGTGGGCTGGAAGATTCTGAATGTGTCATGGCGTGACCTTTGTGTCCGGTAGAGGCTGGACGAGAGCGACAACTTTGTCCGGTAGAGGCAGGACGAGCACGACAACGTTAAACGCTGCAGAACTTGAAAGCAACTGTGGCGTATGATGAGCAGAAAACGGCAATTCGGCATGATCCGGCCAGGAACTCGCCGCGTTCAGCGAACTACAAATTCCCAGACGGCGGTGCCGGGAGCCTCGCAACACAGACCTGATCCCGCTAAAATTCATCAGGAACGGCACGGTTTCCTGCTTCGCGACGGAAAACCGTCCTCTTAAATCCATAATCCATGTCATGACCGTTTGAGGACTTGGTATCGCCTTTCGCTTAGCGAAAGCATCGCAATTTTCGCAGAGCGAACGGCGACATTTGGACAGTTACTTCTCAAACATTCTTTAGTCAAACACCTTTGAGGCCAGAATATATGAGTCAGGACACACCAACCAGCGATGCCGATTCTCCTGCATTGGCCACTGCGAAATCGGCCATTGAGAAATCGGCCACTGCGAAATCGGCCATTGAGAAATCGGCCATTGAGAATGACAAGCCAGATCATGTCTATCTGGTCTCGTATCCCAAAATCGTGTATTTGTATCCGACGGTGCTGGCCGCCCTGTTCTGCGGCATCATCATGTGGGCCAAAGGCGGGATTCCACAGGAAGAAGTTCGCCACGTTGCCGCAAGTGACAAAGTCGCTCCTGGACTGCAGGAGCCAGCGGAATTCGCTCGAGCTGCATTCGGCTCGCAAGGAGATGAAAACGCAGCGACTCCTCCAGCGACTGAATCGACGAAACCTGAAACCACACCGGAACTACAGGCAAGTGAAACGCCCAATGAGACGGATGCCGCAGCGTCAGTGAAGATTCCAGAAGCTGAAGAGGCCAGGCCCGCTGCCGATGATGAGGCAGGCAAGAAAACCTACCACAACGTCATTGCCCGGATTTTTCTGTTGGTCATGGCCTTGAATCTAGTGGTCATCTCCTTCGACTTTCCGAGAACGACTTCGCTCACATGGTTCTTCGCGATTGTGGCGTTGGTGATTGGAATCTGGTTTCTTTTTTTTCAGAATCCATGGCTGGCTCCGCGGATCGTTGACGCACTCCTGAAAATCAAGCCTGCGGCTAATGCTTCGTTTTATCTGATCTTCGCGGGACTTATGCTGGTACTGTACATCTGCGTGCTCGTCAGCCGGCGATTTGATTATTGGGAAGTCAAAGGCAACGAACTCCTGCATCATCACGGGTTCCTGAGCAACCTTGAGCGATTCTCCGCGCCTAACCTCCGGATCGACAAAGAGATCAATGACGTTTTCGAGTACCTGCTTCTTCGATCCGGTCGGTTGATCATTCACGCCAGCAATGAACGGCGCGCCATCGTGCTGGAGAATATCCTGTTCATTAATGACAAAGAAGAACGTATCACCAAGATGCTGGGAGCTCTGCAGGTTCGCGTTCGGACTGATCGAGAATAAATAGACGCCGCGAGGCCTGAAGCGAGACTGTGGTGAAGCGAGACTGTGGCAGGCACGGATTCACATCACATTCAACCGCAGAAACGGCGAGCGGTTGGGCGTCAGCCCTCCGTGTCCTCACTGACGCTTCGGGTTCACGTCACATTCAACCGCGTGTCGTATGGCTCACCAGACTCCGACTCAACACCAGCAGCCACATCGCACTCCAACGGGAAGCATCCTCATCCATGTCTGCCACTAAAGATTTCAAAGTCATTCCCTCAGATACCGAATTGGAAACGCTTAAGAGGAATCTGACGTTCCATCCGGCCACTCCAGCGAACGCAAAGTCGTTGTCTTCCGAGCAGGTGGAGGGCTACAACACGCGCGGGTTCATCCGACCGGTTGAGGTCTACGCCCCGGATGAAATTGCCAGGATTCGGCAGTATTTCGACAGGCTGCTCGAAAGCACAATCGCATCCGGGGGAAACAGCTACTCCATCAGCACGGCGCATATGAAGTACGGTGGTGTCTATGACATCCTGACGAATCGCCGGATCGTTGATTGCGTCGCCGATCTTTTGGGCGAAGACGTCGTCGCCTGGGGATCACATTTCTTCTGTAAGATGCCCGGAGATGGTCGCGCGGTGGCATGGCATCAGGATGCCAGTTACTGGCCATTAACGCCATCGCATGCAGTGACGGTCTGGCTCGCGATCGACGATGCCGACCTCGACAATGGCTGCATGAAATTCATCGCAGGCTCTCATCACTCCGGTCATTTGACATATCGCAAGAGCAGCCCGGAAGAACACAACGTGCTGGATCAGACGGTGCCAAATGCTGAATCCTATGGCGAAGTTGTCCTCGATGACCTGAAGGCCGGTCAGGCATCGATTCATAATGACCTGTTGTTGCATGGCTCGGACGCCAATATGTCCACCCGCCGCCGCTGCGGTCTGACACTGCGGTATGCGGCAGTTCATGTCAGAGCGGGAATGCAGTGGAACGAAAAAGGCATCGTAATTCGCGGGACTGACCCGTCGAATCACTGGGCGAATCCGCCGCGCCCGATGGTTGAGTAGTTCAGGTGGCGAAGTGAAACCATTCCGGCTGTAGGACCTGTATCGATCCGAAATGCGTTTGACGACATGGTTTTCGACGTATTAGCATGATTTGTTGGATTTCACAGGATGCGATGAGTCTGCACATCAGGTAGACTGACGATGCTTTGGCGTTTGCCAGGAACTGAATCGCTTTGCCTTGTCGCCGCCGCGCGGTCATGGCGAAGATGGCAGATGGTTTTCGCCGATTTCCAGATACGTTCGTTTGTTGGATCGAATTCGCAGCTGTGTGTTTGCGGATCGAGAGAGTTCCTGAGATTCCGCCGGAGTCATTTTGATGAGCAGGCTTGGGATTGTTTGTGGTACGCTTGTCATTATCGGACTACTTGTCGAATTCTGGCTGGTCGCCAAGCTGGGTTATCGCCGCGGAGAAGTCGCAGATAAGCTGCGTGCAGCAAAGATGAAAAGTGAACAGGCGCTGGTGGAATTTGACAAAGCTGCAAGTGAACTGAAAACGGCTGAAGTCAACCTCGGCGCACTGAAACTGGGCTGGGGATACGAGTTTCAGTTTGCTCCCGCCAATCCCGCCCCGGTGCAGAACCAGGGAGGCAAACTTTTTGTGACCGGACTAGGATCCTCCACAAAAGCACTGGAACCCAGAAAAGTCACCGGCGCTGATGGTCAGGAAAAGATGGCGGCACCACCGATGCACGTCTTTGCAGACAACGGTCAGGGAAAGGTTGTCTATACGGGCGAATTTCTGCTGGGGATTGGCCCCAATGAACTGGGTGAACAAACCTGTGTGCTGTACCCAACATGGAAAGTATCGCCGGAGGAAATGGCATCGTGGAACTTCAACAATGGCGTTCGGATACGCACTCAGATTCCACCGGGAGGCCGAGCTGAAATTGACAATTTGAATCAGACGATCCAGCGTTCCGCCGCAGAACTGGCGCAACTCAACACCCGCACGGAAGATCAGAAGCTGTTGAAGGTTGATGCCGACAAGGCACTCCAGGCACGACGCAATGAACTGCTGGGTGATGCAGACGGTGCCGACGTCGCAGAACGACCAGAATTCAAGGTGGGACTTGTCCGGGCGATTGAAGATATCGAAGAAGAGCGAAACGCCATACAAGTCGCAGTAGATGCAATTCGTCGCACCATTCAGCGGGCAGTTGCCAATCGGTCGCAGCTCGTTGAGGACGTCAAGGAAATGGCTGCCAACGCATCAAAGCCAGTGACAAAAATCTCGACGGCA
>CAMAVB010000194.1 GCA_945861465.1 Candidatus Kuenenia stuttgartensis
GCCAGACGGGGCTTCCATCCACGCAAGGTGGATGGCGTGCCGGGGAATACGAGACAGTCGTACCCGACGCTTCGCAACGACGAACAAAAATGGCACAATTCAAAAGTGAAGTATACCCTCGACAATAGCAAATTTTTAACGGCCCAGGCGAGCGCCCCGTCAAGCCAACAAATTGGGGTTAAATGTATAGGCCGGACCAAGCGGAGCGCCGTTCCGGCAGGTCGGCCAATTGCCGGAACGGCGCTTCGCTTGGTCCGGCCTACTCCGAAATTGAGTCTTGACAAAGCTCCAATTCGCCAGAACCGGAACATGGGAATACTGCACAATCTGCGATCACCCCCATCCGTGCAGAAACTGCCGATTGGCACCGTCAAGGTTGGTTCCGTCCTTGAACGCGCGGACATTTACAATTCCTTCGTATTGACGACATTTCGGCAGTCTGCGAAAACCCGCCGATCCTTGAGTTGAATTCAGGGAATGCAGAACGCAATTTCCGCCCCACGGAATCGGGGCATCAGATTGGCAAAGGAGTGCCCCTACCGTGTTGAAAATCGTCGTTGCATTGCTCGCAGCAGTCGCAGTCAATTCTTCTTCCCCGATCTTTGCCCAGGAGTCGGCAAAGCCAGCAGCAACTCCAAAGGATGCGTCCCCGCATCGCGTTGGACTCGTTGACATGGCGGAGGTGTTCCAGGGATACAAGAAATTTGAGGACATGCGGGCCGAGCTTCAGGCCGAGATCGAAAAGAGCGACGCTGAAGCCAAGCTGATGGTTGAGCGGATGCAGAAGATGCAGCAGGAAATGATTGAATCCAAGCTGGCACCTGGCAGTGCTCAGTACGAACTGGGCGAAAAAGGTCTGCTGGACGCCAAGGGTGAATTCGAAGCCTTCCGCGCTGCCACCCAGCGTAAGCTGGCTCGCCGTGAATCCGAAATGTTCAAGGTGATCTATTCAGACACGACGAGCATGGTAAAGAAGTATGCTGAGTTCGCAAAGTTCACTGTAGTCATTCGTTTTGACCGCAAGGACATCAACGATGAAACGGCTCCTTCAGAGGCTGTGCAGCGGATGAACAAGCAGGTCGTCTTTCATCGTGCTGAAGACGATATCACGGACGTTGTGCTGCAGACATTGAACAAGCAGTACGACACTACAGGTTCAGCCCGTCCGACCGTCACACCGGGTGCGATCAAAGGTGCATCAGCGACCAGCGACGAGGGTCGCGCGCCGTCTCGTAACTAGCGTTTTGTCAATCGTGTTTTAATGTGTGCCACTGGCTCTGCCAGTGCTGCCAGCAAATGGGGCGCACTGGCAAAGCCAGTGGCACACACAGAATTGCCGGCAGTGGAATCCCTCCGGATTTCCGCTGCCGGTTTTAGGCTGAAATTTTTTGGGGGAAGCCAGCTCATGAGTTTTGAAAAGACTCACCGCTCGCAACAGCAGACTCTCGCGCGTCCGGCGTTGATCGCAGGTCGCGGGCTCTTTCATGGAATTGACGTGAAAGTGCGACTGCGTCCGGCAGATCCAGGCACTGGCATCGTGTTTCGGCGAGTGGACCTCAAAGATCGGCCAGAAGTCGCCGCGCATGTAGACAATGTCAGACCCGCCGCACGCCGGACGGTTCTGGCATCGCGCAGCGGAGCAGTTGTGGAAACAGTTGAACACCTGATGGCCGCGCTGGCAGGATTGCACATCGACAACTGCCTGATCGAAATCAATTCGATAGAGATTCCGGCGGTCGATGGATCCAGCATGCCGTTCTGCGAGGCAATTCTCGCCGCCGGATTGACTCAACAATCCGTGACACGATCACTGCTGTCGGTTTCTGAATCACAGGGCGTGAACGATCGTGCCGGTGAACAATGGATCGAGGTCATCCCTGCGTACGATGGACATGCAACCGTCGATTATCGACTGGATTATGGTCCCGAGGCTGTGATTGCGTCGCAATCATTTTCCGTAGAATTGACACCAGACGCTTTTCTGCGAGACATCGCTGCAGCCCGCACGTTTGTGCTGCAGGATGAAGTTGCTGCGTTGCAGCAAATGGGATTCGGGCGACACTTGACTGCCCGCGACCTTGTGATTTTCGACACCGACGGGTCTGTGATCCAGAACAACCTGCGCTGGCAGGATGAACCTGTGCGTCATAAGATCCTGGACTGCATCGGCGATTTGGCGTTAGGCGGTCGCCTCTTTGTGGGACGAGTCGTGGCGCGCCGCAGCGGCCACAAATTGAATCATGTGATGGCCAAGACGCTGTCGACGATAGAAGTCCGCCGGGCTGCGTTAGAGCGGGCGGCCTGATTCCAGCCAGCCGCGTATGAGCATATTGCACAGGAAAAATGGATTTTTCCGAACTTAAGCGATCAGGATGATCACGATGGAAGCAAGAATTTCCCCGATGTCGCAGGTTGATCCGGCTGCCAAAATCGGAGACGGCGTTGTGATTGGGCCATTCTGCGTGGTTGGCCCGGAGGTCTCACTTGGCGATGGCACTCATCTGAAAAGCCATGTCGCGATCATGGGGCGTACCACGGTCGGCAGCCACAATTGCTTCTGGCCGAATTCCGTGATCGGCGGCGATCCGCAGGACGTCAGTTGGCAGGACTCCGATACGGAAATTGTGATCGGCGACGACAATTGTTTTCGGGAAGGCGTGACCGTCAACCGCGGTGCGGAGAAGGAAGATGGAATCACCCGCATCGGCAACAACAATCTTTTCATGGCCAATAGTCATATCGCGCACAACTGCCGGATCTTTAACAACGTCATTCTGGTGAATGGTGTATTGCTTGGCGGACACGTCCATGTTCACGACAGTGCGATCGTCTCGGGCAATTCGGTCGTGCATCACTTTTCGACAGTTGGCCGCTTGAGTTTCATCAGTGGTGGTTGTCGCGTGCCGCATGACATCCCGCCGTTTATGCTGGCGGCAGGCAGCGATAATCCTGAACTGAAAACTATCAATATCGTGGGCATGAAACGCGCTGGGATCTCGAATTCCACCATCGAAGTCGTCAAAGAAGCGTTTCGGCTGTTATATCGTCGCAATCGTCCGCTGAATGAGGTTCATCAACACTTTAATGAGACTCTGGAGGGCTTGATTCCGATGGAACTGTCGATGCTGCTGACGTTTATCGAAAATCAACGTGCGGGGAGACTGGGACGGGCGCGTGAAGCGGTTCGCCACAAAGCAGCCGCTGCCGAAACACAGACACACTCTCCGCAGGAGCGCAAGGCCGCATGAATCAAGTTAAGATCGCAGTCGTTGGTGTCGGAGCCCTTGGACAGCATCATGCCCGAATTCTTTCCACCATGCCTGACGTGCAGCTGGTGGGTGTCGTAGATTCCCGCGAACAGCAGGGTCGCGAGATCGCCGCAAAGCATGGCACGCAGTGGTTTGCGTCCACCGCACAGATTCTGCCACTGGTCGAGGGTGTCATTATCGCGGTGCCAACGATTTACCATCAGGACGTCGGCCTCCCGTTTGTGGAGGCCGGAATTCCGGTGCTGATGGAGAAACCGCTCGCAAACAGTCTCGAGGCCGCTCGGGCACTGCAGCGCATGGCAGCGTTTCGCCGTTCAATCCTGCAGGTCGGGCATGTCGAACGGTTTAATCCGGCGTTCGAACTGCTGCAGAAGAAGATTGATCGTCCACTCTATATCCGCGCTCAGCGAGTCAGTCCCTACACGTTTCGATCGATGGATATCGGCGTCGTGCATGACCTGATGATTCATGACATCGATCTGGTGCTGGCTCTGACCGGTGAATCCATTGCCAGTGTTGATGCGTTTGGAGCTGTGGCGTTCGGGCCGCACGAAGATATGGCAGTGGCTCGCTTGAGAACATCGTCTGGAATTATCGCCGACATCACCGCCAGCCGCATGAGCCCCGTGGCTGATCGCACAATTCAGGTTTTTTCAGCAAGCGGCTGCGTCACTGCAGATCTCAATCAGCGCACCGTCAGTTGCTGGCAGCCCGTCGCGCCGCTGGCTGCCAACCCGGGACTTGTGCATGACGTGATCGCGGCAACCCCGGATCCACTGACACTGAAAAATGAAGTGTTCACAAAGTGGATCACAAACGAAACGCTGCAGGCCCCGACCGTCGATGCGCTGACTGCCGAACTGTCCGATTTTGTGCGCTGCATCAAGACAAACTCCCGACCTCGAGTCTCCGGCGACGACGCCGTGAAAGCTCTGGAAGTCGCCGACCGCGTGCTGGCTGGCATGGCAAAGTGGTCATGGCAGGACAAAGTGCCGACTATCGCCAAAGCTGCATAGAGGTTGCAGGTTGCAGGTTGCAGGTTGCAGGCCGGACTACTCGGGAACAGTCGTTGACACCGCACTCATGGCGTCCTGCAAGTTTTTGATTGATGATGAGAATGAGCTGTGCGCTTTCGCATGTGGCGATCCATAGACGATACAATGCGCCGGACGTCACCATTCATTTCATCCATCAGGAGAAACTTTCATGCCTCGTCACGACGATCGGGCGTTTGACCAGTTGCGCCCCGTTCGAATTCAACGCGGGTTCGTAAAGACGGCGGCAGCAAGTGTCCTGATTGAGGCGGGCAATACGATGGTGCTGTGTACTGCCAGTCTGGAGCGTACACTGCCACCGTGGCGGAAGCCGCGGAAAGAGGGCGATCCAGTGCTGGGCTGGATCACGGCGGAATACAACATGCTGCCGGGCAGCACGACTCCGCGTAAGCAGCGTGACCGCAGCAAGGTGGACGGTCGTACCACTGAAATTCAGCGACTTATTGGACGCTGCCTGCGAGCCGTTGCGGACTTTGCGGCGCTGGGTGAGAACACGATCACGATTGACTGCGACGTGCTGCAGGCTGACGGGGGAACTCGCACAGCGAGCATTACGGGCGGATTTATTGTTCTGGCTGACGTGATCCATCAACTGGCTTTGCCTCGTGCGGTGCTGGTGGACACAGTAGCGGCGATCAGTGTCGGCGTTGTCAACGGCGAATCTGTGCTGGATCTGGACTACAAAGAAGACAGTACTGCTGAGGTCGATATGAACGTCGTCATGACCGGTTCCGGCAAGTTCATCGAAGTGCAGGGCACGGCGGAAGGTGCTCCATTCAGTGAAGAGACACTGCAGCAAATGCTGGCGGTCGGTAAATCCGGCATTCGGCAACTGACAGCATTGCAGCGTGAAGCACTAGGGGCGTCATGGCCAACAACTGTAAAAGAGTCTTGACGGCAAGAAGATTGCAGGTAAGAAAATTCAGCAATGACTGAACCCAATGTTCTTACCCCCAATCTTCTTGCCCAAAATCATGTGCGACCTGACCGTGCGCAAAATCACCAAAGTCGCACTCATCAGGTCGGTGGTTCAAATTAGGTCAAATCTGAATGAAACTCACATTTCTTGGTGCTGCCGGCGAAGTCACCGGCAGTCAGCATCTGATCGAAACATCATCTGCCAGAATTCTGCTGGACTGCGGATTATTTCAGGGCCGGTCCGATGAGACACGACCTAAGAACGAGAAGTTCCGCTGCACGCCTCAGAAACTGGATGTGGTCATTCTGTCACATGCTCACATCGATCACTGCGGCCGGCTTCCGGCGCTGTCCAAAGCTGGCTACCGCAGGGCGATTGTCAGCAGCCATGCGACTGCCGACATTGCCGACATTATGCTCCGGGACAGCGCGCACATTCAGCAGGAAGACGCTCGCTACCGACAAAAAAAGAACCTCGGTCGCACTGGAGAAGCCGAAAAGCCTCTCTACACGCTGGAAGACGTTCAGAAGATGTCAAAGCAGTTTGAACCGATTGCTTTTCATGAGTGGAGAGAAGTTCACAAAGGCGTTCGCGTCCGTCTGCATCACGCCGGACATATTCTGGGTGCAGCTGTGGTCGAACTGGAATTGCTTGACGATGGCGAAGTGAAACGTCTCGTGTTCACGGGCGATCTCGGACGCCGCAATCAGCCGATTCTGAACGACCCGGAAACTGTCGAACGCTGCGATGTGCTGATTTCCGAATCTACTTACGCCAACAAACTGCATCCGGAATCAGGCGATGTAAAGGCCGAACTGCAACGTGTGATCTGCGCGGCATCTGCGCGGCAAGGCAAAGTCATTGTGCCGGCGTTCAGTCTTGGTCGAACTCAGATGCTCGTCTATCTGCTGAATGAACTTCGCAATGAAAATGCTATGTGCCGAGTGCCGGTCTTTGTGGACAGCCCGCTGGCCACCAGACTGACGGAAGCCCATCGCGAACATTCAGATCAAATGGATGATGAGGTTCAAACGACACTCAAATTTGACAAAGACGTGTTCAGCTTCGAAGGGCTGACGTATGTGCAGTCGCAGGATGAAAGTATCGCACTTAATCGCCGGAGAGGTCCGTTTGTTGTCATCGCGGCTGGCGGCATGTGCGAGAATGGCCGAGTCGTCCATCACCTGAAAAACTCCGTTTCTGATGAATCCAACACGATCATGATTATCGGGTTCCAGGCAGAACACACGCTGGGGCGACTGATCGTCGATCGACGCCCGGAACTCAATATTCTGGGACGACGATATCCATTGAATGCCCGCGTGGAAATCGTCAACGGTCTATCCGCCCACGCGGATGCCGGTGATTTTCAGTGGTGGTTCGGTGCCCTGCAAAAACAAGGCGGTGCGGGCCAGATTTTCCTTGTGCATGGTGAACACAAGAGCCTGGCAGCCATGGCGAAACTGACGGAAGATTGTTCAGATCTGCCGCCCGTGATTCCGGATTTCGGCGAGAGCTTTGACTTGTAGCGGTGGTAGCAGTGGCAGCCTTTGCCCTCATAATTCCCATGCTTCCCATTACTCTCATAGGAATTATGGGAAGCATGGGAATTATGAATCAGTGTTGCATCTATTCTTCATTCAGCACAATCGCATGAAACTTCCGCAGCTCTTCAGCGGGAAGTTTGATCACGCGACGATCATACGTCATCAATCCGTTGATTTCGGTTTCCACGTCGGTTGTCTGAGTGTAAACGCCGGCGGCGATGCCTTTAGATTTCAGGTCGGCGAGTTTCTCGCACGAGATCTGATAGCGATGTTTCAGTTCAGTTTCCGTCCTGGGGCGGTGCCCCAGGCTGACATAGCACCGGCCCGTTGGGCCTGAATTCACCCTGTACGCCTGGTTTTCTTGACTGCGCATAGTGTCCCGTAGAGTGAGTGAATTCGAGTAAAGTGCGTTGCGCTATTGCATCATGCAGCCTACGTCTGAGGACCCAACAGCGTCAAGTCGCTGGCCTCGGACAATCTTTTAACGTCCCTTCAAAAACTCCAGCACGTCCGCCATCTGCTCCACCGTGACATCACGTTCGACGCCTTCCGGCATAAGGGATTTGTTGGTCGTTTTCAGTTCTTCAATGTCGGTGCGGAGAATTGTTTGTTCGCGGCCTTCAGGTTGACGCAGGGTGACGGAATCGGTGGATTCCGCGATCATCAGGCCATTGAATAAACGACCATCTGTCGTGACCACGATGTATTCGGTGAACTGCGGATCGACCCGGCGATTCGGGTCCAGAATGTCGTACAGTAACGCATCTCGTGCTCGGGCGCGTGTGTCGCTGATGTCGGGGCCGACGTTGTGGCCGACGCCGCCGATTCGGTGACACTTGCTGCACGTTTTTTCATACACGGCAGCACCGCGCGTAATGTCTCCTTGCATATCGAGTGCCTTTGCGTATTGATCGGCCACTTCCTTACGATTTGCCGATACCGTGCCGCCGAAGAGTTGAATCGCCGCGGTGCGAATCGTTTCATCCGGATGCCTGAGCAGTATGAGCCGCTGATCGATCGACACGACTGACGATGAAATCACACCAGCGGCCATTTGCTGCAGCAGCAAAGTCACGCTTTCTTTTCGCAGCAACAGCAGATCGAGCGCGGCAGAACGTGTCTGCGGCTTCAACTGCTCCCAATGCGACAGCACAATCTCCGACAATTCGGCACGCCCACTGCGGCGTGCAGCTTCAATGGCGGCTTGCTGGCAAGCGGTGGATTCAGCTGGCTGAAGCAATGTCTGCAACGCATCGGTGAGTGCCTGTGGAGGCAGATGCGACATCAGTCCCATGGCAGCAATCCGATCCGCATCGCTGTGTTTGGGATCGATGGCGGTTGCCGCTGCCAGTTGCACGACGTTGGCCGCCGCCAGGATTGATTCCTGCAGGGATTCCGGCGGCGTCTGCAGCAACGCCGCGAGACTCTTCGGAACGTCCGCGTTCTGACAACGTGGCAATCCGTCAGCCAATCCAATGACCAGCGCTGTCTGCCACCAGAGTCCCGATTCTTTGCTGTCGCCGATCAGCATGGCCGCCTGTTGAAGCTGTTTGATCTCACCCCGCGCGGCGACGTTCAGTGCGAGGCTCGTCAGAAAATCAGCCCGCCCGGAAATCTCGGTCGCTTCGCCACTTTGCAGCACGACGACCTCTGCGATGTCTGCAGCCAGATTTGGTGCGGCGATCAGCAGCGCGCGTTGCAGCCAGAGATCATCGAGACAACCCGGGACGGATTTCAGCACCGCCGATTTTGCTTCGGCAGTGGTTGCGTCGAGCGACAAGAGTGCCTGCATCCGGACTTCGCCGTCTGTATCATGGCACAACATGGCGAGGACGTGTTGTAGTTCTTCACTGTCCGGGCCGTGCGTGCGGATCAGTTTCGCAACATCGCGGCGCACGGTGGCGTCGAGATCCTGAGAAGCGACGATCAGGTCCGCTGGCTGCAATCGCTTCAGGCCATCCAGTGTCCACAATGCATGAAGCCGGGCAAATCCACTTGACTGAATATCATCCAGCAAAGCCCTCAACGCGGGCTCGCACTCGATGCGGTGATTTTCCACAATCAACCGCTGTCCCAGCATCCGCCGCCAGCCATTCTCATCGCGCAGCAGCCTTACCAGATCGTCTGATGAAGCCGCAGGCGAAAACTTCTCAACCACGCCCGCATCTTCCCGCACGATCCGCCACACGCGGCCACGATCTTCGCCGGCGCGCCAATCCATTTTCGCCGCGACATCGTCAGGCACAAACTTTGGATGTTCCACCCACAGCCGGTACATGTCTGCGACATACAGCGCTCCGTCAGGGCCGGTGGCCAGACTGGCGGGGCGGAACCAGGTATCGGTGGACGCAAGAAAATCCGCTTTCTCCCGAGCGCGTCGCGCAGTGACGGTGCCGCCTTTTTGTTCAATGACGGATCGCGTAATCAAGTGGCCGACGGGTTCGCAGACAAAGACGCTGCGATCGGATTCTTCACCGAACTGACCGCCTCGGTACGCCGTCACGCCGCACGCTGACGTATGCGTTCCCGCGTGGGACAGATAGTTACTTTTCATCGTGATCAGCGGAAACACCTGCGTCTTTTCTCCGGACGGCCCGACATCGGTATGCCCCACGGAAACACCCGCAAAAGGATTACGACTCACAAGATTCAGCGACAACACGTCGGTCATGATCGGGTTGCGATTTGAACTGAAAAATCGGTGCCCGAAATTGTCGATCGTATTCCCAAACTGCCCCGCGCCGGAGATGGCTTCAAACTGCATGGTTTCGGGATGGAATCGAAAATCGACGCGCGGGATTTCTATCGCTTCCTTCGATTCAAATCCCGGTCGCAGGCATTTCACCTTTCCGTGTCCGTACGTCAGATAAATCCAGTTGTCGAACCCCCAGCGTGGACAGCCGATCTGCATTTGAGGATGAGCCGGCGTGAATCCGTCGAACCAGACTTCACGGACATCGGCGACGTTGTCACCATCGGAGTCCGCGAGGTACATGATTTGAGTTTCGGTGCAGGCGAGGATGCCATCGCGGAATGCCATCAGGCTGTGACAGAACTTCAGATGAGGAGCAAACACCGTGCGTTTGTCCATGCGACCGTCGCTGTCAATATCTTCCAGCAGCACGACCTGAGACAGTGGAGGGGCCGCAGGATCTTTCGGGCCGACCGGGTAATCTGTGTACTCGACGACAAACATCCGTCCCAAATGGTCAAAATCGATCGCCACAGGATCTGTGATGATCGGCTCCGCAGCGACAAGTTGAATTCGGTAGCCGGGTTCGATCTGAAAGCATGCCTCGGATTCTTCTGGCGACTTCGGCGGTTCCGTGGGCTGATCGATCCAGTGCCGCCCGCCCTGTTGGCGTTCGATAGACTTGATGAGGTCGCCACCGCCCGCCGGCGGCTGGAGCAGAAGGGTGCAAAGGACCATCAATGTCGAAACAATCATCGGAGGGCTCCGAACGGACAAAGTCAGAACTGTATTGGATTGGCGGGGACGTACTCGGCCAAGATTATACTTGGCGCTTGAAGCATTGAGAAGTTGCGACAGGATTTGCTGCAATGCCTCAAATTTCATGGACATTCAGGATTTCTACCGTTCGCGATTGAGGATCACACATTCGGCTAACCGCGTCGGCAACGCCCCGCGCTTCGTATTTCGTATTTCAAATTTCAAATTTCAAATTTCAAATCTCAAATCTCAAATCTCAAATCTCAAATACGAAATCCCAAATAGAACAATCGCCGCTCGGTGGGCACGCGGCTGAACGAGCGAAAGCAGCCCCGCGTTGCCGTCCGGAGTCACGACCGTCGCATTCATCCGAACCGGCTTTTCTGGTTCCGAATGTGGCGGCTGCAGCGACCAGGTCCAGCCATAACACATATTTAACACGTCTCGGCGCTTGAATCGAATGCGAACGGTTGGCAGAATTCCGGTCCTTTGTCAGATGCGTTCTGTTTACAACAACGGTATTCTGGGGAACTTGCTGCAGATGCGAATGGTGGTTTTGCCGTTTTTTGCGACTTTCGCAAACCAGGCGCACCTGAAAATCTGTTGCACCGTGGGCGAGATTCTGGTTTTTACTTTCTGAAGAGTCCGAGGGCTGCAATGAAGTTTCTTGAAGGACATACGGTCGGCATCGACCTGGGCACAACCTATAGCGCAATCGCGATGCTGGATCATGACGGCAACCCCGTCGTCCTGAACAACGCAGATGGTCGTCCGATAACGCCATCTGTGGTGTTGCTGGACGCAGACCGCGTTGTGGTGGGGCCGTCGTTTGAGCGAATCGCGGTTGCCGATCCCAAGTCGATCGTCGAAGCGATTAAGCGTGAAATGGGCAACAAGAATTTCTTTGTCGTCTATCAGAACAAGAAACTGACTCCGGAATTCATTTCTGCATTGATTCTGAAAAAGATGAAGCAGGACGCCGAGAAAATCATCGGGCCGATCGCGAATGCAGTCATCACGGTGCCATACTACTTCAACGACGTGCGCCGCAAGGCAACTCAGGACGCAGGCCGCATCGCTGGTCTGAATGTGATTGACATTATTAACGAGCCGACTGCGGCAACACTAGCATACGCCTGGAGCCGCGGAGAACTGGGACGGGCTGATCTGAAGTCCGATGAGCGTACAATTCTCGTGTACGACCTCGGGGGTGGTACGTTTGACGTGACCGTTGTGCGATACACACCTACGAGCTTCCGAGTGCTTGCCACGGACGGAGACGTGATGCTCGGAGGTCTCGACTGGAGTAAGCGGCTGTCCGACCACCTTGTGGAACAGTTCAAACGCCGGTTCAAAGTTGATCCGAGTAGTGAGGCTGAAACAATGCTGGCCTTTCATCAGGAAGCAGAAGACGCGAAACGCGATCTGAGTACAAAAACACAGGTGCCGATCAGCGTGTACTACAAGGGGAATACACTGACTGTTTCATTGTCGCGAACCGATTATGAACGCATGACGGCGGACCTGTTGCAACGCACGAAAGACACCACCGAACTCGTACTTCAACAGGCCGGTGTGACACCGAAAATGCTCGACGAATTGGTATTGGTTGGCGGTTCAACCTACATGCCAGTGGTCGAACAGATGTTGCGGGAAGTCTGCCAGAAGGAACCGTCACGTGCTCTGGCACCTGAACGCGCGGTGGCAGAAGGAGCCGCAATTCATGCGGCCATTTTGCAGGCTCGGCATGGCATCAATTCGGGTGGTGTCGTGGATGCCATTCAAAAACGGCTGAACGCCGTGAAGACCATCGACGTAAATTCGCATTCACTGGGGATCAAGATCAGCGATCCGAAAGATAAATCACGCAAGATCAATCACATTATGATACCGAGGAACTCACCGGTCCCGAATAGTGTCAAGCAGCGTTTTGGGACAAATAGTGATGGCCAATCACGGATTCACGTCGAAATTCTGGAAGGCGACTCCGTCGATCCGGCTGCATGTGAACTGATCGGTGACTTCCGCGTCTTCAACCTGCCGGCAAGTTTGCCCAAGGGATCTCCGATTGAGATCACCTATGCCTACGACGGATCGGGACGCATCAGCGCCACAGCGGTTGAGCTCACAGGCAACAATCAGGCCAACGCCGAAATTGTCCGTGATGGCGGAATGCAGGAAGTCGATATCAAGGACGCATTGAAAACGCTGTCCAACGAGTACGAAGTGGAATAGTTCGCGATGTCGCGAATGCCGCACAGACTGCAGCCATCGGATTCACTTGAATCCGATGGCTGTTTTTACTTAGGATAGAGATGCATGTCCGTCGCCTGGCCATCTCGGTGATGACTGATGAAATGCCTCGGGCACGAGTGTCCGGATGATTGGAATTACAGATGCTGACTCTCGCCGAAGTGATGTTGGAACTGGAACAGCTCGGTACGGAACAGACGCGCAGGACTTTCGTGCGGCATGGTGCGCCGGAGGATCAGATATTCGGCGTGAAAATCGGAGACATGAAAGCGATCCTGAAAAAGATCAAGGGGCGACAGGATCTGGCGCTGGAGCTATACGACACAGGCAACAGCGACGCCATGTATCTGGCAGGTCTGACCGCCAACGGAGCATTCATGACGAAGAAGCAACTGGAATCATGGGCGAAAAAGGCGTCCTGGTCCATGATCTCAGACTACACGGTGCCGTGGGTGGCTTCGGAGAGTCCGTTTGCCGCTGAACTCGCACAGAAGTGGATCGCTGCGAAGCAGCCTTCGGTTGTGAGCAGCGGATGGATGACATGGTCAGCGATTGTTGCGACACGACCTGACGCGGAACTGAACATGGAGGCTCTGGAAGAACTGCTGCAACGTGTTGTTGGTGAAATTCATGACAGCCACAATGCGGTACGGTCTGCAATGAATGGATTTGTGATCTCGGTGGGAGGCTACGTAATGCCCCTTCAGAAGAAGGCTCGTGACGCCGCCAGGAAAATTGGCAAGGTGGAAGTGGATATGGGCGATACGAGTTGCAAAGTCCCGTTGGCGCTGGAATACATCGATAAGATGATTGCCCGCGGGAACGCCGGCCAGAAACGGAAGACCGTGAAATGCTGAAGTCGATTGCTGCGACGGCAATCAGTGCTGTACCACTTTTCGCAGGACCAGCAGCCCGGCGACACCGATGATCAAGTTGGGAACCCACATCGCCCACCATGGGGACAATGTGCCAGTCTTGCAGAGATTTATCATCAGGAACATCACGGGATAGTAGATCACAAGAATTGGGAGAAAGCAGATGATGAAACTGGTGATAAACTGTCGTCGCGCCTGAAGCATTGCGAATGGTCCTCCTAATAACGCGAAGAACCAACAGCTGGCGGACATCGAAAATCGGTTGTGAATTTCCGCTCGGTACTTGAGTTCGTTTTCGGCAGCGCGTTTAATATCTTTTTCCAGCGTAGAGATCTTCCCGCTGGCGAGTTCCTCAATGTCCCCGGTGAATAACATCATCGTGGCCTCAATGTTTTTCTCCGTCGCCAGCCGCTTCTGATCGATCGCCGCCCGGATGATCTCACGCCGCAGCGTGGCCAGTGTTAAATTGCGTGATACGACTCTTCCCAGCTCCATTTCCAGCGGAAAGCGTAGTTCCGAATGTTTCATTTCACCGGAAAAATCTGAACCATCTCCGCCGCCGCTGACGTTTTTCAACTGCACCAGGATCTGCTTCTCTGCCAGATCAAATCGGATCTTCGCGGCCTCGGCGCGGACCGTAATCTGTTGATGGTTGCGACGATAACGAATCGTGGCATTCAGCAGTGTACGATTCTTCACATCGCTGACAGTGATTGTGTATCCTTCATTCGGATTGCTGAAATAGTGCTGCGTCGCCAGAACGTCAAAGAAGATTTCCTCCAGCGCTTGAGTCACGATGCGTTCAATGTTGGAGACGCCCCACGGGATTGCATAATTCAGGAGTCCGAATGAGCCGATGGCCAGTCCGGTTCCCAGCAGAAACGCCGGCAGCAGCAATTGCATGGCATTAATCCCGGCTGACTTCGCGGCGATGACTTCCAGATCGCCGGAAATTCGTCCGTAAACCACACACACACTCAGTAACAGTGTCGCCGGAATTGTGAACGGCAACATGCTGGGAACCACGAACGGCATGATTTGCACAATCTGTGCCGGACCCAATCCGCGCGCCGTCGCTTCCTGGAACATTCCCACGAAAACGAGCATCAGCGTCAGTACGACCACAAGTAACAAAAAGACACGCACGAGTTCGCCCAGGATGTACCGCTGCAACAGCTTCATCGGCTCAACTCCATGAGTCCAGCGCGAATTGCATCCGGCGACAATGAGTGGCAACGTCCCTGTGCAGACATGTTGAGTTCCGCAAACCTGCGGCAAATGGCGAGTCGAAAAATAGCCTGAAACGACACTTCAGCCGACCGCAGGGTATTCCACTGCGCTAAATGCAGCAATGGCAGTCGCTTTCGGCAGAAAAACCGCCTGAAAACCGGGTTTCTCGACTGTGTGACGTTCGACTCCAACGGCCTCGTGCAATTGGGGAACGAGATGGTGGGCAAGTACTTTGTCAAACGCACGAATTGGGGTTGAATCTGTAGGCCGGATCAGGCGAAGCGCCGTTCCGGCAGGTCGGCCAATTGCCGGAACGGCGCTTCGCCTGGTCCGGCCTGCCGAAAAATCCTCGGGGACTTAGGACCGTTCAAGAAATAATTGACCGCATCCTCCTCTCCCTTGGAAGGGGAGAGGGCAGAGTGAGGGGCAACGCAGTTAAGGAATTATCGTCGTGTTTTCACACGGTTTCTCGAAGTCCCTTCTCCCCCTAGTTGGACAGCGCCATGTTCGGCAGAGTTGAGAGTCGTAAGTGATTGTTATGATTGGGTTTAATTGCGATTGACGAAAAGGTGAAAAAGAAGCGACCCTCCGCGTGATAAATCGTTTCACGGAGAAACCACGGAAGGTCGCCCCAT
>CAMAVB010000195.1 GCA_945861465.1 Candidatus Kuenenia stuttgartensis
TGCACTCGAATGGGCTCGAACCATTAACCTTCGGTTCCGTAGACCGATGCTCTATCCAATTGAGCTACGAGTGCAATGACAATGCAGACCCGTTCATCGGGTCTCTGTCGATAAGGAGTTTAGCTTTGAGTCCGTAATTCGCAAGTTGCTTCGGGTCAGGACCGTTGTTCCGAGAAAAAGTTCGCACTTTGGGAAGAACATTGCCCTTTGCAGTATGTTCGCCCCAAATTCCGGCCGAGCGGGACAGGCTGGCGGCAATTCCTAAAAAATTCCAAGCATGTCTTTTGCGTCGTCGGTCATGCGATCCGGTGTCCACGGCGGTGACAGTGTGATCGTGATCGTCGCTTCATCCACGTCTTCAAGTCGTTCCAGTGCCATTTTGGCTTGTTGCACGATTTGCGGTCCGGCGGGACATGCCGGGCTGGTGAGCGTCATTTCGACGGCCACTTTCCGGTCTTCTTCGTTGACGGAGTAGATGAGTCCAAGATCAACAATGTTAACCATTAACTCCGGGTCAATAACTTGCTTGAGCGTTTCAATAAGTTCTTCGGCCGTGGCCATGCATGGTCTCCTCTGATGGAAAAATGCGGTGAAGGAACATGTTTTCGACGGGAATCCCCGTTGAAGAATCTACGGCAGTTCCGCCCAGACAGCTCCGTCGCGGATCTCCGTACGAAACACGCGAATCGGATCGGTTGCGGGCATACAGAGTGCCTTACCCGTCTTCAGATCAAAACGCGCCGAATGCCGCGGACAGACGATGGAGCAGCCCAGAATCGGCCCGTCCGTCAGCGGCTGACCGTCGTGCGAGCAAATGTCTTCGATCACAAAATAATCAGTTTCAATGCGTATCACAAGCGCCGGCATGTCGTCCACGAAAACACTGCGACGTTCGCCGGATTGCAATTCGTCTGTTCCAATAACTCGTTCCATTTTACTTTTCTAACATTGTCGTTTTGTGCGGCGGCGCTCGCCCCAAGGTGCATGTTCCATGATCGTGGTCCCGCCTGCAGGGGGAATCTCGGCAGGAGTGGTTAAAAAACTCCAGCCAAAGCCGGGACGACGAAAGAGATGCTCTGCTGTACAAATATCATTTGGCTGACGTCACCCGACGCCAGCGCGATGATGATGCGCGCGACGTCGGATGACAGTATAGTCGGCCTACCACAGCAAATGGCAAGTTGGGAAGCCGTCCGTGCGGAAGTTCGCGGATTCTGGATGCTGATTGAATTCCACGTGGCGACTGAATGTGGCACGCTTTTCGCATTTGCGGGAGTCTGCCGGTTTTTCCGGCGAATCGACAGCCAGAATGGCAATTTTGAATGACACCCTTATGACTCCGCGCGTTCCAACGGTAAGATAATGGAAGTAAACGTGTTCATGACACCTGTTTGTGGAAGTCTGGCCATGACCAATTTAGTCTCAGAAACAATCCAAGGCCGAACTCTGGCTATTTTAGGCCTGCCTGGTGGGTCAGAGTTGATCATTGTACTGGTGATCATCGTCGTTCTGTTCGGCAATCGCTTACCGGCAACCATGCGGTCACTTGGTCAGAGCCTCGTGCAGTTCAAGAAGGGTATGCGCGAAGACGATAACGACAATTCAAATGACAAACTTCCGTAGATCTTTGCTTTGTTTTGAAAGGAAGTCACTGCCATGGGATTTCTGCCGGGTGTTGGTACGCCTGAACTGATCATTGTCGCGGTCATTGCGCTGTTGCTTTTCGGCAAGAATCTGCCAAACGTCGCACGCAATGCAGGGAAGAGTTTCTCCGAATTCAAGAAGGGAATCTCCGGGTTCCAGGATGAGATCCACAAGGCATCACGTGACGTCGAAAAGAAAATCACGTACAGTCCGCCACCCTCAAAATCGACCGACGAAGATCGACCCAAGCCAATGGAGAAGGATATTTCGAACGATGATGATTTCTCCGCGCCAAAGTTTGACGTTGGGTAGGCAGAGTCGAGTGAGAGGTCTCTTTACGCAGGATTGACATTCATGTCCGTCTTCCGGTCGGGAAACTGTTGTCGAAGCACAAGTTACGTTGCCTCAAATAATCAGCGAATGCGCCACGCGATCTGGCGAGGACTCGGACAAGAATGTCCAAGCTACATAAGTCACAGCCACCGCAGTGGATCACCTCAACAACGACCGGACCTCGGATGCCAGAAAAATCGAACCGGTAACGACCACCAATCCGCTGTGCCCCGCAAGTTCTCTGGCATCGTGAAGAGCGTCTGCCGGATTCTGAGCTACCTGGCAACGCGGCTCAGAACTTCTGTTTTTCTGCAACGATTGAGCAATCGAAAAGAGTTCTTCCGGCTGCCGACTGCGAGGATTTCCCAGAAATCGCGTGAAGACTACGTCTTCGAAGTGCGGGGAAATGATCTGAATCATGCTCTGTGCATCCTTATCTGCGGAAGCCGCAAAGACCAGAACGCGGCGGCGATCTGACCATTCTGATCCGGTCAATACGCTGGCGACGGCTTTCATCGAATCTGGGTTGTGAGCGGCGTCCAGCACGATTGTCGGATTCTGATCGAACACTTCAAACCGCAACGGCCAGTGCGTCGTGCGTAACCCCTGGGAAACCGCATCATCGTCGATTTGCCGGTATCCGGCATCCCGTAGCAGCTCCGCCGTCATGACCGCAAGGCTGGCATTATGCGCCTGATGCTGCCCCAGCAATGGAATCGTCAGGGCGTCGTAGTTTCTGGTTGGCGTCAGGACGAGGATTTCCTGCGATCGGCGGCGGCTGTTGAGTTGATTGTCATTGTGATCGACGTGCCAGGCAAATTCTCGCCCGCAAATGAACTGGCGGCAACCCAGTTCCCGCGCCCGCGCCGTCACGACAATGTCAGCAACTTCCGGCAATTGTCCCTGCACAACAGGCACGCCCGCCTTGAGAATGCCAGCTTTTTCCGCGGCGATCAGACTCAATGTGTCACCCAGAATGTGTGTATGATCCAGTCCAATGCTGGTAATCACGGTCACCAGGGGACGGCAGACGTTGGTACAGTCCAGGCGACCGCCAAGTCCTGTCTCAAGCACGGCAATTTCGACCCCTTCTTCGTCAAACAGCATCCAGGCCAACAGTGTCGTGATCTCAAAGAAAGTCGGAATGCGGTCGCTGGATTCCAATTCTGACTCATGCAGCATTTCCGCCAGCTTCGAGACAAGCCGCGTCAGTTGGTCCGGATGAGGCATGCGTCCAGACACGCGCATCCGTTCTTCAAATTGCTCGATATGTGGTGACGTAAAAAGCCCGGTCCGGATTCCGGACGCCTGCAGGATGGAATCCACCATTGCCGCAGTCGATCCCTTGCCCTTCGTTCCGGCAATGTGAATCGCGGGAATCCGTTCCTGCGGCGAACCGATGCGTTTCAGCAGACGTTCGATGCGTTCCAGCCGAAAGGGATTGAGCGTTGGCGCGGGGCGAATACGTTCGTAATCGATACGATCATACAGCCATTGAACGGCTTCGTCGCGATTGTTGATCCCTGTAAACAATGGATTCTTCCGAGTCAGGCGGCGAGAAGAGTCATGCAGCTACGGCCCTGTTGCAGGTCATATCGCAGAAATCCTGCGATTGGTCAAGGTGCTGACCATTTGACTTCACAACCACGGTCTTCATACTCAGCCGAAACAGTTACGATTTGTCGCTTTGTGGAGCCGTCAGATGTTGCCGAAACTTTGCTCAATGCTGAACCCCATGTTGGTCGCGGGAGCGTTATTCTGCGTGCTGATGTCGGCACGAGCCGACGGACTGCAGGACAACATCCCCGAAAACGTTCGCCGAATCCCGGAACTCGGTGTGCCAGTACCGGACGATCGAGCGGCCTCGATGCGAACCACGCTGGGGCAGCTTCAGGAGAAAATCGCCGCGATCAAGGCTGCCAACGATGCCACGAAGACGGCCCTGCTGCCCGATGTCATGATCTTCGAACGAGCCGTCCGGTGTGCTCTGGACTACAACGAGTTTTTCGACGTCAAGGAATTCGACAAGGCCGATGCTCTGCTTGCAGAAGGCGCAAAGCGAGCCGATCAGTTGATCGCGGGCAAGCCTGAATGGATCACGCAGAAAGGGCTTGTCGTGCGAGGCTACATCAGCCGTATTGATCAGACCGTGCAGCCATATGGCATGGTGATTCCGCAAACGTACGCGATCGATCACAGTGTGCCGACTCGCTGTGACATCTGGTTTCACGGTCGCGGTGAAAAACTGAGCGAAGTGAATTTTCTGTGGGACCGGATGAAGAATCCCGGGGAGTTCACTCCGGATCACACGATCATGCTGCATCCGTACGGACGATATTGCAATGCGTTCAAGTTTGCCGGTGAAGTCGATGTGCTGGAAGCTCTGGAGGATGTGCAGAAGCGATATCGCATCGACGAAGACCGCATCAGCGTCCGAGGTTTCTCGATGGGCGGCGCGGCCTGCTGGCAGTTCGCGACTCACTACGCCGACCGTTGGTTCGCGGCGAATCCCGGGGCTGGATTTTCGGAGACGCCACAGTTTCTGAAAGTGTTTCAGAAGGAAGAATTGAAGCCGACACCATGGGAACAGAAATTGTGGAATCTCTACGACTGCGACAAATGGGCGCTGAATCTTACTCACTGCCCGACGATTGCGTACAGCGGTGAGAATGACTCACAGAAGCAGGCGGCGGATGTGATGGAAAAAGCGTTGGCCGGGCTCAATCCGCCCATCCATCTTCGCCATGTTATTGGGGCGGGAATGGGGCACAGGTATGACAGAGTTTCGAAGGAACTCATTTCCGGGAGCCTTCAATCTCTGGCAACTCAGGGAAGAAAGTTGATTCCTGACGATATCAGCTTTTCCACGCGGACGTTAAAGTACAATACGATGTGTTGGATCACTGTGAACGGGCTGCGTGAACATTGGACGGAAGCGACGATTCATGCGGATTTCGTGCCAGCGGAATGGGGACCAAATCCTGAAGGCGGACTTGGCGGCAAGGGGGCGAATGTACAAGTCAAACCTCCCGCAATTCGACTGACCCTAAAAAATGTTGCTGACCTTACAATCAACATGTTGCCAGTCGATGTTCCAGCGGCGCTACGTTCAGACTTGAAGACGATTGAAGTGCTTGTTTCGGACGAACGCGGAGATTCGCGGAAGCATGCATCATTGAAGATTCCAGGGTTACTGTCGGATGGTTCAGTCGTCGCACGCATTGCGTACTCCGAGCATAAGTGGCAATCGCTTGACCCTTCCGTTGGCACCTCGCTGGCTAAACGCCACAATCTCCAGGGCCCGATCGATGATGCCTTCATGGATTCTTTCGTCTTTGTGCGCCCCACCGGGACGGCGGCTAACGAAGCAGTCGGCATGTGGGCGGAGGCTGAACTGGCTCGAGCCATCGAACACTGGCGGCGGCATTTCCGAGGCGATGCGCGAGTCGTTAACGACACCGATGTCACGGACGAACTGATTCAGTCGGCCAATCTTGTGCTCTGGGGAGACCCAAAGTCCAACAGCGTGATGGCAAAGATCGCCGATAAGTTGCCGATCCATTGGACCGCCGAAAAAATCACCGTCGGCGATAAGACTTACGATTCCGCCAATCATGCTCCGATTCTGATTCATCCGAACCCGCTGAATCTGAACCGCTACGTCGTGCTCAACAGCAGTTTTACGTTCCGCGACTATGCCTACCTCAACAACGCCCGCCAGGTCCCAATGCTTCCGGACTGGGCCGTGATCGATCTCAGTACGCCACCCAACAGCGTCTGGCCTGGAAAGGTCGTCGCGGCTGATTTCTTTGATGAGCAGTGGCAGTTGAAACCGTAGCAATTGTAGGCCGGACCAAGCGCAGCGCCGTTCCGGCACGCAGGCAAACAACTGCCGGAACGGCGCTGCGATTGGTCCGGCCTACGATCTCTTGTACTAGCTGTGAAATTTGAAATCAGTCTGTTCAGGCCCAAAGGGCCGGCTCAATGTCAGCCTGGGCAACGCCCCAGGAATCAATCAATTGCAAACAACCAAGCCCCAACGGGGCGGCGCTACCTGGATTTACCGATTTAGGGCCGCCCCTTTGGGGCTTTTGGGCATGTTGTTGTGCGAACCCGGGGCGTTGCCCCGGGCTGACATAGGGCTGGCCCGGTGGGCCGAAGAACAATGAATGTCGAATCGTTCCCAACCTCAGAAACCAATCCAAAATCGTGAATACCCCAAACATCACCCCTGCGCAAACAACCGTCTCCAAAGCGACGCCACTCACATGGCTGCAGCTCATGCGGATTCCCACCGTCTTCACAGCTCTGTCTAATATCCTGTGCGGCTATCTGATCACGCACAAATTGACGACCGCAGAACTTCCGCAGCATCCGGATCTCTGGTTACTGCTGATTTCCAGCGCGGGGCTGTATCTGGGGGGCATGGTTCTGAACGATGTCTTCGATGCTGCACTCGATGCGATCGAACGGCCCGAACGTCCGCTTCCTTCCGGACGCATTTCGCGCCGAGCGGCTGCGGTCTTCGGTTCGCTGCTGCTGATCATTGGTGTTGGGTGTGCTGCGGCCGTCGGGATGGGAAGTTTGTTGATCGCAGGACTTATTGTCGCAGCCGTGTTACTCTACAATGGCCTCCTGAAATCGACTATTGCTGCGCCGCTGGGAATGGGGACGTGCCGTTTCCTTAATCTGATGCTCGGCGCCAGTGCGGGCACGACGCTGACATCGGTCTGGCAGACGACTCCGATGACAGTCGCGGCAGGACTCGGGATCTACATTGTTGGCGTCACGGTGTTTGCCCGGAACGAAGCAGGAAAAAGCAGTTCCAGTGGCTTACTCATGGGTCTCGGAATCATGATTTGCGGCATCGGTCTGGACGCATGGCTCGTGACCGGTTCCGGCGTGGAGAAAGCTATTTCCGGCAGCCAGATGGCACTTCTCATTCTTGGCCTGAACATCCTCATGCGGGCTGCCATCGTCGTCGGCAATCCACAGCCGGCTCGCATTCAACGCACGGTGGGACTTATGTTGTTGTGCATCATTTTTCTCGATACATTCATGGTTTTTGGACTCACCGGTGACGTCAAACACGCCGTTCTGGTCGTGATGCTCATCGCCCCCGCGTCGCTCGTCCGCCGATTCATTCCCATGAGTTAGTGCGACCTGCTACGGTTGTTTTCTCAGACTTCCATGGCGTTTTCAGCGGATTCGGGACAACTTCTCGGTTGAATTGCAATTCCAATGAGGAGACCCATAATTCGTGCCTCCTTGGAGCCTGTTTGTGTTGATTTAATGGGGTCAGACCCCCTACTCGTGATGGCCGAAGCGAAAAACCGTGGAGTTTTCGCTTCGATTACCGTCGTGAAGGAGTCTGACCCCATTTAATCAACGCTAGCGCCTTGCGGCTCACGGTTTTTGAGTTTCAGTCGAAAAATGACGGAGAAGTTTGAAGATGTCTGCGGTTGCCGAGTTTCCGATTCCACTTAGCCAGTATTCCGCCTTACCACTGGATCCGAACAACCCGAAACTGACGGCGGCACAACGGGAAACGCTCAAGAAGAATATTGACATCTGCCGGGACGCCATCATCTTTTTCACTGCGATTGCCGATGCCAAGGGACTGGGAGGCCACACGGGCGGCCCGTTTGATACGGTTCCTGAAGTCTGCATCATGCATGGCTTTATGAAACATGCGGCCGGCGGTGGAACGCCCGATGTCCTGCCCATCTTTTTTGACGAAGCCGGCCACCGCGTGGCGACCCAATATTTGATGGCAGCACTCGAAGGCGAGCTGTCGGTCGAAAAGTTGTACCATTACCGCGAATACTTGTCGCATTTGCCGGGACATCCGGAACGAGGTTTTACGCCGGGCGTGAAGTTTTCGTCTGGCCGACTCGGGCACATGTGGCCATTCGTCAACGGCGTCGCGATTGCCCATCCGGGCAAAGTCGTCTTCATGCTGGGTTCGGATGGTTCGCAAATGGAAGGCGACGATTCCGAAGCGGCCCGACTTGCAGTCGCTCAGAACCTGAACGTTAAGCTGCTGATTGACGACAATGACGTCACGATAGCCGGTCATCCGTCGGACTATCTGCCGGGCTTTGACGTTTCCAGAACCCTTGCTGGTCACGGCCTGAAGATCGACATCGGCGACGGCGAAGATCTTGATTCGCTTTACGCTCGCATGTGTTCCGCCGTGACGGCAACCGGACCGATCGCATTGATTAATCGCCGTAAAATGTGTGTGGGCATCAAAGGGCTTGAGGGCAGTGCTCATGGACATGACGTGATCAAGGTATCGCTCGCCAAAGAATATCTCACCGGGCGAGGCCAGACGGCTGCCGTCGAATATCTCAACAATGTCAAGAAAGGTCCGTCTGGTCCATCATATGAAGGCAGTGACAATAAGAACGTCGGCAAGAACCGTGACCTGTTCGGCAAGTTTCTGAATGAGATCCTTGACGAGATGCCCGCAGCTCAGCGAATCGCGTCCGTGCGCGTGTTCGACTGTGACCTGGAAGGATCATGTGGCCTGAATCATGTCCGGGCCGCTCACCCGGAGGTGTTCGTTCGCGGCGGCATTATGGAACGAGGAAATTTCTCGGCGGCGGCGGGCTTCGGCTATGAAACTGGCAAACAGGGCGTGTTCGCAACGTTTTCAGCGTTTCTGGAAATGATTGTTTCAGAAATCACGATGGCGCGGCTGAACCAGGCCAATGTGCTGGCTCATTTCTCGCACGCTGGCTGTGACGACATGGCGGACAATACGTGCCATTTCGGCCTCAATAATATGTTTGCTGCCAACGGGCTTCCGGATGAAGGTCGTGACACCACACGGCTTTACTTCCCGGCCGATCAACATCAATTCAAGGCCTGCCTGAAAAACATCTACGGTGATGCAGGATTGCGATTTATCTTCTCAACGCGATCCGGTGTGCCGGATCTGCTGAACGAAGACGGCGGTCGTATCTACGGCGACGATTTCAGGTTTGTGCCCGGTCGCGATGACGTGATCCGCGAGGGCAAAGATGGCTATATCGTGTCATTCGGCGAAACCGTTTACCGATCTCTGGATGCTGTGATTAAGCTCAAAGCTCAGGACATCAATGTCGGACTCATCAATAAAGCCACGTTGAATGTGTACGACGAAGCCATGATGGAAAAACTCGCGGCGACTTCGTTGGTACTCGTGGCCGAGTCCTTTAACGTCAACACCGGGCTGGGTGTACGCTTCGGCACGGAATTGCTCAAACGTGGCTTTAAGGGAAGCTACAACAATATCGGCACATATCGCGAAGGCTCAGGTGGCTTATGGCAGCAAATGGGCCATCAAGGCATTGACTCGGACGGCATTCAGTCGGCGATTAAGGCGTTGTTGAAGTAGTTCTGAATTTGGAAGTGCGATCATGCTGTCAAATGGATTTCTCGGCTACCCGACAACCTTCATGCTGGACTTTGTCGTGTGCGCTCTGGCACTGATCGTGCCTGTGCTGCTTTGGAGTCTGTGGCTGGTAAAGTTCCGCCGACGTTATGTCGCACATAAACGGCTGCAGATCGCATTGGGAATCGTCCTGCTGCTGGCTGTCACGGCGTTCGAAGTGGACGTGCAGATCGCGCATGGAGGCTGGGAGAAGATCGTCGCGAAGCAGCAGTTGAGTCCCGTCGCTTTGACCGCCAAAATCGGTTCCGTCCGGCCATGGCTGTTAGTGCATCTGGTGTTTGCGGTCACCACACCGTTCCTGTGGATTGTTACGATCACTCTGGCTCTGCGTCGTTTCAAAAATCCGCCGGCACCTGGAACGCACAGTCGATTGCACAAAGCGCTCGGATGGGCATCAACAATTGATATCACGCTGACGTCTGTGACAGGACTGTTGTTCTACTATGTTGCGTTTGTGAAATCGTAGGGTAGGACCAACGGCCATTAAGCTGGCGTAGCCCGTCCCAGCGGCGAGCGGCAGGGCGTCAGCCATCCGAGTGATTCCTGGGAGTGCTCGGAGGGCTGCCGCCCTGCCGCTCGCCAATCAAATGATCGTACAGAATTGGATACGATTCCGCATTTTCATTGACGGTCATTCATGCGCCAGACCTGCTACAAATTCTGGACGATCCTGGTGCTGGCCTTGCTGCTGCGTGTCATCGCGGCGTATGCGATTGAGCAGCATGTGACCCAGGCTGGCCGCACATTTCTGATCGAAGGTGACGCCAACTCTTACTGGGAACTAGCGCAGCATATTGTCGCAGGCGAAGACTATGCGGTTTTTCAGCCGCCACGCCGAGTTCTGAGGACTCCCGGGTTTCCGCTGTTGCTTGCGGCAAGCATCAAAGTCTGCGGCAAAAGTGTCTTTGCGGCAAGTCTGGTGATGGCTGTCGTTGGTACCGGCTGCTGCTGGCTCACGTGGCTGCTGGCACGAAAACTCTTTGACGAATTGACGGCTTTGTGGGCGATGCTGCTGGTGGCTCTGTCGCCGCTGCAGATTGGAAGCAACGTTCAGATCCTGTCAGAGACATTGTTCAGCTTTGCACTGCTGGGATGTCTGCTCGCACTGGCCAGACTGCTGAAGCAGCAACCTGGCGCACCCAGCGGTCGGATCGCGTTCGCCAACGGCATTCTGACCGGATTGACCGTGCTGATTCGACCCGGTTGGCTACTCTGGGTGGGGCTCAGTTCAATCCTTGTCATCCTGTTCGGTCAAATGACGTTCGCGAAGAGAATTCTTTGCTCCTGTCTGATCTGCGGAGGTTGTTTTGTCGCTCTCTTGCCTTGGGCGTGGAGAAACCACGAAGTCACCGGCCACTGGATTTTTACTTCGCTTTGGTCCGGCCCAAGTCTGTACGACGGACTGCATCCAAATGCGACTGGTGCCAGCGACATGACTTTTTTCGATCAGGAAGACGTCTTATCGACGATGTCAGAGTTCGACATGAACGACCACTATAAACAGCGAGCCATTGACTTCGTCGTTTCGCATCCGCGACGCACTGTCGAACTAGCGTTTCTAAAAGCAGGGCGCTACTTGGCCCCCTCCCTGAACGCCGCAGGCTTCTCAGGCGGTGCATTCTCTGTATTTTGCGCAGTCTGGTACTCAACCCTCACAGTGCTGATTCTGGCTGGTGCATTGGACTTACGTCAGAGGATGGTGTGGGTCGGATTGCTTGCGGGACCCTTCCTGCAGTTTCTGCTGGTTCATATGGTCTTTGTAGGCTCAATTCGATATCGTTTACCGGTTGAGTTTCCGTTGTCGATATTGTCTGCGCATGGACTTGTGGCGCTGCGGCAACGATGGAAACAACGGACACGGCGTGACTGCGAACGGCAGTCCGGCGTCACCTGAATTTGTCCAGTCCGCAAACATGGATGTTGCGATTGGCGAGGAAACATGAAGGTCTGGCCCATTCTGAAATGGATGTTTTTCATCGCGCTGGCGATCACGATTGCCGTGAGCGTCGGAGGCGTGTGGCTGTGGATGAACAGTGACCGGCTCATCCGGGAGCAGACATTTCGAACATTCGACAAGGCGGCACCGGACCTTGAATTGCAGGTCGATGGCATTCAGTTGAGCAGCACATCGTCGCTGCGACTGACGGGAATTGAAATTCGTGACCGCGCGGCCGGTCGATCGATTCTGCGAGCCAAAGAGGCATTGGCCACGGTGGATGAAACGGAGTTGATGGAGCGACAGAACGTGATCGTTCGCTCCATAAAGATTTCCGGTGTGGAAATCCTGCTCAAGCGATCAGAAGACGGTCGCTGGAACTGGCAGGATTACGAATTTCATCCGATCAGTAACAATCCTTTGATTCCGCCCAGCGTGATTCTCGAAAACGTACGGGCTCAGATTCAACTGGAGCATGGCGCGGGAATACCTCCGGCGAATCTGATCGTGACGTCGCCTTTGTTTCAGGCGGTGCCGAAGTCTTCGGAGGAGTACGATTTCTCAGGAAGTCTGGCGTTACCGGGAGCCGAGAATCTCGCTCTCAATGGAAACTGCAATCTGTCAACCAAAGAATGGAATTTGAGAGGGCAGGTCGCCGGAGTCGAGGCAGATCAGTCTTTGATGGAACTGGCAAAATCCACCGCCCCGCAGCTTGCCTCGCGACTTCAGATACTCGACGATCGAATCGCCAGCGTTTTGCCTTCACCTGCTGAATCCCGCACCGCAGACGCCAGACCGGAAACCAATGCAATTGTGGTTGGTGACAGTAGCGTGTCACCTCGATTTTTTGGAATCCTCGACGTAGATTTTCTGGTTGAAAAGCGATCAGAACTCCCGGTTCCGGATTTGCGACTCAAAGTCGAGGTTCGGGACGGTCGGTTGAGTTCCCGAGCAGTGCCAGTTCGGCTTTCCGATGTGCGTGCCACGTTCTTCTGGGACAACAGCAACGTGATCTTCAAGCTGCTGAATGCCCGTGACGGCGATGCCGTGATGACGGGGCAGTTTTCGATGGAGCTTAGCGAGCATGCGCCAGCGCCGACCGCCTCCGTGCATCTTGAAAAGTTTCCGATCACAAAAGACCTGCAGCCACTGCTTCCGGAGAAATCCCGGAAACTCTTCGATCATTTCCAGCCAACCGGGACGGTTTCCGGCGACATCACTGTGCAGCAGCAGCCGTCCGGGAAATGGCTCCTGACGGCGCTGGATGGCATCGCAGAAAATTCGTCGTTGTTGTTTCACAAGTTTCGATACCCAGTGACTGGTGTCAATGCCACGATACATCAAAAGCCGTTGGAGTCTGGTGCTGTGACGATGGACTCGGTCGTCCTCGACATCGTGGCTGGCGGAATGCTCGGAAGTCGTCCGGTACAGGCGCGCGGCTTTATCCGGGACCCTGGCCCTGAACTGGAACTGGACTTTCAAATCGACGTGCAGGATCTGGCGCTGGACGGGCAGTTCCGTGACGCGCTGGACGCACCGGGCCGCAAAGTCGTCGAGAGTCTGAATCTCAGTGGACTGGGTTCGGCCAAAGTCAATTGTCACCGTGAGCCGGGTAAGGATCAGCCAACCGACATCCAGCTCTTTACCACGGTTCGTGACGCCAGCATTCGCTTCAGCAAATTTCAATACGAAATTACCGGCCTCAGTGGTGAACTCTCATTCGATTCGAAAGCGAAATATTGGCGGTTTACGAATCTCCACGGCTGGCACGACACAGGAGAATTGAACGCTGGCGGCAGTTTTCGAGGCTTACCTGCTCCCGGCGTCCTGCAACTGACGATCAATGCCGAGAACGCGAAACTGGACACCGATCTGTTCAATGCCCTGAATCCGCCTTCCCGGGCACTTTGGACGATGCTCCAACCCGCAGGGTCGATCAACCTGACGACCAGAATTGACTGGACTGCCGCACCGGGGCAGAGCCCGGTTGTGGAACTCGAAAATGTCCGAATCTTCGATGCCTCGATCTATCCGAAACCATTTCCGTATCGTATGAATATCAACGAAGCCAGACTCAGCTACAAGCCCAATGATCCTGAATTTGCGGGCGTGCAGCACTGCACGATTGAAACTCTGAATGCGGAACATGAGGGGTCGCCGATTCGAGCCAGCGGCTGGGCTGAATTGTCGCCCGACGGTTACTGGCAAATGCATCTGAATGATCTGAATGCGACGGACCTGAAACCAGATGACGAATTTCGCGCCGCGCTGCCGGACAACTGGCGCGATACGTTGTCGCGTCTCTCTCAGGCTGGCCGAGTTTCCATTGAATCATCGGAGCTGGAATTTCGCGGCGTAACAAATGGGACTGCACCGACGACGGCGGCATGGAGTCTCAACATGCGTCTGAAGCAGTGTGCGGTGTCAGCAGGACTGGATCTGACAAACGTGTCCGGAATGGTCGTCGCAAACGGGATCTGGGATGGATACCACCTGCAGAATTCCGGACGCATCAGACTGGATCAGGCAAAAGTGCTCGAAATGACGATTACCGACATTGATGGACCATACACGATGTCGGAAGATGAACTGGTTCTTGGTTGCCGTGAGATCATTCAGCGACAGGTGCAACCCGCTGAGGTCGCATTGGATCGACGAATCAGGGCGAAAGCTTATCGCGGCGACCTCGAAATGGACGGCATGGTCGATCTGACAAAGGGCAGCGAATACGAGTTCTTCGGCGAACTCAAAAATGCCCTGCTCCAGAACTATGCCGCTCTGCATATGCCCGATCAGCCGAACATGACGGGCGTCGTGAATGCATGGCTGCTGGTAGACGGCGACGGCGATTCAGCGGAGAATCTCAAAGGCAGCGGCCAAATGCTGATTTCCCCTGCCGCGTTGTACGAAATCCCCGTCGTCCTGGAAATGCTCTCTGCGTTGTCCAGCCTGCAGTTTGCAGTGCCAAATAAAGCAGCGTTTAATCACGCCTTGATGTCTTTCAGGATTCAGGACGAAGCGTTCGAATTCGAACCAATCGATCTCGTAGGCGACTCTCTTGCATTGCGTGGACGTGGTCGAGTTGGCTTTGGCGGGGATGTGTCTCTGAATTTCTATTCAAGGCCTCCCGTCACCAATAATCCGCTCAGGAATCTTGTCGTGTCCAGCACCACATCTCTCGTCACTGTTCAGGTTCGAGGAACAACATCGAATCCCCAGACAACTCGAGGAAGTCGCAAAATAGATGATTCGATACGCGACTTCTTCGGTGCCTTTGAACCGCGCCCCGGTGCGCCGGTTCCCACGCTCAGTATTCCAGGTTTCTTCGGCCTACCCGCAGCCCAACAAGGTGCAGTCAATCCACAAGGAAGCCGTCGCTGAAGTTCAGGGACTTCCTTCAATCGCGATTTCCGGTGACGTCGCTGCCGCGTTCTTTTCACAAGTGCGAGTCGATGGATTGCGAGTCGGCGGAGCGACTCGCCTACGTAGCTCAGTCGCTTCGCCGACTGAGATTTCCCGGTACACACATGGTTCTGTCCAGAACGCAGCACTCTGTCCGTATCATGCTCTAATTGAACAGCGCTGGGCCGTTAAAAATTTGCTATTGTGGAGGGTATACTTCACTTTTGAATTGTGCCATTTCTGTTCGTCGTTGCGAAGCGTCGGGTACGACTGTCTCGTATTCCCCGGCACGCCATCCACCTTGCGTGGATGGAAGCCCCGTCTGGCCACCAGACGCGGCGTCGATTCCACATTGCTGCACGCCACCGAGCTTGCCTCGGTGGTAGCATCGTTTGGTTCAGCAACGTGCC
>CAMAVB010000196.1 GCA_945861465.1 Candidatus Kuenenia stuttgartensis
CTATGCCCGAAACATCGTAAAATCCGGAAAACCCCACCTTGGATGCCTAATCCTGAGCAACCTGTGCTTGTTTCTCATCATGCGCGACACCATTATGCCGTTTTTGGGGTTCAATACCCTTGGCGGTTCCCCGACTCCCGAGAATTGTAAAAAGCCAAATTATGTCAGACATTTTTATTGAATGGGATCGTGACCGACTGGTCGTCGCGCGTGGGCGAACCGACGGCAATCGTGCCGAGATCACTGAATCCCGAATCATTTCTCGACCCTCAGATGCAGCCGATATGCTGGCGGTCGTGGATCAGTTGAAGCAGTTTACTGGTGGCGCGCAGGGCAAAAGCCGTCCGCAGGTTTCTGTCGTATTCCCACGACAATTCGTCACCATTCACCGGATTCAACTGCCTCAGGTCACGGACGCTGAGTTGCCTGCTATGGTTCGCATGCAGGCGACGATGCGGTTGACCGTACCGCTCGAATCCGTCAGCCTGGACTTTGCACCGCTGCCTGTCATCGCAGGCAGCATGACCCGTGATGTACTGCTTGTCACCGCACCCAATGATCAGGTGTCACAAGCCCGTCGGACGCTGAACGAGGCCGGGCTGGAATTCAAGGAACTTCGTGTCAGCGCGTTTTGCCTGGCTCAGGCTGCCGCGCAGGCGGGGATTTTGACGGAAAGTACAGATGCCTCGTTGGTCGATGTCGTCGTGCTGATGCGTCGGGATTTTATCGAAGTCACATTTCTCCGCGGCACAGCCGTGTTGTATTCTCACAGCGGAAGTTCATGGTCGTCGGCCGACGCGATTGAACGAACTCTGCGATCGGAACTTACCCGCGCCCGCATGTCGGCTGCGGAGTCGCTGGGCGATCACAAGATTCGACGCATTCTGCTGATCGGCGAAGCAGATGCAACGAGTGCTGTCTCCGATCAACTTGCTTCGCGGTTCGACTCGGCCACGATCGAACGCATTGATCCGGCAACCTCGTTGGTTCATGGCAAACTGACAGACGGTATCACTGCCACCGATGTTGTCGCTTTGGCCGGAGCGATTCAGGGACATGCCAAAGCAACCGTCGCGGCTGTTGATCTGATCAACCCGCGTAAGCCTCCGGAGAAGAAAGACTACCGCCGCATCGCCGTGTTGGGCGGTACGTTGGCTGCTCTGCTGCTGTTCGCGGCGGTGTACTTCTGGCGACAGGGGCAGATCAATGAGTTGACTGACAGGAGAGACATCCTGCTGGCGTCGAACAATGCCATTCAGCAGGAACTTACGGCGGGCGAATCCGAACTCAATCAGGCTGGCAGAATCGGCGAATGGGTTGATCGCGATATTGAATGGCTGGATGAAATCGTGCGTCTGCAGGCGGCAGTGCCAAAAACCGATCGGTTCTTTATCGACAACTTTCAGTTTTCAACAGTCCAAAAAAACGGCACGGGAGTCATCAAGCTGCAAGCGTATGCCAGAAAAAACCCCGACATTGAAGAGGCTGGTCGGGTACTGACAGAAGCAGGTTATGGTGTGAAAGCCTATACCCCAAAACTAGAACCCGCCAGCGCAGCTCCGGATTATGCCTTCAAAATCGAACTGGAACTGACGTTGCCGGAAGTGGCTGAAGACCAGGGATCGTGATCCCGCACGGCATCATAAATCGCAACTGAACGGAAGATGTAATGGACGATCAAAAACGCAAAAAAATCCTCGTTGGCGGACTGGCTCTGGTCATCCTCGTATTCCTGCTGCGCTCGAAAGTCGATGGTTGGCTCCGCGGGCCGATTCTGAAGCTGCAAAGGGAAGTGGCCGCTGCCGAAACATCCGCAGTGACTCTCGAAGCAAACGAGATTCAGTTGAAAGTCGCGCAACGCAATCTGGAAGACTGGAAGCACATCAGTCTGCCACCCGATGTAGATATTGCTCAGCGACTCTATCGCGAATGGGTCCAGGCTCTGGCAGAAGAGTGTGGCTTCAGCCGCATCGAAGTCGTTCCGGCATCTAAATCCACGCAGAAGGAATACAGTACGGTTGCCGTCGAAGTCCGCCGCGCGGAAACCGACCTGCAGGGACTGACAAGATTCCTGTACCTGTTTGATCAGGCCGATCTGCTCCATCGTATTTCGGCTCTGACAATCGACAGCCCCAGTCCGAAAGGCAATCCGCGTCTGACAATTTCGTTTACAGCGGAAGGCATGAGTGCCGACGGAGCAGAAGATCATCAGGAATTGCTGGCCCGTACGTCACTCACGACTCCCATTAAAGAGACCGACGAGGTAATCGTTGCAGCCACGAGTGATCTTTTTCCGATCGCCGAACCACCCGAGGAATTTGAACCGTTTCTGGTACGTATCGAACGCGAATTGATGCGCGTTGTAGCGATCACAGAATCCGGCTGGCAGGTTGCACGTGCTGCAGAGGGTACCCAGGTCGCGCCGCACGAGACAGATGCCATTATCGAATTGTTTCCAGTTGCATGGGATCGCCGGGAAAGGACGCTGGATCAATACGCCGCGTTCCTGAAAGCGTCGCCCTTCGTTATTCCTGCGCCACCTAAAACGTACACGCCACGAATCACCGGGGTGTCTGAAAAGACGATCAAGCCGGGTGAAGAAGTCAAATTCACAGCAAAAGCAGATGGGCTGGATCCGGAACTCGGAGCAGCCCAGTTTGCTCTGACGGACGCCGCCGAGGGCATGATCATTGACGCCGCGTCAGGTGATTTCCTGTGGAAGCCAATCGCTGACATGGCCCCCGGCGACTACACCGCCACGGTGCTGTTGACTCAGGAAAAGAACACCGACGTCAAGGTTGACTCCAAATTGAAAATTACGATTAAACAACCAAATACTCCGCCCTCAATCACGCTGACTGAATCAGCGATCGTGGTCCTGGGCCAGGAATTTACCCTCACCGCTGCAGCGACCGATGTGGATGCAACGGACACGCTGAAGTTTTCGCTCGGTAGCGGTTCACCGGAAGGACTCGCCATCGATCCGAAGACCGGTCAGCTCAAATGGACACCGCCAAAGACGTTTACACCTGGCAAATATGATGTCGAAGTCAAGGTCACCGACAGCAACACAGAACCGAAGTCTGCTGCGGCAAAAATCGCATTGGATGTGCAGGACGATTTTGCGGCACTCACGCTGCTGTCCGGCATCGTAGGCAAGGACGGTGTGCTGCAAGCCTGGTTTCGGAACAAGGCCACGGGAATTGTGAGCCCGTTGAAAGTGGGCTCAATCCTCACCGTGTCTGAAATCTCAGCGGATATCGTTTCGATCACTGATCGTTTTGTCACGATGAAAGACGCGGAGGGGCTTTGGAAGCTGAAGCTGGGCGATGGCCTGCGTCAACGCCAACTCATCGAACCGGCCGAGAAACCTGCGATCACGGTAATGCCCGTTGCTGATGAAACGCCGACGCCTGCAACACCGGCTGCAACACCGGCTGCTGCAGCGACCGCTATCCAGACGCCGGATGTTCAAACGCCCGCTGTTGCAACGCCGGATGCTGAAACACCGGCTCCTGCAACCCCTGCTGTTCAATCGCCCGCTGCTGAAACCCCGACTCCTGCAGCGCCCGCGGTTGAAGCGCCCGCTGATGAAACGCCGGATGCTGCAACACCAGCTCCTGTAACCCCCGCTCCTTAACGCAGTAAAGTGTCTTGGATCGCAGGTGTTGCAGGGTGGCACTGGGCTGCGTGAAAGTCATGGTGTTGGATTGGGCTGAGTAACCTGGTTTTGTTCCACACTAAGCTGTGGTATTTCTTGCGACGACGCTTCCGCCGGGCTTGTCCCCAATGGCGTGGACTTAAGGAATTCCAAAGGCGAGCGGGGTACGTAAGTGCCCTGATTTCCGCATCATCCGCGACAAATCAGGGGATTGACATCCCCCGCTCGCCTTAAGTCCACGCCATTGGGGCTTGTCCCGGTCGGGGCGACAAATGAAAAGCTACTATTGAAAACACCCCCCCCTCCTCCCTCCTCCCTGATGTTCCACTCGCCGAAGGCGAGTGGAACATCAGGGAGGAGGATTTTGAGGTTTCATGGCGTAGCGTTCAATTGTGTTCCCGTCGGGGCAAGCCCGACGGAAAACGAACATATCATCTGCGATATCTGCTTGCCATCGGAACAAAAGTTCCCTGACTCAGTGCGTACGGAAATACCCACTTTTTGCGCAGCGCAGGGTGAAACCAATTCGCATTCTGAGCGCACCGTCCACTGTGGCTGGTTTCGATCACGGTGGGCCGGCGCGGCTTATCAGCCGCTGGTCCCACCCTACAAACTGGTCCTTATTCGTCGAAATCGAGTTCATCCCTGGGCAGATCTTCGTCATCGACATTTTCATCAGTCAATTCAAATCGACCTGATTGCCAGACGGCTCCAGGTATGTCCGCGTAAGTTTCTTCACTTTCCAGGACTTCCGGGACAATTGCCGGGATCCAGTAGCACATGGCCTGAAAGCGAATGGCGACTTCCCGGGCGGTGTCCTCCGATTCCGCGAGCACGCCCCATTCAGTGATATATGTCGCCCAGTTTTCCTGCCCGCTGAGTCGATCTGGATCTTCGTTCCATGTTTCATCCAGCGGCTGATGAACCAGACATCGGTAGAGTCGCACGTTTTCCATCGGTTTCTGGCCGGAGGATTCACGCTGCCGCTGGAACCACGAATCCGGCATCAGCCCCGATCGCAGCAAACGCGATTCCACTCTGGCGACCATCGCCTCATCCATCAGGAATTCTTCGGCCACAACACACAGACGTGTCAGCAATTCTGCGATCCCTGTTGAAGACAGGAAGTCAATTTGGAACAAAGGTGTTTCCATTGCGATCGCAAGATGCGGCTGAGCCCCGGTTACGTCGCCCAGTCGCGCCTTTGTGACCGCCTTCATCAGTTCCAGATGCCAGCCCGTAGATTCCGCGTAAGTTTCTTCCAGATCGAGGCACTTCAGGCAGAGTTGAAAATCGCCCTGTTCGTAGTGACAGACACTTCGATAATAATTTGTCCACAGATTTGGACCAGCGAGCTTTTCAAATTTGTCGAGGTACGTCAACGTGGCATCGTACTGCTTCAGCCTGAACGCCAGCATCGCTGCGTCAAATGCGACCTGTGAGTCACTACTGCCTTCGCGGAGACTGACATCCAGCACATGCAATGCGTCGCGCGGGCGTTCGGTATTCGAATAGAGATCCGCCAATCGCCGTACGATGTTGCCATCGACTCTGTCAAGCCGAAACGCTCTGGCGAAGCAGCGTTCGGCTTCGCCCTGATTGTCCGCAGCGGCGAAGTGATCTCCTGCCCGCAGGAAGTTACGCGGCTTCGTGGCGTCCAGTTCCAGTGACTTGCGAAATAACTGCTCCGTTCGCTCAGTCGTGATTTTCTCCGCAAGCGCCTCATTCGGACAACCCCTCAGAGCATCGCCAAGCACTCCCAGCACCGAAAGCGCGACCGCATTGCTGCGATGCGGTGCAGCCAGGGAGTTGGCCCATTTCCAGACGGCTTCTCCGTCATCACCCGCGCCAACCAGATATCCCATCAGATGCAGCAGCCCACAGGCGTCTTCCTGATGATTGGCCTCATTCGCACCAATCGCCAGAATCTCCGCCCGGATACTGTCGAATTTTTCCTGAGTTGGTTCCTGCATGAGGTCGTTCATACGCATCCGGAACGATTCAATCTGCTTCGATAACGGCGTCACGGCGTCCCCCGGTTCTTCCGGAGACATTTCGCTGTCATCAGCGCTTAGCGGCGCAGGCGCGGCACTGGCCGTTTGCGTATCGGCCACTCCCGCCCGTCGCGGTTCTGCAGCAATTGCCAGCGGTGATGGCGTATCAGTATCCAGCAACAACTGCAGACGCCGCAACGTCAAATAGTCGTTGGCTGAACGTGCGCGCTGTTCCAGTTGCCGGGCCAAAGTCTCTGCCTGCCTTTGTTGCCCCGACAACCGCTTGACAGCGATCAGTCGCAGCCGTGTTTCAAACCACAAGTGCGTGCCGTTGCATTTCTGCAGCCGTTGATCCCAGTGACTCAACAACCGTGACGCTTCATCCCAGTTTTCGTGCTGCACCGCCCGCAATGCGGCATTCAGGTCCAGTGCATGTTCAAAGACCGGACACTCTTCGGCTGTCGGCATGTGAACGAATTCCGGATCGGCTTCGATGAGCGACGGAAAGCCTGCTGTCAGTCGAATCGAATCCCGTGCCATCAATGTGCGCATCCGTGACTCAAACTTAAGTGACACGGCCTCACTCTGAGTAAACTCCAGCGCACGATCCATGGTGGTCAGCGCTTCGTCGAACCGTCCGTGCAGGGCCGCAAGCCATGCCAGCTTACTGGTCGCCAACCACCGGCGATCACCGCGATCAGACCACGCGCCGTCTTGTTCCATCACCAGTCGACATTGATGCCCGGCGATATCAGCATCATCCGCTGCCAGATACACGTCACAGGCGTATTCGCGAAAACAGCTGACACAGCCGATCTTGCCCGTCCGCCGACAGATCTGAATTCCATCCGTGATGCAGGCATGCATTCCGTGAGAATTGTAGCCTTCCAGTTGACCAGTCGCCTCCGCCAGATTTTCATACGCACAGGAACTCATCGAATACACAAGGTAGTCGTATTGTTCGCGCGAGAAATCTGACTGGATCTGTCGCACCTGCTCTTCGTTTTCCAGAATCGCGATCAACTCAATGGCACGCTCACGCATCGTCTGGAATTCGAACAGATACTGCGCCTGATCCATCTGAAAAAACGTGCCCAGGACATAGGCGTGGGCGCGATGCTCAACTCTCCCGCGACGACGCAGTTCTCCATACAGTCGGGAGGAACTGGAAAACTGGCATTTGGGAATCAGCCCTCCCGCACGTTCCTGCAGGTCCTGCAACTGCTGATCAATTTGTGATTCATCACTGGATGCCATGATTTGGTCTCCTGAATCCTGGAACATTTCACGATTGAATTGACGGTACAAAGATGATTGGCAATCCCCCTCTCCCCCGAATCGTTTGCGCGATTGCACATCGAATTACACTACCGCGTCGCCGCAAACGATTTGGGGGAGAGGGCGGGGTGAGGGGGTTTTTTTAGACACTGCCATATTTCCCCCCTCATCCGGCCTGTCGGCCACCTTCTCCCCCTTGCCAGGGGGAGAAGGGACATAACAAAGTAATTTCAACAGCAACGGCTTGGAATGCGTACTCTTTCTAATCTCCAATTCCAGAGGACCAATGAATCGCAGGTGCAACCTGCAACCTGCAACCTGCAACCTGCGATTCATTCATCATTCCCCCACAGCGCATCGGCGATCCAGTCCAGATCTTCCATCTGCACATCCGCTGCTTCTTTCCCACGTCCGGCACCAGCAGAATTCAGAGCATTTGTCACGAGCAAACGCAGCACACTCGCCAGCGGACTGCGAATTCCCTGACTTAAGGCCCGTTGCACCAGCCGATGTTCACGATTCAGGATCACTTCGTTCTGTCCCGTCGGTGCCTGGCGAAAATGTGCGTCAATCAGACGCTGAAAGCCTTTCGGGATATCTCCGTCCCGGCGAAGCTCTTCAAACGTCTGAGCGAGCTCATAACGTTCATTCAGGAACGCGACAACCGGCAGGCTTTTATCAAACGACGCCAGCAGCACGCGAGCCTTCGTGGAACGGAAAAAGTCTGCCCATGTGGGTGGCACATCGTCCAGTTCATTCATGCCCATCACAGAATCGGCAAAGTTGGCCGACGACGGCGTTGCGGGGCGGAGATCGATTTCGCGTTCCGGATGATCGGAAATCATCGCTGCCAGCAGGTTTTCTTCAAAGCTGCGGAACACATGCACGCACGGCACTGGATTCGATGCAAACACATCATCCAGATACCGTTCCTGACGTCGATCGGCGTTGTACCAGATGACAAACTCCGCATTCGACTCGTGTAACCCATCGGCCATGCTTTTCTGCAATAGTTCATCAAACAGCAGCGCCCCGCGCGAGGTTCGGAAGCGGTACACTTTCGCCATCAGCTCGCGCAGCCGAGGTTCTGCCAGGGCCGCTCCGGCCAGCAGATAGCGATGCCAGTTGACAATCGCCTCCAGCCGCGACGGTTCCTCATCCGCCATCTTCTCCAGATGCATGAAGAGGAATTCATTCAGCGTTGAACGCACAATCTGAAAGCGGTCGTCGCGGACCAGATCTTCCCGGCTGGCTGTCGGCGAACAGTCTTCCAGTTCAAGCACGCCGCGGAGAAACGTGGCCCACGACGGCAGCAGATCACGCACGCGGCGCGAGATCACCATGCGTCGCACGGTGACGGCGACCGTCGAGTCATCCGCAAATCCTGGTGTTCGTTGGGGTGAAATGTACAACGCGCCGGCGATTGAGGCGGGTTTCTCAACACGGATCGGAATCACATCCAGCGGCGATTCACTGAAATAGTTTGCGAGTTCCAGTTCCAGTGCTTCGGGATCCGGGGTCGGCTCAAACCACGCGACATGAATCACATTGACCCGTGCCGCACTGCCGTTGAGATGGATCGGCACGGTCAGGAAGTCTGCATACTCCCGGATCGCAGCCTCAAGCGGTTCGGCTGATTCCGACATGACGCGAAACTGCGGTTTCAGGTACAGCCGCACCGACGTGCCGACTTCAGTGCGATCGATGGACGACAACGTGATACTCGTCCCAGGCCCGGCTTCCCAGCGAATCCCTTCGGCCCAGTCTTCGCGACGACTTTCCACGACAAGGCGATCGGCCAGCATAAAGGCGCTGAAAAGCCCGATGCCAAACTGCCCAATCAAATGGTCTCCGTCGCCGCTGATCGCCTCGCGTTGCTCATCGCTGCCCCGACCCTTGAGCAACCCGGTGATGCCGATTCCCAGCGTTCCCAGAAACTGCTCCGCGTCATCCGCGTTCAGGCCGATTCCGTCGTCGGAGAAGGTCAGAGTCCCGTCGCCGGCGTTCTGTTGAATGTCGATCCGCCCGTGAAACGACAGATCCCGACTGCGGCGACGCATAATGGCGTCGTGGGCATTCTGAATCAGCTCCCGAATCGGCGTATCCACCCGACTGTACAGCGACGACCCCATGATCTCGATGACGCCGGCAATATCCACCCGAAACGGAATCTGACGAGTCCACACGCTCCGCACCTCACGCTGCCTGCACCCACACAACCGACCATTCCCATCGACGTGCGGTCCTCTGAGTCATCGTCAGTTGTCCGTTCCGCCAAACAGGCTGCAGCGTAGCAGCAATCTATGCACAGTTCACGCCGGTTGGGATTCCATATTCGTCGGAGCTTCGGCCATGGGGAACGCTTGCGTTGCGGAAGTAGGCGGTGAGTTTTGTTTTTCTCACGAACATTCGTTACAATTTGGAATTCCTGAGGCTTCTGCCCACCGGGTGCTGCCTGATCAAACATGGTGAATTTCTTTGATTTGAATCTGACGCAGGAAGTCGTGAAGATGAACGACTGGCGCGGTCTTAGTTGGATTGATACTCGCAAGGATAAGAATTTCGATGGCAAATGAAGTTAAAAACGTGGCGTTTCCTCAGCTTCCAGCGGGAGCCGGGAAAATCGATGATTGTGCCCCGAAAATGTTTACGACAACAGAATCTGGTCTGAACTACCGAATCCTGCGCGCAGGCGCGGGAGACAAGCCAACCGCCAGACAGGCCGTCGAAGTACACTACCACGGCTGGCTTGATAACAAGAACGTGTTCGATAGTTCTTACGAAAGACGAGAGTCGATCTCATTTCCTCTCAACCGCGTCATTGCAGGCTGGACGGAAGGAATGCAGCTCGTCGGAAAGGGCGGGATGATAGAACTCGAAATCCCACCAGAACTCGGCTACGGTGCGCGTGGAGCGGGTGCGGCAGTTCCACCCCATTCGACGTTGCATTTCCTGGTCGAACTGATCAACATCAAATAGTGTTTGTCCGGTGCTTTGTGAGAGAACAAAAGTACCAGACACTTCACAAAAGAAAATGCGGCCGGTGGGCACAATGCGACCGAACGGAGCCGGGTTGTTCGACATGCAGGGGAATGTCAATGAATGGTGTCAGGACGAAGCCCTGTTGTATGACAATAGCCTGAGATGAATGGGGGCATCGCGTAAATGGGGGATTCTGATGATTCGAGTGACCGTGTGTTGCGTGGCGGCTCGTTCAGCTAATAATGCGTCGAACGTTCATTCAGCCAACCGGTTCACTTATGCCGTATGACTGGCTTCGCCGCCGTATCTGACGCGAGCCGACGGAGCGGCTCGGCTACGTAGGTCGGCGGACATCTGTCGCTGTGCCAGAATCTTCTGGTGGCCAGCGACATAGACGGAAATTGAGTCCGGCGAGCGGTCGGGCGTCAGCCCTCCGTGTCCACGCGCCTCAGCCGACTTTCCACTGCCCGTGCCACACCGCCCGTGCCAGACAACGTAAATGCCCAAATGCCCACAATAGACCGCCAGGGGGAGAAGGTGGCCGGTGGTCGGATGTGGGAGTTATCCGCTGGTTGGCGTTCCAGAGAAATCCCGCCATGCAATGTTCCAGCGGCACGCTTGAATCCGGTCGAGTCGCAACGTATCGTGAACCCCCGAGGCTGAGTCGAAGCAGGATTCAACAACTTGCAACTCAGAGTCGTGCGTGTGACCTGACGGAATAGTTTTCTTCCCCGCGTGGACCTACCAAGAAACGAGCATTTGATGAAATTCCATGTCAAATTCACATACGGCAGCGAGAACCGTGAAAAAGTGCTGCAGTTGTTGCATCAAGGGGCGCTGAAAAGTGAAGCGACAGTCAAAGCAGAACGCATTTGGATTGCAATCGGTGCCGGCGTCGGTTTCGCAATTCTCGAAACGAACGATGAAAAGGCTCTCTACCAGCTTGGCGTGACATGGTCCGATTTCGGGGAACTGGAGTTCACTCCGATCATCGAATCAAAGAACATCTAGCCACATGCCGGAACTGCGCTCCGCTTGGTCCGGCCTACCAAGGAGTTCACAGGATGAGTCATCAGATAGTCGAATGCCCGGGGTGTCTGACGAAACTCCGCGTCAAGGAATCTCAGACGGTGATCCGACTGGCGTGTCCGCGATGCGGCGAACAGCTCGCAATTGATCCTCCTGAACCGCAGCCACCGGCTCAAACGCGTGCGGTACGCCCAGGTCCGGCACCGCAGCGTCCAAATCCGCCTCAAGCCAAAGCACCACCGCGACAATCGCCGCCCGTCGAACCGCCGCGTGGGACACGTCCGACGCGACCGGTCGCACCGAAATCCGAAGCGCCGCCTCGCACATCGGCACCAGCGAGGCCGAATCGCGGTTCTTCCGGGACTCGGCGACCGGTTGACAATCAGGCAGACGACTGGGAAACGTCGGCATACGAATCGGATGGTGCTCGAGGGGCAACTCGTAAACCGCAACAGTCGTTCTGGCAGAAGTACGGACTGCTGATAGGCATTCTCGGCGGCGGTGGCAGTGTGTTGATGCTGTTGTTGATCGGGGGTGTCGTCTGGTGGATGAAACGTTCTGCCGATGTTTCGGATCCCGTAACTCAGACGACTCCGGCAGGCACAATCCCGGCATCGACGACAGTTGATTCTGGAACCACGATTCAGCATACACCACCTGTCATTGCCGAGTCGGGAATCTCGCCGGCAGCGCGCCCCGCTGTCGCTTTTCCTCCAGCAATCGCCCCGCCCGCGTCGCCCATACCGACTCCCAATGCAGGAACCGTCGGCGGTGCAGGCAATGGCAACGCAGCCGTTGCGGCGGTGTCCAGCGAGAATCGAAAACTGCGGTACGAATGGAAGCCCGGTGCAGAATTTGTGTATCAGTTTTCCATTCAGGAGGGCGATGGCGACAGTTATTCCAGAACAACCGGCGTCTGTTCCTATAGGGTCGAAGGCAGCGCCAATAAAGCGCTGGATGACGAAGAAAGTTCCGGTACTGGCTTTGTCGTGCAGTCCGACGGCATCCTGGCCACCTGTGCGCATGTCGTGGAAGGTGCGCAGCGAATCGAAGTGAATCTGGGCGGTCAGAACTATCCGGCCACCGTGATCGCGGTCGATGCGAAGTCCGACGTCGCCCTGATCCGCATCAACGCGAAGGGACTTCCCGTGCTGACGCTGGCTGATTCTGATTCCGTGCAACTCGCCGAATCTGTGCGCGCGATCGGTTTCCCGCTGTCTGATGTGCTTGGCACCGATGTCAAAGTGACGACAGGGACGGTGGCTGGCATCGTGCAGGACAAGCAACACGGGAAGCGGATTCAGATCGACGCGGCGATCAATCCTGGAAATAGCGGCGGCCCGGTCGTGAATGGAGCAGGTCAAGTGGTCGGCGTCGCCAGCGCGAAGTTGTCCGGTTCATCTGTGACTTCGGTTGGATTTGCGGCACCGATCAATCAGCTTCGGACGCTGGCGGCTTCCGTGAATACGCCGCTGGCTGTCGTAGCTGTGGGACAGGAACTTGCTGGCCCGGAAGTCGCCCGGAAGGTGACGCCGGCGGTCGCTTATCTTCGCGTCTGGGGCAATCGTGGCGGTCGCTTATCCAACGTGTCCTACACGGCCAGTTTCTCGGAATCACAGCAACAGACGCGCCGCATGGGACGCGGCTTTGCAATGCCTGGCCCGCCTTCGTTTCCGTCGCACACGTCCGATCAGGGAAAGTTGACCGTGAATGCACTTGGCGAAGTGGTGGAATTTCAAGGTAAAGAACAATTGCCGGCAGTGCTTGGGCCGGTGGGAATCTTCTTTCTTGAACCGCTCGATGCCCATTCAGAATCACAATGGCAAACGGAATCGGAAACGAATCTGCAACGCATCAAACGCGACGACGATAGTCCATTTGGAAGAGGCGGGCCGTTTGGCGGTCGCCGCGGGTTTGGTGGCCCGCCGGGATTCCCTGATCCCTTTGGTCGTGATCAGGAAGATGAAGTTGTCGAAACGATTCCAGCGACAGAAAAGACAGCGTATCGTGTTGAGAATTCACTCAACGACAGGATCTCAATCGCGAAGTCGTACGAATTCACGGCAATCCGATCCAATGGCCAGCCCTATATGAACATTCGCGGTAGCGGCACATTAGTGTTCGATACGGCACGCGGAATGCCGAGCAGTCTGGAGTTCAATTCCCGAATTCAGCAGCAGGATGAAGGGCAGACGATCGATATCCCGGTAAAGATCACATACACACTTCGCAGTGTCGAAGAGATTCAGCAGGAAAAAAGTCTGGCAGAAGCGAATGGCAAAAAACTGGAAGAAGAAAAATCGACTCCCAATCCGGCATTGGTCGATGAAGTGCTGGCTCAGCTGAAAGCTCAGGAAGGCGGAGCCGGTGCAACCCAGCCGCTGATGCGACTTGGGCAAATTGCCATTGTGGATTCCAAACGGGAAGAAGTTCTGCGCGTGATGCAGAATCACATGAGCAACAGCAATGGCTTTGTGCGTAAGTCCGCCACCGAAGTCTTCTGTTCGTGGGCAACAGCCGAACAACTACCTGAATTGCGCAAGGTTCTTGAAGATCCCGATGGCTTGATGTTCGATGCCAGAAAACGGGCCTTCCAGACGATCGCAAAAGTCGGCACCGCCGCCGACTACCCGGCGCTGATTGGTCTGGTCACGGACGGCTTTCTTCGAAACGACGTCAAAACATACCTGATCGGGATTGGGCCGGCGATCGAAGATCCGATCCTGAAAAAAATCGATTCCATCACCGATGTCGGTGCCCGCAATGAACTGATTGAAGTGCTCAAAAAAGTCGGCACAAAAAAAAGCATTGAGACGCTGGAAAAACTTGCCAAAGATGGAAGTTCAAATTACCAGGCGACTCAGGCGCTGGACGCCATCCGGGCTCGTCAGTGATCGATATTGCCGCCGGCGCAGAACTGGTAAAGCGGGCCGTGATTCGGCGCGGGCTTCCACTCCTGATACTGACGGCGTTCGCAGTCTGGACCATCGCACCGGTGTGGCGTGATCCCGGAGGCTATCTCCCGGTGCGGGAGAATATGATCACCACCGTGACGTTGTTCTGGTGAGTGTTGTCAACCTGGTGGCGTTGCAGGCACTGGCTGAAGTTGCCGTACCAAAGTTGGTGCTGGCCGGTGTGCCGGACCTGAGTCGCCATCGTGGCTGGACGGAATTCGTGAAACGGCACACTCCGGACGGCAAAGGAATTGCGTTTCTGCCATTTCCTCCGGGGACAACGGCTGCGGACTTCGACTCCGCAGCTCGCAGCCATGAAAGTAACCGTTCACGGGATCGAATTGCTCTTGGGTCAGATTGGCGAGATTTGTTAGCTTTCGCACATGGATGCGAGAGACAAGATCATAGAGGATCTTCGGAAGCTGGTGGCCAGGCAATCGGAGCAGATTGCGAAGCTGACGGCGAGAGTTGCGGAATTGGAACTGGCACTGGCCAAAGCGACAAAAGACTCATCGACATCATCGAAACCGCCATCCAGCGACATCACCAAGCCGAAGACTTCAAGAAAACCGGGGCGACGCGGTAAGCCGAAGCGCGGTGGACAGCCGGGACATCAGCAGCACCTGAGGGAAAACCTGCCGCCGGAACGGGTCGATGAAACATGCGACTATGAAATTACCGACGAAGACATTCAGCGGCTAGGCCTGAAACCCACCGACGAATTCGAGACATACCAGTTCATCGAGCTCCCCGAGTCGCCAGTGTTCGTCACCGAACATCGGCTGCGAGTCTATCTCACGGACGACGGTGAAAGATACGTGCCTGACGTTGGCGCCATCCTCAACAAGCCAATCTTCGGGCCGCGACTACTGGCGATGATCGGGTGGATGAAGTCCGCAGCTCATTGCAGCTATTCCACCATCGAAACGTACATGGAAGACGTGTTGCAGGTGCCGGTTTCGCGAGGCTATCTGGCCAAGCTCTGCACGGGATTGATTGCAGATTCGCTGGACAAGAGCTACCAGGAACTGAAGGATGCGATCCCTCAGCAGGAACAGCTCGGCAGCGATGAGACGAGTTTCAAAAACAACGGCAAGAAGCACTGGATCTGGTGCATCGCATCGGCCATCTTTACGGTGTTTCACATTGCTCCGACGCGATCTCGCAAAGTGCTTGAAGAACTTGTCGGTGAGGAATTCGCGGGCTATCTGAA
>CAMAVB010000197.1 GCA_945861465.1 Candidatus Kuenenia stuttgartensis
GAAACGGGTACATCGCGTCCTGGTTGAGTAACGGAGGCTCCTGTCAAAACCATCCCGTTAGGACCGCTCGAGAAATAACTGTCTCTTTTTGTACCCCTCACCCAACGCCGTTAAGGATTTCATAGCGTCAGAATCAGCGAATAACCCCCCCATCCGGCCTCCGGCCACCTTCTCCCCCTTCCCAGGGGGAGAAGGGACTTCGAGAAACTCTGTGAAAACACGACGATAAATACTTAACGGCGTTGCCCCTCACTCTGCCCTCTCCCCTTACCAGGGGAGAGGAGGATGCAGTCAATTATTTCTCGAACGGTCCTTAGTGGCCCGATGCAATAAATCACGGGGGTTTCGGGGCTGGCCCTCAAGCACCGGCGAAACCAACGTCCGATCTGTTCTCTGTCCGCTTCACTTCTCTGCTATTCTCGTTCACCGTTTCCACGACTTACGCTGCACCAATACAGTGTCCCATTTAAGTAGACGATGAGTCACTTTCAATTCCAGCTTGATGCAACCGATCCGGGCACGACCGCACGCGCGGGGCGGTGGGTGACGCCGCATGGAGTTGTGAATACACCTGCATTCATGCCTGTGGGGACTTTGGGGACCGTGAAGGGATTGTTGCCGGTTCAGCTGCGTGAGGCCGGAGTGCAGATGGTGCTGTCGAACACCTATCATTTGGCGTTGCGACCGGGTTCTGAAATTGTCGCTGAGCTGGGTGGTCTCCACCGATTCATGGACTGGAACGGCCCGATTCTGACCGACAGCGGCGGGTTTCAGGTATTCAGCCTGGCAAAGATGAGGACGATCGATGACGACAAGGTTGTGTTTCGATCGCACATCGACGGCAATCTGCTGGAGTTGACCCCGGAACGAGCTGTCCTGATTCAGGAACAGCTGGGAGCTGACTGTATCATGTGTCTGGACGAGTGTCCGCCGTCCGGTGAATCGATCGAAAAGATTCGCAAAGCCGTTGATCGCACGACGCTGTGGGCGGGACGCTGCCGGGACGCTCAGCAGAGATCGGACCAGGCATTGTTTGGAATTGTGCAGGGCGGTGTGCATCCGGAGATGCGGCAAAGATCGGCGGAAGGACTGTTGCCGCTGGATTTTCCAGGCTATGCCGTCGGCGGCCTGAGCGTGGGAGAACCGCCGCCAGTGATGTACGGGATTCTGGACAGCACTGTGCCGATGCTGCCGGAACACAAGCCACGATATCTGATGGGAGTTGGTCGGCCTGAAGATATCATCGAAGCCGTTTGTCGCGGAATCGATCTGTTTGACTGCGTTATGCCGACCAGAAACGGTCGTAACGCGATGGCTTTTACCAGTCAGGGAGCGGTGCGGATCCGGAATGCTGTGCATACTCGGGATGAGCGACCTCTGGACCCGGAATGCGACTGCACAGCCTGCACGCGGTTCTCGCGAGCCTACCTGCGGCACCTGTTCGTGGCGAAGGAGATGCTGGGGCCAATTCTGTTGTCGCTGCACAATATCGCATTTTACCAAAGACTGATGCGGCAGCTACGGGAAGCAATACTCCAGGGGTGTTCGGCAGAGTTCCGGTCGAATCAGCTTGCCCGTTGGAATCAGCGGTCCTAAGATACTGGCTTTTTCCCAACTCAAGCCGCACGCAGACTTGCGTCCTGTCAGTCGTATTCGAACGTGCGGTTTACGTCTTCAACTCTCAAATTGGATCAGTGCCTGTGAACTGGTTTTGTGTCTACGTGCGAATGTGCGAACTCTTGTTGTTGCTTCAGGACGGGGCAGTTCCGCCAACGTCCGTCGAAGCAGAATCGCCCGCTGCGACTGCAGCAACTTCCGGAACGCCAGCTGTGGAAGGCACCACAGAAGCCATCAAAAACGTTGCAAATGCAGCAAAAGACGCTCCTGCACCGGAATGGATGCAGTTTCTTCCCTTCATCGCGATCGGGCTGTTCTTCTATTTTATTTTGCTGCGACCCCAGCAGGCAGAACAGCGTCGGCGGAAAGAATTGCTCACGACGCTGAAGAAGAACGACAAAGTCGTCACGACGGGCGGGATGATTGGCACAATCGCGGATATTTCGTCGGACGGGACCCGTGTCACGTTGCGAGTCGATGACAACACTCGGATCAAATTTCTACGATCGGCCATTCAGGAACCGCTGAAAGATGGGCCGGAATCGAACGGATCGGGTTCGACCTGAGAGCATGTTTGCCAATTTCAAACGGGTGGATTCCCGGTTTGGAGACCAATCAGGCGACTTGAATTGTGTTGCAGGGAATCCATTCGATACATATACGCCCGTTCTGACCACTTTTTGACTCGCCGCCGCCGTGTTTTTGCCGCGGAAACCGCGAATTTTCCGGGAACCTAATTGATGTTTCAGTTGCTCAATGGATTGCTTTTTCTGCTGCTCCAGGATCCGTCCGCAGCCGCCGACGAAGTGAAAGCTGTCGAAACGATTGTCGTGCCACCAGCGGCAACCGCCGTTGAAGACGCGGCCGCGAGTGCTCCGGAGGAGACGGCAGGTGCCGTCGATTCTTCGGCAGGTGCCGTCGATGACGACGCCAAGGCCAAGGCTGCAGACGCCGCTTCCAGCATTGTTGACGACGCCAGGGCCAAGGCTGCAGAGTTCGAGGCCGCCACGACGAAAGCCATCGACGATGCCGCAGCGAAGGATGGCGTGGTTGAGACGACTGCTGCGGAAGTTGCTGCGGCACCGGCGGCAGCCAGCAAGGCATGGGTCGCATGGTTTATTCTGTTGCTGGTGATCACTGTTCCCATGCTGCTCGCCAACGCACTGGCAAGTCTGTGGCGCGTGAAGGAATGGGAAGGACGGATGCGGGTCGTATTCTTCACGATGATGCTCGGAGCGGCACCGTTTCTGTCGAGCCTGCTGAAAGGTGAAAAGATCTCGGAACAATTCCGTCTGGGAATCGACCTCGGCGGCGGAACGAATATGGTGTTTCAGATTAAGCCGGAAAAAGAACTGACAAATAGTCTGATCGAAAGAATGGTCGATTCCGTTAAGAAACGTGTGATTGTATCGGGCACGGAAGAAATCACTGTGCGTGGTGTCGGTGGTGGACGTATCGAAGTCATCATACCCGGCGTCGATCCGCAGTCTGTGGACGAAGTCAAACGCAAAATCACAGATTTAGGCAGCCTTGAATTCTTTATTGCGGCCCATCGTGCGGACGATCGCGAAATCGTTCGCGCTGCCGAACAACTGGACAAAGCCACAAAGGAACTGAGCATTGACGGCAAGGTCCGAGCCATTTGGAGCCCCGCCGACGAAAAGAACGGCGAGCCACAGTTACTCAAAGACAGTTCAATTATCAGCCGCAACGTCCAGTACATTCGATACGTCAAAGGGCAGCCGGAGAGTTATGAAACCGAAGAATACCTGCTGCTGGTAGAACCCGAAGAACGGCGTGTCACAGGGCAGTATCTCACTTCGGCGATGACTGACATTGACCCCACAGGTCGTCTCATCGTGAGCTTTGTGTTTGACCAGACAGGCGCATTTCGCTTCGGCGACCTGACAAAGCGATTTGGCGGGCTTAATCGTCCTGAAAACGACAAGCGCAAACTGGCTATCGTGCTGAACCGGATGGTCAGTAGCGCCCCAAACCTTAACGAACCCATCACGGGCGGTCGCGGTCAGATTTCCGGCGGTGGCGTAGGTGGCTTTACAGCTGAAGAAGCGAAAGACCTGGTTGCCGTACTGGATGCCGGGGCGTTGGAAGTTCCCATTGATCCGAAGCCACTCAGCGAAGCGACTGTTGATCCAACTTTGGGTGCAGATGTTCGTAGCAAAGGTGTTCTCGCCACGCTGATGAGTGCGGCAGCCGTGGTTTTGTTCATGCTGTACTATTATCGTTTCTCCGGTTTGATTGCCGTCATTTCCCTGATGTTGAATCTGATCCTGACACTGGCTGCAATGCTGTTAATCAATGCCACCTTTACCTTGCCCGGGATCGCGGGGATTGTGCTGACGATCGGGATGGCCGTGGACGCAAACGTTTTGATCTATGAACGCATGCGAGAGGAAATGGCAAAAGGCTCCAGCGTGCGAATGGCCATTCAGAACGGTTTCCAGAAAGCCTTTTCCACGATTTTCGACTCCAACCTGACAACTCTGTTGACGGCCGTCATTCTGTTTATTATCGGCACGGACCAGGTCAAGGGCTTCGCCGTGACACTGATTATCGGTCTGACATTGAGCATGTACACGGCACTGTTCGTTGGTCGCCTGATCTTTGATATTGCGGAACGCCGCCGCTGGCTCACAACCTTGTCCATGTCAAAGATGATTGGTCAAACAAACTTTGACTTTCTAAAGCAGCAGCGTCTGTGGGCCGGAATCTCCATCGTCATTATTGTTGCAGGACTGGCCGCCTTCTTTGCACGTGGTCAGGCCAATTATGATATCGAGTTTACAGGTGGCACGATGGTGTCGTTCCAGACGACTGAGTTGCAGAAAACAGAAGACCTCTATGCTGCATTGAAGCCCCAGTTCAAAGATGAGTTTTCAATTGAGCGGCTTTCCATCGGCACCGAAGTGCCACAGGAAGGCGTCGGTAAATATTTTCGTCTGCGAAGCACTGAAAGTGATACTCATGAGACCGCCCCGGCACCACCCGGTGCGACAGAATCAGCTGAGGATCAAAAGACAGCAGAAGATCGCGTCCGGGAAATGATCTATGCGTCATTCAAGGGAAATGATTCCATTCAGCTCAGAATGGTGAATGTCGAATTGGGGCCGATGGCGACTGTGGAAATCAAGGATGGTGATGAGTCAGCGGAGGCGTTGATTGCACTGCGATTCAAAGGTGGTCCTAAGTCAATACTCACATTTTCGGACGATGTTGCCGAAGGCACATTGCGAGACATGATCGCCGGTAAGTTAAAAACCATCACCAAGGATGGCGCGGAGAAATATGGTATCCCGGAAGATCTGTTTGATATTAAGGGTCTGGAAGGTTCCGCAGAAACAACTCGGGAATTGGCCGTGCGGAAGTTTACCAAATACGAGGTGCGGGCGGTCCCGACGGTTGCAGCTGCAGATCTTGAATCTGCGTTGAAAGCGATTCAGACTGAGCTCGCGGCAACGCCCCTTTTTGACGAAGTGAATACGTTTGCCTCCGCAGTGGCAGGCGAAATGAAGCTACGAGCCATGTGGGCGATGATCGTCAGTATGGTCGTGATCTCGATTTACATCTGGTTCCGATTTCAGAATCTGGTGTTCGGTCTGGCGGCGATGGTGGCACTTGTGCATGACGTGCTCGTCACAGTGGGTGTCACGGCGCTGGCTAGTTATCTCATTGGGACCTCAATCGGCGATTTCCTGCTGCTGGGAGATCTGAGAATCAACCTGGCCACGATCGCCGCCTACCTGACATTGGTGGGATTCTCCCTGAATGACACGATCGTGATCTTTGACAGAATTCGCGAGGTGCGAGGTAAAAACCCGGCAATCACCGCGGCGATGGTCAATACGTCGCTCAATCAGACCCTCGGGCGTACGATCCTGACCACGTTGACGGTATTCATTGTCGTCTTGATCATGTATATCTTCGGAGGTTCCGGTATTCACGGTTTCGCCTGGTGCATGGTGATTGGATGTATTGCCGGTACTTACAGTTCAGTTTACATCGCCAGCCCGATCCTGGTCTGGGCGATGAATCGTACGGTAGGCGCAGTGAAGGCATAGTGACCGGCAGGACGCTGGATTGGGATATGTTGGGTGTTCAAGGTTGTGTTTCAGCCACGAAGTGGTGACAGAATAGACCTCGCTCGGTTGGCCTTGACTCGTTTAACCGCTTGCCCAGCGGGTCGCAATTGTTCGTAATTTCGCTCATAAGCATTGGTGCAGAAGTTTTTTAGTTTAACGGCGAGCCGTAGGCGTAGGCGGAAACACGCTGGATTCGCCTACGCCTACGGCTCGCCGTTAAACGATTTGTGCCAACTTAATGATGCACCAGTGTTTACTTTCCACACCTTTTAGAATTACGCTGGAGCGTGCCGTAGAATGATTGATGAATCACCGTCGCATTGGAGTTCCGTTGACGCCGCCGAGATGTATGAAGTCCCGCGCTGGGGCAACGGCTATTTTTCCGTTAGCCAGAATGGCAACGTGCAGGTACATCCTGACCGCAATCCGGCACGTTCCATTGACCTGAAGGAACTTGTCGAACGTCTGCAGATGCGGGGACTTGATCTGCCTGTGCTGCTGCGATTCAACGGGATTATTCGTGATCGCCTGTTTGTGCTCCACAAAGCCTTCAGCGACGCGATCAAGGAACACAATTACAAAGGAACCTATGCCTGCGTTTATCCGATCAAGGTCAACCAGCAGCGTGAAGTTGTGGAGAAGGTCGTCGAATACGGACGGGAGTTTGGATTCGGGCTGGAAGCAGGCAGTAAGCCGGAATTGCTGGCCGTCGTCGCCATGACGGAAGCTCAGACTCCGATTATCTGCAATGGATTCAAAGATGCGGAATTTATCGAGATGGCTCTACTGGCGCAGAAGATTGGCAGAAATGTCATTCCAGTCGTCGAAAAGTACACCGAGCTGGAACTGATTCTGAAGTACGCCGAGAAACTTAATGTTCGCCCGCAGATCGGAATGCGGGTCAAACTGGCCGCGCGTGGTTCCGGCCGTTGGCAGTCTTCCGGCGGCTACCGTTCGAAGTTTGGCCTGCGAGCCAATGAAATTCTGTTGGCGCTGGACGAACTCAAAAGGCGCGGCATGGAAGACTGCTTCACGCTGCTGCATTTTCATCTGGGGAGCCAGATTACCAACATTCGGCAGGTCAAAGCAGCTCTGAACGAAGCGGCACGAGTCTATACAGAACTCGTGGGTCGCGGCGCGGGGTTGAAGTATATGGACGTTGGTGGCGGTCTGGGAGTGGACTACGATGGATCGCAGACGAACTTCGAATCAAGCATGAACTACACGCTTGAAGAATATGCTCGTGACGTCGTCTACACGATTCAGACGGTCTGCGACGAAGCCAACGTAGCGCACCCGAATATCATTTCGGAAAGCGGCCGAGCGATTTCTGCATTTCATAGCGTGCTGATCTTTGGCGTGCTGGGAGTCTCGCAGCAGGGTGAAAATACTTCCGAAGCGGCACTCGCTCCTCCGGAAGATGCGGAACAGGCTCTGCATGATTTGTATCTGAGCTATAAAGGCGTCAACCAGCGAAATGTCCTGGAATCCTACCACGACGCACAGACCTCGATCGACACCGTGATGACGCTGTTCAACACAGGTTATGTCTCACTGGAACAGCGGTGCCTTGCGGAGAACATCTATTTCGCGCTCTGTCACCGAATCTGGCAGATTACCGGTACGCTCGACTATGTCCCGGAAGAACTGGAACGGCTCGATAAACTCCTGTCTGATAATTATTTCTGCAACTTCTCGCTGTTTCAGTCGTGCCCGGACTCGTGGGCGATCAAGCAGTTGTTTCCTGTGATGCCCATTCATCAGCTGGACAGCCGACCTACGCGGCACGCGGTGTTGAGCGACATCACCTGCGATTCAGACGGAAAGATCGATCAATTCATCGACCGCCGCGACGTACGTCGTACGCTCATGCTGCATGAGTACGACGGTTCTCCGTATTATCTTGGCGTGTTTTTGATCGGTGCCTATCAGGAAATTCTCGGCGACCTGCACAATCTGTTTGGCGACACCAACGCCGTGCACGTGGACCTGTCGCCGTCTGGTGAAGTCGTGCTGGATACGATCATCAAGGGGGAAACCGTCAGCGAAGTGCTGGACTACGTGCAGTTCCGTGGCCGCGATCTGATCAACCGACTGCAGGCTTCGGTGGAAATAGCCGTCCGGGAAAACCGCATCGATCATAACATGGCGGGGCAGTTCGTGAAATTCTATGAAGAAGCATTGAACGGCTACACTTATCTCGAAGAACCAGACGGCGAATAAGGCAGGTTTCGGTACGTTACTCGGCGCGGTCAAATTTGAGGTTTTGTGAGCGCCAAGAAGCTAGCGAGATGTTGAGTTAGTCGCGTATTGAGCATTTTCGTTTAACGGCGAGCCGCAGGCGTAGGCGAAATTGGGCAACGACGCCTACGGCTTGCCGTTAAACGATTAAATCAACACCCCGCTGGCGCCTTGCGGCTCACGTGACAACCCGTCCCTCATTTCCGACCGCGCGGAGGTTAATACTTGTGCCCGTGCGAAGGAGAAATTAATATGAAAACCACTCCGTCTCACTCCACCACGCGGATCGTGACTTTTGGCGAGATCATGGCGCGGATGGCACCATCCGGCATGCTGCGGTTGCGGCAGGTGTTGCCGGGGTCGCTTGACGTGACGTTTGCCGGTGCCGAAGCAAATGTCGCCGCATCACTAGCGTTGCTGGGCTGTCGAGCCGACTTCGTCACGGCACTTCCGGAGGGACCACTCACCGACGGATGCCTCGGCAACCTTCGCAGTGTCGGCGTCGGAGTGAATCATATTCGCATCACTGAGTGCGGACGGTTTGGCATCTACTTTGTGGAAATGGGAGCAAACCAACGTCCCAGCCGCGTGTTCTACGATCGCGAATACAGTGCCATCAGTCAGGCCAACGCGACTGATTTTCACTGGGACACCATTCTGGAAGATGCATCGTGGCTCCATCTGACCGGTATTACGCCCGCGTTGTCAAAGTCTGCCGCCGAGGCAACGCTGCACGCCGCTCGATCCGCTCGGGAACTCGGCGTTTCGGTATCGTGCGATGTCAATTTTCGCGGCAAACTCTGGCGGTGGGATCCATCTCGACCACCGCAGAAGCTGGCGGGCGACGTCCTGCGGGAATTGATTCCGCTTGTCGATCTGCTCATGGCAAGTGAAGAGGATTTTCGTCTGGTCGGAGTCACCGCACCGGAGGACGTCAAAAACCCCGCAGCATCCACACGCATCAATCCGGATCGAGCCGCCATGATGGCCCGTCACATGGCCACCGCATTTCCAAATCTCCGGATGATTGCGACGACGCTCAGGGAAAATATCTCAGCCAGTCATAACAACTGGGGTGCCTTGCTGCTGGATGTCGCCAGCGACACCGTCTATCAGGCACCGCTCCAGAATGGACGCTATGAGCCGTACGAAATTCGCAGCATCGTCGATCGCGTCGGAAGCGGTGATGCATTTGACGCTGGGTTGCTCTTCGGCCTGACGCACCCTGAGTTTACGCTGCAGACTTCACTCGAATTTGCCACTGCCGCCTCATGTCTCTCCCATTCCGTTGTCGGTGACTGCAACTTCGCCTCACGCGCAGAAATCGAAGATCTGATAAACGGCGCTCGCGATGGACGCGTGGTTCGGTAAGGAACCGCGATCCTGTGAAATTTATCACGTGGACACGCGGCGACAAATCGATGCGGTTTCAGAAATCAGAGAACACACAGTTCTGCCGCTTCCGGGCAAGCCGTGCCGGGGAGCGACGATTTGTTGGCCCATTCACGGTTGTCCGAGACAAGTCGTTCACGAAGTTCATGGCGAACTACGGAGACCTCTCGTGGAGCCTTAATGCCAAGTCGGACAACTCCGCCTTGAATCCCCAGAACCTCCAGTTCAATATTTTCGCCAATCAAGATCCGTTCGTTGATCTTCCTTGAGAGAACCAGCATTTGCACACTCCTTTGAAATTGATGTTTGGATCCAAAGCATTGAGTGCAGCCGACATGCCGAAACCGGCAGTTTCTGCCGAAATGGCAAAAGAAGCGACAATATGGCTTATTGTCACTGTTTTTGTCCGTTCGGCGTGCCATTACCGAGACATCTTCAATCGGCCTGTCGCAACATCATGGTGCAAAACGACTCGGAGTGTGCCATTTCGGCTCACTACGGCGAGGAAAGCTGGCTCACTGCCGCTATTCGCGTCCATTCGCGGTTTAAACACCTGTACTGTTCCGCGCACTTCATTTGTCGTTTAGCCTGCTTTACATCTTCAAAGTTGATCAAGTCATCGGACAATGAACCGTCGCAGTAAGGACCGGCGCAGAAATAACGGTCGTCTTCCGATCGTGGGGCACGTTTTTAACGTGCCTGGCACGATGGAATCGTGCCGTCTTCCGATCGTGGGGCACGTTTTTAACGTGCCTGGCACGATGGAATCGTGCCCCACTTATTTCTGTCTCAGTCCTAAACAAACAGTTCATGCACGGCACGACCGCCTCCTGCCAGTTGCACAGGTCGGCCCAATGGTGTGTGCAGAGTCAAGTCCGGGTTGATTCCGAGTGCTGTCAACAGCGTGGCCGCCATGTCGGACGGCGTGATCGGGCGGTCGATGACGCTGGCCGCCTGTTTGTCGGTCGCTCCGATCGTGAGTCCGCGTTTCAGTCCTCCGCCTGCCATCACGATGGAAAACGCCTGTGGCCAATGGTCACGTCCGGCCATTTCATTGATGCGCGGCGAGCGACCGAATTCTGTAGTCAGCACGACAAGCGTCGAATCCAGCTGGCCGCGTTCGTCAAGATCATTCAGTAGAGCGGACACACCCTGGTCGAGGGGCGGAACCAGCAGATCCCGCAGGCTCTCCGAGTTCTTGCGATGAGTGTCCCAGTGTCCATTTTCGATGCTGACGAAACGGCAGCCAGCTTCGACCAGTCGCCGAGCCAGCAGGCAACACTGTCCCAGACTGGTCATCCCATAGGCGTCTCGGGTTTCGGGAGTTTCGCGGTCAATCTCAAAGGCTTGTTTTGCTGCGGCGCTGGTCATCAGCTGATACGCCTTTTGATAGTACGTATCGAGTGATCGCTCCTGCCTGCTCAACGCATCAACGCGGCGTTCGAGGTGATTGATGGCCCGCAGCGCAGTTTGTCGTCGCAGGCTGCGGTCACCTGTGACTCCCTCCGGAAGTACAATGTCACGAACAGAAAACTCCGGAGCCGCTGGATCGGCTTCGATGACGAATGGGGCATAGCTCGGTCCGAGAAATGACGGCCCACCGCTATTCAGGAAATTCGGGACTGAGATATACGGCGGCAGAGTTCCTGAGCTGCCACCGAGCTTCGCCATCATCGAACCAAACGACGGGTGCATGTTGTTGTTCAGGACGTTGCGATTGAAATTACCGCCGAAACCCGGATGCTGTCCCGTCATCATGACATGGTAGCCTGCCGTGTGATCCGGATCGCCGTGCGTCAGACTTCGCAGGATCGCCAGTTTGTCCGTGACACCGGCGATACGTGGCAGCAGGTCGGAAACCTGAATGCCGGGCACTTTTGTATCGATCGGTCGAAAGTCTCCTCGAATTTCTGCCGGAGCCTCCGGTTTCGGATCCCACATGTCCTGGTGGGCCATTCCCCCAATGATGAAAATCAAGATGCAGTTGACATCCTTCTTCTGCGCGCTGCTTTCCCTACCATGAGTTTGTTGCAGTTGCAGCAGCTGAGCAAGGCTCAGGCCCGCGACAGACCCCATCCGCAGAAATCCGCGACGATCGATTCCATCACAGTACTCGGAACGCATAGTGCGCCTCACTTGACGAACAGGAAATCGTATGAATTGAGCAATGTCCAGAGAAAATCTTCAGCCGCCTGCTGTGGCGGAGCAGTCTCGAAAAGTCGTTGTGCAATCTGCAGTTCAGAGTGTCGCGGAAATCGGCCCAGTGTCGCAAGGCAAAGCTCATCGACAAGCACTGCGGTCTCTGCACCCGCCTTGACCAGTTTTGCCGCACGTCCATTTGCGCAGCTGATCTTGGTTTCAACCTCCGGTGCGTTCATCAGATGCAGTGCCTGAGACATTGTGGGCTCACTCGTCCGACCGCATTCGCACGGGCTTGTCCGCTCCGGCCGCCCGAAGATCTCAAGAAAATACGACGGCAGTCGATTGTCCCACAATTCGATGGCTCGTGCGCCACGAGGGCGACCGGGGAAAAGTTCTGGTTCGCCCGTTGCCTGACTGATCGCGTCCAACAGGACTTCGGCTGGCAGACGCCTGACATAATGATGCGAGAAATTCTGCTCATCATCCTGATTACTGGAATTCGTCTCGCTCGCCAGCTGATATGTGCGAGATTTCAAAATCAAACGCATCAGAGCCTTCAGATCGAAGTCCAGATGAATCAGGCTCTGGCTGAGCAGTGCCAGCAAAGGCTCATTGGTTGGCGGATTGGTGCTTCTCAGATCATCCTCCGGTTCGACCAGACCTCGTCCCAGAAAGTGTTTCCAAAGTCGATTGGCCGCGAGCTTTGCAAACCACGGATTGTCGGCGGCGACCAGCCATCGTGCCAGATCTCGGCGCGGATCCCCATCCGAAGCAGTCACTGCCATTCCGTCGAGTGGTCGCACCGCGACGAGCTTGTTGGAAAACGGTATCCGGGATTCCTGCAAGCCAGTGTGGTACACAAAGACTCGATTGGGAGCGATGGCTTTTCGCTCCAGCCCGTTGAAATATCCGGCGAAACCATAGAAGTCATCCTGCGACCATTTTTCAAACGGATGATGATGGCATTGTGCGCACTCCATCCGCACTCCAAGGAACGCCTGGCTGACAGTGCGAGCTAGCTCTTCGGGCGTCTCAGCAGCACGATACAAATTCACCGGGCCATTCGTGCCGGAATTGCCGGTCGCTGTAATCAGCTCGGACACCCACTCGTCGTACCGACGGTTTGTGGCGAACTGTTGCCGTAGCCAGTGATGCAGTTCATAAGCACCCCGCTCACCCAGTTTCTGTCGATCCACCAGCAGAATATCGGCCCAGACCAGTGCCCAGTAATCAGCGTACTCCGGTCGTTCGAGCACATTATCAATCCACTGTTCTCGCTTATCGACGGCCGGATCGGCGAGAAACAAACGAACTTCTTCAGGGGTTGGAAGAGTGCCAATGGTGTCGAGCCACAGTCGGCGTAAAAACGTCGCATCATCGACAAGTTCCGACGGGACCAGTTTGATCTTCTCCAGTTTGATCCTGACAAGTTCATCGATGGCATTCGTTGCGGGAAACTCGAACGGAACGTACCCGCCTGTTTGAGGGAGCTGAAGCTGGACGCTGGCCACTTGTCCCATGTAGTGGACTCCAATCACGGCTTCACCGGGTACGAGCCCGGTTCGGACCACGCCGGTTCGATCCACTTCAGCAATCAATGGAGCATTCGTTGAGTATCCGGCGGCTGACGTGACGTCGCGGACACTGCCATCTGAATAGTGCGCTGTCGCCAAAATCTGCTGCCGAGAATCTGTCTCAAGCACCCGATCATCCGGGCTGACAGCGAGCCTCAACAACTTGGGCGAATTTGCCTGAGCCATGGGTGTTCCCTGACGCACCCACGCCAGCATCAGATCATAATCCGCTGAGCCCATTGGCAAACGCTGGCCTCCGCCATGTGCCATGACTCCGGTGGCCTTCCGCAGAAACAGACTGAATTCCGGGCTCGCCGGAAAGACTCGTCGCCCCCGATCATCTTTCACCAATGCGTCAAAATCAGCCGCCGGATCAAAGCCGAACACCGACAGTTTGAAACCACTCGGATGGTTCGACTTTCCGTGGCATCCTCCGCTGTTGCAGCCGAGCTTCGAAAGCAAGGGTAACATGTCATTCGCAAAATCCACCGGTGGGTAACCCGAAATCTGACGCACATGTACGGGAACATCAAGTTCCTGTCCGTCACACGAAACGTGCAGCGCCACTTCACCATCGCTGACGCCGAACGACATGCCTCCTTCCACCCGAGCAATGGCCGGATCGCTCGACTCGATCCGGGACAGATGCGTCACGTCCATCGTTCGACCGTCTTCACGGACACCGGTGATCAGGAGTTGTTGAACCCGATTCGTGCCGCTGAGCTGAACAAGAGCAGGCTCGACATGGATTTCACGGAGTCGCAGTGGTTCGTCCGCAGAAACCCCGCGGATGATGAATACGCACACCCAACTCAGGACGCAAACTGTCGAGGTGATGTGATTGAGAAATGATTTAATGACACCAGGACTCACGCTGTGTACCCATTCCGAAGTGACCTGAAGGAATGCTGTGCCAAACGACGGTCAGAAAGTAGTCGAACCGACCAGGAGCGCCAATAGGGTTGGAAACCAATCTTCGGACAAAAATCGAACTTCAACCACACGCGGTCAGATTCGAGGTTTTGTGAGCGGCAAGGCGCTAGCCGCCGGTGCTGACCGAATGCACAACCAGCTGCTTTCCACCCGGGCCCTTTGGGCCGGATCAAATGAAAAAACCGGCAACAACATTTGTCGTTGAAAACCACTAAGGACCGTTCGAGAAATAATTGACCGCATCCTCCTCTCCCCTGGTAAGGGGAGAGGGCAGGGTGAGGGGCAACGCCGTTAAGGATTTATCGTCGTGTTTTCACACGGTTTCTCGAAGTCCCTTCTCCCCCCTCTGAAGGGGGAGAAGGTGGCCGGAGGCCGGATGAGCGAGGAATTCAGCCATTTCGGCCTCGCTGGCGCTTCGGGTTGGTATGACCATGGGCCATAAAAACCACTAAATCAACAGAGCACTAGCCCGAAATCGGCACCTGGCCACAATTGCGGCTGGTCCGCGTGGAGTCGTGATTCCGCTGATCAGCGTTCTCCGGAGGCAATCTCTGCAGTGGCGAAGACGCATTCATGAGTTCTTTTATCTGGTGATGATCATTGCTCGATGGGGACGAGCCCCATCGTGGCGGAATTCCCCTGCCGTAAATTGACAAACTGACTCACCGTAATGGACGTCTCGCAAGAGTTGCTCGCCAAGCCGTAGAAGGTATACTCCTTTCGAACGACTGTCGCTGGCCGCCATGATAGAAATTGGTAACAAACATGTGCATATCTGACTCAACTGATACGATGGATATGGCGGTCCCGGCACCCGTCAACAACGACAGGTCGCCGCTGCGATCTTCCGTGGCTGCGGTGGACATGGCCGGCCTGACAGATCGCGGTCATCGGCGGTCTAACAACGAGGACCATTTCCTGATTTCTCGATTTGGCCGTTTCCTGGAGACGATGGATACAAATCTCTCTCCGTCGGACGCGCCTTTCCGTGAAGAGGAAACAGGCTATAGTCTTTTGGTGGCGGACGGCATGGGTGGTCACGCTGGCGGTGAAGTGGCCAGCAAGGTGGCGATCAGTACGCTGATCAATCTAGCGCTTG
>CAMAVB010000198.1 GCA_945861465.1 Candidatus Kuenenia stuttgartensis
ATTCTGGAAAACTGCGAGAACGATTTCGCCAGAAAACACACTGAAGAATCCAGCGCCGCTTTAATGGGGGCCATGTAGCCGTAGTTCTCGGCGGCCATGCGCGTCGTCGAAATTGAAATCGTGACGACGCTGCCGGTCTCCGGATCCAGCATTGGCCTGAAAGCTTCCGCCAGTGCCAACAGGGAAAAGCAGGAGATATTTGCGGCCTGCAGAAACGCGGCACGCGGAGTCTGGTGAAAGGGCAGCCAGCCTGCCGAAAAATCTGCGAAGGCAATCGAATGCACAATGCCATGCAGGACGTTCGTTGTACCCGCAACTGAATCACGCAGTGCATCGATCTGTGCCTGATGCTCGACATCACAAACAAAGATCGGTAAGTCGGGAAAGAGTTTCTTCACCGAATCGGCTCGTGCCTGACTGCGCACAGACACCAGCACGTTTGCTCCGGCTTCCTGCAGCAGCTTCGCCGTGTGCCATGCGACGCTCTTGCGATTCGCGATACCGGCCACAAGAATGGTCTTACCTGTGAGTTGCAGAAAATCCATGTTTCAGGGGATTCGGATTTTGGATTTTGGATTTTGGATTTGAAGTTTCGGATTTCGGATTTCGGATTTAGCGGCTGAGCGGTTTGAAGCGTCCGTGCTGCGGGCGGTCGGCATCTGAACCGAGGCGTTCATGCCGCTGTTTCTCGTAGACCTGGTAATTTCCTTCGCACCAGACAACGGAGCCGTCCGGTTCAAAGGCCAGAATGTGCGTTGCGATCCGATCGAGAAACCAGCGATCATGGCTGACGACAACCGCACAGCCGCCGAAGTTCGACAAACCTTCTTCAAGGGCTCGCAGCGTATCAACGTCCAGATCGTTTGTTGGTTCGTCGAGCAACATCAGATTTCCGCCGGATCGCAACAGCTTTGCCAGATGAACCCGGTTTCTTTCGCCTCCGGAAAGTTGGCCCACAAACTTCTGCTGATCTGATCCTTTGAAATTGAAACGACCACAATACGATCTCGCGTGGATCTTTGATGTGCCAACTTCCAGTACCTCGTGCCCGCCGGAAATTTCCTGATAGACGGTCTTGCTGTCATCCAGAGAATCGCGAGACTGGTCCACGTACGATGCCTGAACAGTCTCACCGATTTTCAAGGTCCCGGAGTCCGGCTTTTCAAGTCCCATAATCATCCGGAACAATGTCGTTTTGCCTGCTCCATTTGGTCCAATCACACCGATGATTCCACCTGGCGGCAGATCGAAACTCAGATTGTCAAACAGGACGCGGTCTCCGAAACTTTTCTTCAGTTTGTCGGCCTGCACAACCAGCTGCCCCAGCTTCCGCGACGTTGGGATCTGAATCTGCGCGGCTTCGTCACGTTCGTCGAATTGCTGAGCGGCCATTTCGTTGTAACGATCCAGACGCGCTTTATTCTTGCTGGCGCGGGCTTTGGGTGACATGCGCACCCATTCGAGCTCTCGTTTCAAATCTCTCTGGCGGCGGGTTTCACCGCGTTCTTCGAGTTCCAGTCGTTTTCGCTTTTGTTCCAGCCACGACGTGTAGTTTCCTTCGTACGGAATACATCGACCGCGATCACATTCCAGAATCCAGCCTGCCACGTTGTCCAGAAAATATCGATCGTGCGTGACGGCAACAACCGTGCCTTCAAACTTCTTCAGAAACAATTCCAGCCACTGGACTGATGACGCATCCAGGTGATTCGTCGGTTCGTCCAGCAACAGTAAATCTGGATTCATCAAGAGTAGCTGACAGAGGGCAACACGGCGTTTCTCACCCCCGGACAGGACTGCGACCTTCGCGTCCGCTGACGGAAGCTGCATGGCATCGGCAGCGATTTCGAGGGTGCGATCCAGTTCCCAAAGATTGTTGTGATCGATCTTGTCCTGCACTTTGGCAAGTTCATTCAGGACCTTTTCCATCGCTTCCGGCGACAAGTCCTCACACAGTTTCATGTTGAGTTCGTTGAAGCGTTCCAGGGTCGCCCGCGAATCGGCCACCGCGTCTTCGATACACTCACCGACGGTCTTTTCAGGATCAAGCCGCGGTTCCTGTGAGAAATAGCCGATGCGAATCCCTTTGGCGGGACGCACCGTTCCCATGTAGTCTTTATCCTCACCCGCCATGATGCGCATGAGCGTGCTCTTGCCGGAACCATTGCCTCCAAGCACACCAATCTTCGCGCCGGGATAAAATGCCAGCCAGATGTCCGATAGCACTTCCTTCTCGTCATACAGACGAGTCATGTGCTCAATGGTCATAATGTACTGCTGGGACATTCTCAAAAATCTTTCGTGCTGAAAAGTGCTGTTGCGGACATCGTCGGAGTTTTGCCCCATGCTGGCGAAATGCAGGGTTGCGAAGTATAACCGGGCGTCACAGAAAACGCAGGTATCCTCTCAGTTTCATGCCCAAGGACGAGAACATGCCCCGACAGGCACCGCCGTTCACGTAGAGATTCTGAGGCGGCTTCCGGCGGTAGTGATTTCCGTTCAACGACAAATGAAGTGCGCGGAGGAGGACGAGTGTTTAAACCGCGAATGGACGCTAATCCACGCCATTGGCACGCCGGACTGGCTTGACACAATTATTGATCGCCTGCAGGAAAAGAAGCCGGCCAATCGTTTAAGGCCGGCGAAAGAAGTCGCCGTCGTCATGAACAACCGAAAGCACACACCCGACACGGCAAGCGGAGAGCGTCAGCCCTCCGGTATCCCGTCTGAAATCTCAAATTCGAAATCTCAAATTTCAAATCCCGACTCCAGCTGACCGGGTTCGCAATCTGAAATTTCAAATTTGAAATCTCAAATTCCTGAGGACCCCGACCGTGCGGCGGCGGAATGGGTGCTCAGCCTGAAGTCTTCCGCTATGCCGCCGCCTTCCCAAGTTGGAAAGCCTCGGCCTCGCTGGGAATCGTGAGTTGTCTGACGCAGTGCTGGCGGAGTTGGCTGCTGGCCCTTTGGGCCGAAACAAAAAACAAGCGTCAAAAACACGGAGTAGTTTCTGGACGGGTTCTTAGTTGCCAGTACCCACTTCAACAAGCTCACGCAGGCGTTCCAGCGCAGCGGTGCGAGTCGTGAGAATCTCATCCAGCTGCTCGTTCCGAATTGTGGTCAACACGACGCGAAATAAGGGCCCCTGAGGTACGTGGAGTGCCATCAGGTCCTGACCGTCAACGAGCGGAGGAGGAGACAGATCTGCGCGATTGACCAACGATAAATACTCACGACAGAACTCAACATCGCCAGCCGGGCGATTCTCAGCGGCAGCAATCGCGGCGGCGATCTGAAGCAGCCGCTCAGCATGCGGATGAGCGAGGAACGGCTTCCGAACATGCAAGGGCCTGTTGCGAATGTCGTTGAGGACTGATAGCGACTTCGCCAGCCAGCAGATGCACTCCGTCTCCTCATTCGACAGTTTCAATCGTCGGCAGACCGCCTGGATTGCAGTGGTCGGCCTTCTCTCGACGTCTGAGTCACGCAGCGGATACAGGATCAAAGCAAATGCAGTTTCAAATTCTTCCGATTCAAGATGCCGCAACTGTCTGCCGATCCTCGTCAGGACCTCTGTGTCCGCAGGGTCAGGACTGAGACAGAAATCAGTGGGGCACGATTCCATCGTGCCGAGCACGTTGAAAACGTGCTCCACGTCCGGAACACGACAGTTATTTCTGCGCCAGTCGTTCAGACCTATGTCGAACAATTCCGGCAATATCTCTGCCAGCAAACCGGTGTGGAGCAGCAGTTGGAACGAATGCGCGCGCGATGGATGCGACAACATCCGTTTCAGTTCCTGCGTAATTCGTTCCTCGCTGACCTGACAAATCTGGTGCCGAAGCTCATGGACGGCAGCGGCAGTGGCCGCATCCAGAGTGAATCCGAACGTCGCCGTAAACCGCACAGCACGCAGCATGCGGAGCTTGTCTTCGGTAAAACGTGCGACAGGATCGCCAATGGCCCGCACCATGCCCAACGCCAGGTCGTCACAGCCGCCGACGTAGTCAATCAATGTCTCCGAGAGCGGATCAAAAAACATCCCGTTAATCGTGAAGTCGCGGCGTTTGGCGTCTTCTTCCGGACGACAAAACTTGACACTGCTGGGACGTCGGCCGTCGAGGTATTCACCGTCGCTGCGGAATGTGGCAACTTCGATCTGGCCGGCAGATTTGTCCGGACCAAGCACCATGACAACACCAAAGCTGGCTCCGACCGCAACTGTGCGCCACCGTCCAAAGATTCGAATGACGTCGTCCGGTGTCGCCGTGCTCGCGATATCATAATCCTTCGGCGATTTCCCAAGGACCTGATCGCGAACGCAACCTCCGGCCCACAGCGCCTCAAAGCCTTCCTGCCGCAGTGTGCGTACCGTATCCACTGCAAATCGGCGGCGAGGATCTTCCGGTTGGGGATGCAGGGAACTCAAAGTCTGCTACTTAAAGGAAAAAATATCCGCTGTCGGGAGTTCGGCGAGGGATTTCAGTCCGAATAGTTTCAAAAACTTTGCCGTCGTGACATACGAAACGTCGGTTCTCCCTGTTCCGTTACGTTGCAGTTCAACTAATTGCAGCCGCAGCAATTGTCGCAGCAGCGCCATGGAGGATTGTCGACCGATGGATTCAATTTGTTCCTTTTGTATTGGCTGATTCCATGCCACAAATGCCAGGACCTCCAGGGTCTCAGGCGACAGTTTGACGTCTCGTGGTCCGGTGCCGAATGAGCGTGTGCTGACGTCCTGGAATTCCTCGCGCAGCTGCAACTGATATCCGCCTTCGTGCAGGCGAATCTCATACGGACGATTTTCGGATTGATACGACTGATTCAGCGAATCGACGAGCGAGACGGCAACTCGATTATCGATATCCTGTCCGATCAAAGATGCCAGTTTTCGAGCAGTGAGTGCGACATTACCTCCCACAAATACGGCTGCTTCGATGACTTCACGCGGTGAAACGCGGCGCATGCCGTCAACCAGGACTGCGGTTCCGGATGCTTCCGCCGCTGCGGCGGTGGACTTCAGATCTTCCGCCAGTTGCGCCCCAATTGAAAATCCATCCGAAACAGATTCTTCCTCGACAGCGCCATCGGCTGCAGGTTCAAAGTCCACCATCACCGACCCGATTTGGCGCTCTGCCGCATCGAGTGCTTCCAATGCCTGACGGTAGGCCAGCTCAATATCTTCGACCGCAAAATCCTGCTCAGGAAACTTCAATTCGTCAATTTCATTGTCTTCGTCAGGCAGGACGTCTGAGTCAGCCATGATAATCTCTCTACTCAAAGTTTTCACTTGAGAACGCGGACATCATCTTGCCGACAAATCGCAACAGCCCGGTGTTTCCGGAGAATTCACCGACCCACATGCCGCCCTCCGTCGTAATCACAAGCGAAACATCATCATCCTTAGCCAAGGCCGCAATGGCCCGTTCCCGGACCCGCGCTCGTTCGCGGCTGAGTTTCTCTTCTTCTGGCGTCCGCACCTCGTTTTTTTCCTTCTTTGCAACTTCGTCAATGCGTTTTGCCCACGGCAACATGTTGACATCGATCCGGAACACGACCGGATTGACGGCTGGTTCTCCTACGGCGGTGATTGTGGACTTCAGCGTCGCCAGACCATCCGGCCCACCCGCAATCCAGATCGTCTGCGGCCCGATGCCGATATAAAGATCGGTTTGGATCCCAAAGTATCTGTCGAACAGAGAAATAGATCCTTCCGCAATATTCACCTTATGAATATCGACGTCGCCGACTTTTTCCACATTCATCTGCACCGCATTTCCTTTGCCGGCATCTGTCAGCAGCGGCAGGATCTGATTCAGCTCCCCGGCGGTCGGCGAGACAAACGCGACAACGGTCGTGAAGCGGTCCTTGCCATCCGGCACAGATTCGACGAAGCCGTTCAGGTGTCCGGAAGTCACACTGGATTCCAACACACTGATCACGCCCGCCACAAACTTGTTGAACGCTGCTTTCTCAGCATCTGTGCGGGTTGTGTTTGCCTTCAGACGGGCTTCGATATCAGCCCTGGCTAATGTGAGTGTCTCCTTCATACGTATCTGACGAGTTTCATTTAGCGGATGGCTGACCCGTAGCGATAACGCGGAACCCGCAAGTCGTTTCAGGCCGGCAAAAGCATCTGAATGCGTACCATACTGTGCAATTGTGGATTCCATGGCTGTGCCCGGAATGGCCGTCGCGGTGGTGCGCAGGCTGACTTTCGGCGCGGCTGGATTGGCGCGATCCAGCGTCAGGGTCACCAGCACCTGATCAGCCTGCGACATAATGTCTTCGGCTTCGTCATACAACTGCCGGGCGCTCGACTGTCGCAACTGAAACGCGGTGGCCTTTTCATCCGGCCGCTGCTTAATCAGTGCCATGTTGACATCCCGAATCGGCTTGAACGCCTTGACTCGGTGCGCGATCGCCGGGCCCGACACGTCAGTATTCTTTAATTCCGCGATCATGTTTTCGGCAAGCGTCGTCGGCGTCAGTGCAGCTTTAAGGACTATCTCCTTCAGTTGAGGCAACAAAGCCTTTTTCGTGGTGATCATGAAGAAGGCATATTGCAATTCAACATCGATTTTCATCCAGCCGTATTCATTGGCATCGCTTTCGATGGTGTACATTTTGCGGTCGGCCGGACTCCGCTCGATTCGATAACCAAGTGAATCCAGATTTTCTCTGAATGCTTTGGAAGGATCACCGCCAGCCTGGAGCGGCACGCAGATCAGATAGCCTTCTGGATCGATCCCCGTCATCACCTGCACCTGGACTTCCCGAGTCTCATCGATTCCGATAATAAAAGTGTCGATGTAACTTTGAATGTTCTCCCACTGCTTCTGTTCTCCGGGGGTAGTGAGATCAATGGTTTTCTTCAGGTCCGACTTCAGCAGATTGAAGCCGGGGTGCGCTACGGTAATGCGCGCATCCTGCGGAGTCTGCGCGAATGTGGTCTGCGCGAGTGCCAGCGTCATCAGCACCAACAGGGAAATTGAACGAACTACTATCTGCATTTGGTCACCGAAGATTGGATGGGAGTTTCAGAGGTGTCAGATTATCCGCAGTTCTCACTCAGGAGTTTGAAAACTGCGATGCCGGTATAAGGGTCAGAAACTACACGGGATTGCCGACTTCAGTCCGGAATCTGAAGTGGTTGAAATTTCCGATGAGTGGAGATTCTATACTGCACGCGGCAGTATATCTGAACGAGACAAGACGGGTAAAGGCAGGTTGCCGAATGTCGGCGACATGGGCGGATTACGGATTCCCAAAATCGAGCAGAAATCGGCGAAAACTGCAGTATTCCCGGTTTCCGTAGCTCGAGGGACACCAGAAATTAGCTGGTCTCTTGAAGCCCTCCCGGCTGAAACGCTTCATTGCCAATTACCATATCCTCCATCTTTCCAGATTCGCTTTCTTTGGATAGAACGCGATTTCTAAGCCGCACACTTCAATTGTCTATGAACCACATTACAAGAGTTTCGAATGCCCCGCGATTTTCTGAAAGGTGCGAAAGAGTCCTACGATGTCGTCGTCATCGGCAGTGGACTTGCCGGTCTCACGTCCGCCAATATCCTCGCGCGGCAGGGATTGAGCGTACTGCTGCTGGAGCACCACTATCAACTTGGCGGCATGGCGACGTGGTTCAAACGTGCAGGCGGACACATTTTTGATATTTCGCTGCACGGTTTTCCCTACGGCATGATCAAGAGCTGTCGCAAATACTGGACTCCGGAAATTGCTGAATCCATCGTGCCGCTCAAAGGCATCCGTTTTGAGAATCCTCAGTTCTCGATTCGCACGACGTTCACACGCGAAGACTTCACCAGCATCCTTGTCGAACGATTCAGGATTTCCCACGAAACCGTGCAGCAGTTTTTCGACACGGCCCGCAGTATGAATTTTTTTGACGAACAATCGAAGACAACGGGTGAACTGTTCGAACAGTTCTTTCCGGGACGCGATGACGTCGTGCGTCTGCTGATGGAACCGATCACGTACGCCAACGGTTCGACCCTGGAAGACCCGGCAATCACCTACGGAATTGTGTTTTCGAATTTCATGCAAAAAGGAGTCTACACGTTCGAAGGCGGCACCGACGCGCTCGTCTTACGAATGCGGGAAGAGCTCATCCGCAACGGAGTCGATATTCGCATTCGGAGTCTGGTCGAAAAGATCGAAGTCTCGCCCGACCGCAAAGTCACGGGCGTGATCGTCAATGGAAAACGTATCGGATGCAGAGCCGTCGTTTCGAATGCTAACATCCGATCAACGATTTTCAATCTGGTCGGGGAGCAGCACTTTGATGCAAAGTTCATCGACGATGCCAGGGCGGTGCGCCTGAATAATAGTTCGTGCCAGGTCTACATGGCGTTAAAGCCGGGCGAGAGTTTTGACGAAAGCTGCGGTGATCTGCTGTTCCATTCCGAGCATACGGGCTTTGACATCGATGCAATGCTCAGCCGCGACGTGAGCAGTCGTACATTCAGCTTTTACTATCCGGCCACACGACCGGACAGCAATCGGTGGCTCATTGTGTCATCGACGAATGCCAACTACCGCGACTGGTCGGAACTTCCGGAAGCGGAATACGAAACTTCAAAGAAGGAACTCGTCGAGTCCACGCTCGATTGCCTGGAAACCTACGTTCCGGACGTGCGGCAAAAGCTGGATCACGTCGAAGCGGCAACGCCTCGGACGTTCGAACACTACACACGACACCTGGCCGGATCATCGTTTGGGACAAAGTTTGAAGGCCTGCAGGTCAGTCGCGACCTGCCACAACAAATCGCTGGCCTGTTTCACGCGGGCAGCGTCGGCATCATCATGTCCGGCTGGCTGGGGGCTGTGAACTACGGCGTGATTGTGAGCAACGAAGTGGACAAATTCCTGACGCCATCAGCGTAATCCCGGTCCGACACCCGAGTGCCCTGTCAATGTTTGATTCGGGAGTACGATGGGGATTCTTCCCCGTCAAAACGCGGTCGGACAAGAATGTCCAACGTACATTTCAGGACTTCACAAGGCACTAAGCACTGGTGCATAAGTAAGTTGGCACAAATCGTTTAACGGCGAGCCGTAGGCGTAGCCGAATCCAGCGTGCTTCCGCCTACGCCTACGGCTCGCCGTTAAACTAAAAAACTTCTGCACTGGTGCACTATCGGGCGTCAAGGATGCCCATTTCCTGGCCGTTGACGGGATCAAGCCGCCTGACTTCGACCAGTTTCCATTCGGAGCCCACTTGTTTCCAGACTGTGTGCCAGCGCGTGAACACACGGCTGATCATGTCGCCGTGGTTTCGCTTCAGCGTTCCGTTCGCACGCAGATGAGCGTCTGCTGTCTGGCCGTCGTCGCGAACCGTAACTTCCAGACCTTTGATGTGAAAATCTTTTGTCAGTGTGACCATATTCAGTCCGTCCGCAGCCGTGTCACGCAGCTTCGGCGACTCGTCGGCAATGCAGCCATTGATGGCATCCTGGTTGCGATCCCGGAACGCATCCAGCATGAACTGCAGCCGTCCTTCGACTTCTTCACCGGGGGTCACGATCGCCGCCTCGACCAGGTACAATCCAGCCACAGCCAGCAGGCAAACGACAGAGACAGAACGCCCTTTCGGCGCTCCTGAAATCAATGCGACCAATGCTGTTCCGGCAAGCAGCAGCAACAAAGGCCATGGGTTTTCGGTGAGCCAGGACATGAGAAACCTCCTAAGAACCCCTAACAAAACCTGCGTGAGCCGCGACGTTTGTGGTTGCGTTTCAGGCAAGAAATGAGGAAGAGACGGGACACCCCGTCGATGACGAACGACGCAGCCTGAGACGCAACCACAAGCGTCCCGCAGGGTTGCGTCGATAGCGGCCGATCTGCGGCGTCATCACTCCTCGACGACATTTGTCGTCTCGTCGTTCTGTCCAACCTCAGGTTGGCAATTCAACACAGTGCAGCTCGACCACTCTCGACACAACGCGGCCACGGAGGTTTTGTTAGTGGTTCTTATCTGGGAACTCGTTGTCGTCTGATATAAGAAACGAGTTCCTGCTCCATTTCGTCTGGCAATTTTCCAAAAGCCGTCAGAAATTCCTGAGTTCGTTCTTCGGTAGTCAGACCGATCATCGGCTTTCGCTGCGTAAGATTGTGCAAAAATTTCTGCATCCCGGTCTTTTCTTCCCGCATCAAGTAGTGAGTTAAGGCCCAGGCTTTGGGGTACGCCACGGGCATCTCTGCGGCATTGAGAAATGCGGAGTCCGATTCAATCAGCGTGTTCATGCCGCCGGAAACCTGATTGGCCTCAAGCAGTTTCATGAACCCGGGTTGATGACGAGGATTGACCAGACCTGGGCGATTCCACAACAGCGATGAGCGCACCGAAGTCGTTTCAAAGTACATCGCCAGACCTTCGGAAAACCAAAGCGGATTGTCCGCCATCCGCACCTGGAGCCCGGAATTGAATGCCAGTTGATGGACTGCTTCATGCACGACCGTTGCCACTTGGAAAGGTCTTTCCGCCAGGCGTTTACGAATCGTGGGCGCTGACCGGATTGATCGATCACCGGTCAGATCGAGGAGCAATGTCTGATTTTCCGAGACGGAATAGTATCCCGGCGTATCTGCAAACGAAATTTCAGGATGTTGTCTGGCTGCAAACGACTGAAATTCCGAAGCACTGGCAAAAACAACGATTGGCAACCGGCGCGTTGGCTGCGTCACCTCAATTTTCTGATCGGCCATGAAGCGGAAGTACTGATCGAACACAAGTTCCAGCAGCTTGCCGCAAAACTCAACATATTCGGCGGCGGAGTTGGAACAGATCAGGTAATGCTCGGTCTCTGTGATTTCAAATCCCGGCGGAACCTGCAGCAGCAGATCTGCGGCAAGTTCTGACGACGTGAGTGGCACAAACTGTTTCTGTGCATCTTCGCGCGATTTAATCTGCCGCGTCGGGATCTGATGCAACTGGCCGTTGGGTTCTTCCAGCAGCAAAGCACTGTTTGGAATCTCAGCGACGACCCGACCTGTCAGGACTTTGGGCTCTGGCTCTCCGACTGTGATCGTCCATGTGGATTCGTCAAAAGCGGCGCAGGGATGCAGGATTGCTGTCAGCAGACAAAGAACGGCAATAATCAGTCGAGACATCATGGAACAGGACGCAGGAGATTTCATGTGAAGTGGAACTCAGAACGCGCACGGCAAACTTCCATCGACGTCAGCGACGGTTGGCCCGAATCATGCCTTCAGGGCCAGGCAGCAGCGCCAAATTGGAAGCCATTGCGTGATGGTCACTCTACAGGAGAAGACCTTGCGACGCGAGCGATGAATTGTCCAGACAGAAAAGAACCCCCGACACGACCGTTGCCGCTCAAGCAGGTTGTGTCAGGGGTTCTAAAAGCCGTAACCGTTCACGACACAACGCGGCCACGGAGATTTTTTTAGGGGTTCATAATACTTCAATCGACTCCATTTCAAAGGACCTGCTGGTTTCAATGGAAACGCTCACACTCATCATTGAAACGCAACTGGCAAATCGTGGAGCAATCGAGACGAACTCCATGACTGAGATCGTCAGCCAAGATCTGAGCCACGGCTAGAGCTACAACGGCACCGTCGTAGGCAATCCATTTAGAACGTGGCCGGCAACCTGACTCTGAAGAGGTATCTGAGGGCTCATACCGCTCCGCTCGACGGGGTGGCACTGGGGGATTGAATGTCCGGGAAATCAGTGATTGTGTGCCACTGGCAGTGCCAGCGCTGCGCTGAGTTGAATTTGCACTTGTCGTAGGAAACCATTCGGGCTCGGGCTTGCGTAACAATCGCAGATCGTGATTGATGACTTCTTGCAAGATGGAATCGGGCACCGGGGCATGTCGAAATGCCGGATCTTTTTCCAGTGAGTGTCTTTCATCGACGAATATCCCCACAACCCCAAAAGCACTGGCAGAGCCAGTGGCACACCGCTTCGATTTTCATCGACAGTGCCACCCTGCCGTCTTTCCAGAGGACGTCGTCGATGTTTTTGAAGGCTTGTTCAAACATGGAGCGAGGTGGCTGTTCGTGCGGTGGGGAGCGTGGTGCGTATACGTCGAGTCGATTGCTCGCCCACGATAACGCCGCAGGGGTGACGTTTCTATCGAGGCGGGGCGGAAAGATCTCGCAATCAGGGATAGGGGAAGCAGTGGCAGGATTTCAGTCAGCCGATCTTCGAATCACCCTCGTCGTCGTTTGTATCAATAAGCAAAGCCGGGTAGGCTGTTTATTTGAATTAACGCACCATCTGTACGGCGCATTGATCACATTTTTCGACAGGCTGGACGAACCGTGCCTGCAGTATAAGTGTCCAACCAGCTTATCTCGCATGAATTTGCTCGATTGTTCTACAAAGCTCAATTCAAAGTGTCACAAAAGCAACTACTCGCTGAATGCCGATTTGATCCAGTATCGGCTGAAGACTTGATTGACGGCATTGGAACCTTGTCAGGCCGTTATGGGCAAGGCGTGATCGTTCCGGCCCCCGGCGACGGCCCTGACGCTCCATTGTCGTGGGCGATTCAGGACGTAAGTCAAGCTGCCCTTAAAACTGACGCAGCAGAACAAGCGAAGCTCTGCACGAACGCCGTCCTCAACGCGAGACGAGCGCTTGGTTGTCTTGTCGATTGGTATGTGGCGCGTGACTTCGGGACGCTGTGCAAGAATCCTCCCGGATCCCCGAAACAAAAGGCCGACTTTTTGATGCGGCGAGGAATCATTGATGAGCTTGCGTCTCGAGTATTAACGCGTGCCATTGAGAAACGTAATCGAGTGGAACATGACTACATTTCGCCAGACCTGAATACCGCAGAAGATGTTGTCGAGCTCTTGCGAAGGACAATGACAACGATTCGCCAGCAATCCGACCCATCCCATGGCGCTTGGGTTTACGGCATTTTCTTAGGCGGGTGTGGGTATCGAAACGATGGGCCATGGGCGACGTTTGGTGGCTGGTGTGAGCCTTTGATCGTTTTCTCACGTTCTGACGTATGCCCTTGGGTTGGCATCGTCCTGCCCGACAGTGAAACCAGTGCCATTGTTCGCCGAACCGAATTGAATCAAGTGAAGCTCGACGAACTGACGCAAATTCTGTCGCTTGCTGAACAAAAATTTGGCCATGCTTCTTCCTTCGCCGATTCGCTGTCAATTGATGTGATGGCTCGCGAACTTGGTTTCATTAAATAAAAACAGACTCAGGCCGTTACGTACTTGTTATCGAGTGGATGCAGGCTTCCCTGAATCGGGCTGAACAACGACGCCGTTGCCCACATTCCGACCGTCATATGGGTCCGTACGCGGCTGGTTAATTTCCGCAGTTCGCAATTTGAAAACCAGTACCCCGAAAGGGAACCGTGTGTTAACTCCGCGACCCTCGCCGACCAGAGGGTCAGAGAGTTTTGACCCAAATCGGGCTTCAGGCAGGGATTTCATTGGGATCCTGAACCCGACGCGCGCGGAACAGAGAGAGTACGCACCGAGCGTCGGATGTGGCAAATCGTGTAAAACACTGGGGAAAACGAAAAAACGCCAAGAGGGACACTCTCGGCGTTTTCAGTTAACTTGGCTGTCGGCGAAAGTTCGCTGACAGAATTTAGCTCTCCGAAAGGGACTCTCTGCGTAACGATGCGCGCTGCTTTTCGAGGGAAAAGATCAACTGGCTCGGCGGCTTCCGAGTCCAGTTCTGAATCTCGTGCGGCAGCATTCCGTGCTGTCCCAAAATAGGTGCGTCAATTAGGGCGGTGAAAATCGGGGTTTAACATGGGACGCTCACTTGCATACCCACTGGCATGGGAGATGGACTGGGATCCGGCGAACTTGCTGTGCACGGAGCAATACAGTGGTCTGCAACGAGCGTCCAAGTTTCATTTGATTGCCATTCGAAAATGGCATAGCCGCCGCAGCCTCCAACATTTGGTTTTGGAGCTCCGGTAACCTTTTTCGCATTATTGACATCCTCCCATGGCTGATTCTTGTCAGCTCGCCAGAATCGGTCTTTGAATTGTTGCAATTGTTGCGAGTCGGGGCGCCATGTCGGGTCTGCTGGCAATGTTAATTTCTTAGCCATCGGTAAAGCCTCTTCTGGTTGTTGGGATAATCGAACGGTTCACGGAACTGTTCCGTGAAGAACATCACTGGTGGACAAGGTTCGTACGACGCGCATTCCAATTGTTCTGTCTGCCAAAATGCCATTCGTACGGCAGTGACTTCGAGCATAGATTGCTCCAGAGTCCATGAAGCAGATTCCGCGAATGGTTGGAAACGTGCCGTTGCGAGCTGCCCCGGAACGGGCAAGGCTGTCGATCGTTTCATATTCCTGCTCGACTGGGTCGGCACTCAAATCGCAAATCTCTTTCGCATTGCCATAGGTATCAAATAAACCGTATCGGTTTGGCAGGAAAGCCGCAATCTGTTGGGACAAAAATGTACTGTGTGGGCCTTGCTGAGCTTTCGTTTTGTTTTCGTCCATCCAGCCGTAATGACGAACCAGAACATGTTCGTTACCAAGGAATCGGCTGGTGACAGTATCCGACCGACATGCTAGTTCCCACTCGCCATCGGTAGGGAGGCGATATCCAGTGAGGGCAAGGTGATCTGGTTTCGGGACCAGCAATGCAACTCCATCGTCGCCGGGGCGTAGGCCATAACAACATTCCATGCCGGATCGCTCGGACAAGTGATTGCAGAAACGATATGCAAGATCAAGATTGACGAGCATAATAGCAGCATTCGACGACGAATGGCTCAGCATGGGATCCAATGAGTCAAACTCAGGATCGAAAGACCGAAATTGCTGAATTGTTACCTCATTCAGAGCCACAGCAATCCTTCGAGAAAATCTTCGCTGATGCCAAGGCCACGGCGTTGTCAGTGCCGGTCGCTGATCCAAATCACCGATTCCCATTTCAGCAACACACGGCTCGATAATCGCAAAATCCTGTACAGTGTCACCGATTGGTTCCGCGAGCCATCTACCATGTTCTCCAATTTGCAGTGTCGATAGCTTAATGCCCAGTCGCGACGCAACAAGTCTCGCACTGGAATG
>CAMAVB010000199.1 GCA_945861465.1 Candidatus Kuenenia stuttgartensis
GTCAGTTACGATGTTCAAACAGATACACTATTCGCGGTCCGTGAGGATAAACCACCTGCCGTCTACCGGATCCATCCGTTGCTGGATAAGGGACGCTCAAAGACCATTGAATGTTCACTCAACTTTGATGGACTCGATGATCTCTCGGATATTTTTTTCGATCCTGCCACGGGATGGCTGTGGCTGCTGAGCCACGAATCGCAACTGGCGGCGGCGTTCGACTCACAAGGCCTGCGTGTCACCGAAGTGGTGTTGAAGGAGGGTCATCACGGCCTTCGCGAGGACGTCAAGCAAGCGGAGGGTATTGTCCGCGATCGCCAAGGCACGCTCTATATCTGCTCCAAGCCAAACAAAATCTACCGCTTTCGACCAACAGGTCGGTGACTTTGGCTCTTTCAGCCAGAATTACACTGACTCACAAGTTACGGGCGCATATGGGCCTGCAAGACACCCTTATGAGCGCGACGTGTGATCGTGTAACAGTGAGAGACTCTAATACTGGGCACGGGGCATTGCGGAGGAGGCGTTGCGGTCGAGTTGCTGGAGGGTGTTGTTGTACGGATTATCGAGTTCTCGCAGTTGGTTTTCATACGAGGCCAACGGGTTGACAGGTGGAGTCGGATTGCCGGGACGCGGTGCAGTGGTGGTTGCGGTGGTCGCTGCATTTTCGATCGGAATTCCGACCTTCGCGCCAGTCAAACTGGTGCCGGAGTATTGCGGATTGCTGTAGCCCTTTCCGGAATATCTCTGGCCGATTTCATTTGACGATTGCTGTTGTGAGTTCATCTGTTGGATCTTCTGTTGTTGCTGCATCATCCATTCCTGAGCCGGCAACGTCGAGACTGGCTGACCGAGCATGGCACCGTTGATTCCGGCATTGGTGCCAGGAGGGCTTACATTTTCCATACGCAGGGTTCCATCCTGATGGGCCGCTCCCTGTCCCACAGGAAACAACGAGCCTGGTCCGGCGTTCAGCCCTTCAATCTGGACGTGCGCATTGGGATGGCCAGTATTCGAATATTGTTGACCAAAGCCGAATGGCTGTCCGTCACTCACACCCTGAACGGGTGGCTGAAACGCTCCACTCGGTCGCACGGGAATCAGGCCGCCCACACCGGGAGCCATGTTTGCCGACTGCGGAGCCGTGTCATTGCCTGAGACTGGCTGCTGGCTGCTGAAATTCGCCTGGCCGGGAATTGCGGGATACTGCAGCAGCGTCGGGTTTTGTGGCGGCATCGAATTCTGATTCCATGATCCCGCCATTGATCCCGCCATTGATCCCGTGTTTGCAGTCGCCGGGTCCACGTTCTGGTTGCCGGCCAATGGACTGGCATGGTATGCTATTCCGGAGATACCGCCAAATTGCGGTGGAACAGAATCTGGGATCGGATCGCCGGTAGTGGACGCAGAAAGTTGCGGAGCGGCGTTTCCGGATGCATAGCCAGCGATGGATGGAGCCACAGCCATGGCAGGATCGATGCTGGATCCGCCGAATCGACTCGACTGTCGTCCGCTTTCCTGAAGGGCGGCGGCCTCATATTGACCGGGAACGTTCGTGTGACTGGCCGAGTTGACAGAATCGATCGCGGCATTGTGGTCGCCCGGAATGTTGAGAGCAGCACGGCGTTGTTCGGCGGCGATTCGTTCGCGGTTTGCAATTTCACGAATTTCTTCGAAGGCAGCATTTTCGGGAATGGTGGGTGACGTTGCGGCCAGACCAGTGGCTGCTTTTGACGCGCTCTGCGATTCGAGCGCGGTGAGGAGCTGAGTGACCGTTGCGGAATTTCCATAGCGTTGTAAAAGTCGTTGGCGGGCGGCTTCCCGATTTCCCTGACGAAGATCCAGCAGGGCGAGGTTGGTGTGTGAATTTTCATGATTCGGATTGATCTGAATCGCCTGCGACAGATAACTGGACGCTTCACTGTATCGATTCTGCAGCAGATACGAATATCCGATGTCACACAGCAGATTGGCATCGCGGGGGCGCGATCGCAGTGCGTGTCGATAGTGGTCATCAGCCTCCGCCCATTGTTCCGTCAGATCAGCCACCATCGCCAGACCATGATGTGCCGTCGGATCATCGGGAACCAACTGCATCACATCACGGTAGGCCTGCCGAGCTTCGGTCAGGCGATTTTCCTGCAGTGCTCGCTGTCCTTCCGCGAGCAGATCTTTGACGCGACCGTCGTCGATCGGTGCTTCGATCTGTTCTTTTTCTTCTTTTTCGTCGTCTGTCGCCCGGCTAACAAACTTTGGAAGCTCTCCTTCGTCCAGGACATCAGACTCTTTTGCGCTGGCAAAGCGGTTCCACATTTTTGTCGAACCGCCATCGACCTGGCATCCGGTTGTTGAAATTGGAACTGCGGCGAGCAGAGTGAAGATCCACCGACGTCCTGACATGATCAGGTCTCCTGGCGGGTTTGTAAGAGGCAGGATGCAGCGCCTTGTTGAGTAACACGGCGACCACAGTGAGAGGAGAACGAAGAGAGTTCAGACAGGAGCGACAATTTTACTGGATATTCGGTTTTCGTGTCGAGACGAAGTTCAAGACTGGTTTCAGCAGAAACTGCCGGTCTTTGCTGTGTTTCGTGTATTTTTCGATGCTTGACTCCCCGCGACTTCTGCTCTGTCAGCGATGGATTGAGGGGTGGCCGGGGTTGGAGGGCGCTAGCCTGGGCAATTAGAAAAACGGGAGTTGTTGCCAGGTTTTCATGATGCAGGATTTGAACGGCCCGTGTTGTCAGCGGGGATTGAAAAACGGGATGGCGGTTTTCCACTCTGGCTCTTCCAAGTGGAAGCCAAATTTGGCAACCAGATCGGGGCACCATTCCCATCATGGTGCTGCCTGCCTCTGGTGAGTTCTGCTCACCAGAGGTTTTCAGCAATGAAACAATTGCCTGAAACACCTTGGACACAGAGACATGCCTCCTAAAATTCCACATCCCTGTCACGACCGCCATCACGAATACGGTACACGAAACTCATTCGTCACGCCGCCTTTTTTGCAGCCTTGCGCCGACGCCTGCGACTTGTCCAGGTGGAAGCGAATTTGGCTGCCGGGCACGTTGCTGAACCAAACGAGGCGACCACCGAGGCAAGTTCAATCAAGCCTGGACAAATCAGTTGACGACCGATTGCCTGAGCAAGTTCAAGTGCCGCAGCCGTTCTCCAATCGCTGAAATCTTGACGAACGAAGGCTGGGGTTCTGATTTCGAAGGCGAATTGCCATCTGAAATCCGGAGACAGTTGTATTCCATCATGCGCATCGAATTTCAGTGGCAATAACACAACGTAATGGTTGTAACTCCACGCTCCCGCACATATTCTCTTCCACGTGTATTCATCGGCTGTGAGGCTCTGACGGAATTATCCCGAACATGACTCAATGGGTCTTTGCAAAGCTCGATCCAGCGGTCGTTCGGCGAGACCCGAATGAGACGCATCTGTTCAAAGCAGAACAAGCAGGCGATGACGAATATGCGGGAACGGATGCCTTGGTGCGGGAGATCCTGCAGAACTCGATCGATGCCGCTACTGGAAAAGGACCGGTTCGAGTTCGTCTCGCACTGCATCCCAATGCTGATATGCCGTCGCGAGCGAGCCTCGCCGAACACTTTCGACGACTGGAATCGCCTCTCAGACGCCGCGAAATAGAATTTGACAGCGACGGCGTACCGTGTTTATCCAACGGCTTCCTGGTGTGCGAGGATTTTGGAACTCGGGGACTCGGTGGAGACCCGCTCCTGGGAACATCTCCGTCGACAAGCGCTCGACAGGATTTTTTCTGGTTCTGGCGGAACATAGGACTCAGTGGGAAGACCGGCGATGACCTCGGACGCTGGGGTTTGGGAAAGACCGTCTATCGTGCAGCCAGTCGCGTAGGATGCATGTTCGGCTTGACGGTGCGCGATTCCGACGCCAGAAAACTGCTCATGGGTCAGGCCGTGCTGCATATTCACGCGGTCGATGGAGTCGAGTATTTCCCCGAAGGATTCTGGTGCGGACAGACTGCCCGTGATGGCCTTCCGCTGGCGATTGAGTCCCCTGAAGAATTATCGACTTTCTGTTCAGAGTGGAAGCTGACGCGGACTACGGAACCGGGCTTATCGGTGGTTGTTCCGTACGTTGCGTCGGAACTCAGTGGCATGCGGATGATGCAGGCGGTTTGCATCCACTTTTTTCTTCCAATTCTGCGTGGCGAACTGGAAGTCGAGATCGCTGCCCCTGATATCAAAACTGGCCGAGCATGCCTCACGGCCACGACCCTGAACGGTTGGTGCTCGGCGGTTAAATGGGACGGCCCAAAACGCAGTAAACGCCATGTGGCACCTCCGATTGACTTTGTTCAGTCCTGTCTTAAGTCTGCCATCAAGCACGAGACCCGACTGCTGGGGATCAGCGAAGTGCCGGTATTGAATGAGTCGGGCTTTGAACAGGAAGATCTCGAGTCACTCCGCAAGAGTCTTGAAGAGGAAACGTTGACCGCTGTGCGAATCCGGATCAATTTGCCTCGAAAAACGGGAACGGATCTTGAAGGACAAATGTCGGTATTCCTACAGCGGCAGGCAACAGATCAGCGATTTGATACCTACTACGTCCGTGAAGGGATGACCATCACCAAGCTGAACTCCAAGGCCGCTATGAAAGGTATTCAGGCGCTGGTGCTTGTCGATAAAGGACCATTGGCACAGCTGCTGGGGGATTCAGAGGGCCCGGCCCATGAAGACTGGAACACATCTGCCGAACGACCAGACAAGACCTGGAAGAGAGGGTGGAAAGGGAGAATCGGTTTCTGCCGCAAAATCGTCGATGCCCTGCTCGAAGTGCTTCAGCCGACCACGCGAAAAGCAGATTTCAATTTGCTCAGTGACTTTTTCTCGGTAGAAGAATTTGCTTCGCCTCAAAAGGCGCGCCGACCGGATGCGAATGGCGAGGGCGAACCCGCATTTGGCGGAATTGTCCCCACGCCTCGCTGGTACCGCCTTGATCCCAGACGCGGTGGCTTTCGGATTGCTTCTTCAACAACCCAGCCTGTGCCGGAAAATGCCGAGCTGACCGTATCGGTCGCTTACGACGTGCCGTCAGGCAATCCGCTGAAAAAGTGGAGTTCATTCGATTTTGATTTTCAGAAGAAGCCACCGCGAATCACTTTCCTTGGACAGAACGTGGCGCCAAAAGCGATTGCTGGCAATGTGCTCAAACTGACATTCTCAGACTCCAAATTCTCGTTTGCTGCAGAGGGCTTTGATCAGCACACCGATCTCTACGTTCGTATTGAGGAAGCCGGTGCAGAAGTAGCCGCATTCGGAACATACGAAGCCACCAATTGATGAGCAGGAAGAAGAGCAGGAAGAGTGGATCACCGAAGTCGTCGATTCTTTCTGCAAAGACCACGCGCTGCTTGAGAAGTTTGTTCGGAATGCCGAGGCATCCAACTGGGAGGACGCGGTATGAAACTGCGTCGCTTCAACGAAGCCGGCATCAAAGTATTCCAGGAACAATTGTCGTTATTGCGTACCAACCCAGACCGAGACCCACCGAACGAATTGCTGGAACATCGCGAACTGACTGAGATCGTTTCGCCAGAGATTTCGATCGCTGTGGAGCATTTTCAGACCAAGGGCCAGCTGCCAGATACCTTGCGGCTGTGTTGAAGAAGCTGAATTCGGAAGAGGTTGCCGTTGATGCCGGGTTGTGGACATGGCTAACTTTGCTTTTCTTCGATTCTGTCTGCCCGGTCGCTCACGGCAAGCGAAGTGTAAAGAATGACTACCACTACATCTTCGAACCACGCAATACCGAACATTGCGTCGCCGAAGAAAAACTCTGGGAGTTTCTCATCGCTTCGCAACCGGACACGCTGCAGAAATTGAAAGACGCCTACGGCACGGATGAAGGAACTCTACATCTTCTGTGAAGGGCAAACCGAACAGGGGTTTTGCACTCGTGTTCTCCAACCATATCTTTTTCCACAGCACGATGGACTTGTCCATCCGATCCGCATTGCCCAAAAGCGAAAGAGTGGGAAAATCCATCGAGGCGGCGTGAATAAGTTATCGGATCATCAGGGATGACATGTTGCGAGCGTTTTCAGCTCAGCAACGTCCCCAGATTCTGTTTACTTCGTTCATTGACTTGGATGCACTTCCGGATGATTTTCCCGGTGTGGCTGTTCATGCGAAGAATTCCGACTATCCCCGGCCTTACGTTGAAGCTCTCGAAAAGGCCCTTGCGGACGATATTCCGGATACCCGTTTTGTCCCACACCTGCAATTGCACGAGTTTGAATCGTTGCTGTTTGCTGACATCAATGCACTGAAGATTGCCTACGCCGACATCGATGAAGCAGTCACTGAGTTGGAGCGGATGGTTACTGAGGCGGGTGATGTCGAGAAAATCAACGATACGCCGCAGAATGCACCTTCAAAGCGAATCATCCGTTTGATCCCGAGTTATTACTCCGACAAGACCACTGTGGGCCCGGATATCGCCGAACACATTGGAATGAAAAAACTCATGAACGCATGCCACCATTTTCGAGACTGGGTCACTCTGATTGCTCATCGCCTCTCGTAGCGCTAAATTCGCAACAGATACAGTGCAGACAAAACTGGTCATACCTGAAAAGGTTCCGGCCCGGATACAAGGTATGTGTTGAAGTAGTTTCAATTGGTGAGTTCACTTGCCACCGTTCGAAAGGCCGTGCTGAGAATTTTCGAAGCCGTCCGAAAAATGCGTGACTCTGGCTGTCAGTTGGCACATAAAAAAAGCCAGTGAATATAGGGTCTCCCGGAACGATTTCCGGGACCACACGGCATGAAGCCGATTTTTGTTCACTGGCCTTCTACCAGCTTACCATCGACGCGAACCCGCGGCAAGTTGAAGGCTTGATCCACCAAGGCACTGGAAGGCTTGCGGATGTCCTGCAGTGGCTTGAGGACGGCCAACACGATTTCGGCCAACAAAAAAAGCGGCCAAGGAATTAATCCAGAGTCGACTGACGCCGGCTCATACTGGTCGCTGCAAAAAGTATCGACTGCAATCCGACAAAAGTCAACAAAATCTGAGTATCAGCAACAAACCCAGAGCAAGCTGAACGTATTACTGCGGTTCCGGAAACCATGGTTTGATTCCCAAGTGGCCGATATACAGCCTTTCGTAGCCCTGATCCCCCGCGACCGGCGCAAAGAACTCGCGGGCTTCATTCACGTAAACAGCTCCGCCGCTGGGTTTCACAGCTCGAAACATCTGCAACAGTGCCTGCAGTGCCTGGGAATCATGATGCTGAGACAACGAAACTCGCTCCCTGGTTCCATGGTCAGTGTCTCGTTCGTACCGAATATCACTCGCACCGGCTGCCAGAGTGTACTTAATGCCCACATGCGGGCCGGGCCAAAAATCGCCTCGACTAATTCCTGATGGAGCGACTGGCGACACGACTGTTGTATTGAAGACGAATTCCAGATCTCGCGTGTATTTACCCGCGAAAAGCAGACCGTTTGGCGTCGGCACAAGCACGTGGCGGAACTCGTTAATGAAGAAACCACCGCCTCCCTGTGTTGCTCCGCCTGATCGCTTTGCATCATTGACGAGTTGAACCAATTCATCGTGACCGTCGGTGGTCAATAAGGCTCTCTCTGAATTGCTGGCGGCGTACGTCAACTGAATCGTGCCGTTCAGCTTGACCGTGTAACGCGCCTCTTGCCCAACTGCTCTTGCGGTATTGCCGGAATAAGCCGTCATCGACTCCATGCGCTTCATGGGGACCAGGAACAGCGGTTTTGGTATTCCATTCATTGCGGCAGGGACTTTGAACTTGTCGGCAGTGTCGATTGGACCGCTGACTGTCGCTGCGGCTTCATCTACAAGATCGTCCAGGACGACAACCGGAAGTGGATCTCCGTCAATCAGTTCAAGACGTGGCGGAAACAGTGCTTCAAGGACCTTTTCGCAAATGTGCGCCGGCACGGTATCACAGCCAAGCAATTCATCTTCTGTGCGCATCTGGCGCAGAATCGCTCGATAATCAGCTGGAATGTCCAGTTCATCCAGGAGAGCCTTATCTATTGGGGAAGGCAAGGGCTTCGGAGCTTCTGCCTTGGGTGCTCCCCAGTTGCGGGCAATCTTCTCCCATGGTGGAAGCTGCGGAATGGCTGGTCTCCCGTTGGTGGCACTCCGAAACGGTTCGAGCTGCTGCAATTCCAGCTTGTCAAGATCGTCGTATGTTCGTTCGTTCCTCTTTCGAAGGCTCAGCAGCTGCACAAGCTGTTCATTGTAGGCGTAAATAATCCGGTATTCGCCAGTTCGCAGACGGCAAAGTCCGTCGTACTGTGTGAGTATCGTACGACTGCCTCCCGGTGTCGGATCGTGCATCAGATCCTGAGTCTTCCGGGAAATCTGATTTTGGTACTTTCGCTGTACCCTCGAAAACGCTTCCCGATATTCGCGGCTCATTGCCAATGCCCAGCTGCCCAACATGCCTTCTTCTCCTGACGGTTTCTTAACGGCAAAGATTCATCCACCGGGTCGTGTATTTGGAGGCTGGCTGTCTGGCCAAAAAAATCCACCAGGCACGGCGGCCAGAAATCTTGCTTCTCCATCCTGTCGATACCAGGCATGGTCCATTTGACTCACAAAAAAAGCAAATCCCTGCCCGCTGACAGATTTCCATGCCTTCAGACACGTTTTACCATTTTCAGACAGCCGGTTATCCACCACATCGGTATTCGCAAACTGAAAAACATCCTTCACTCTTCGCTCGATCACGCCGCCCTTCTTCTGACGGAATTTGAATGTCCCATTTAATTTATCGAGTGGGCCTGAATACTTGTCGCCAGGAGACAGCGACTCAGCGTCGAAGTCAGCCTGATTGTCCGTGACTTCCTTTTGAATCCGGAATCGCTCAGAGAGTTTGCCAGCCAGGTAGGGTGCCATTTCTTTTCCAGCCTCCCCGAACACGATGACCAGATTAAAGTTCGACGTGATACGAAAGCGTCCGCCGGGACGTCCTCGAACGCGCCTAACCATTTCGGCAACGCCCTGCGGATTCTCAACAGCAGCCCCGCTGCTTGTTGTCACATTTCCACGTGTATCAACCGAAAATTCACTACCAGGGATCTCTCCAAACCAGATTGCGGGTTCTGCCGGTACGCACTCACCGAATCGTTTCCACTCCGCCTCTTCGGTCGGTCTTGGTTTTTGAGGAGGTTCCTGCTGGGGTATCGGTGGTGCTTCTGGATCCGTTGGCCACAGCCAGTATCGATTGGAATCCGGCCCGGTCAGATCAGACCAGTCTTCTTTACCGTAGATGGATTCGTCTACCGTGTCATGCACGTAGAGCACGTGCATTTCGGCCTGTTTTTCTCCGCCATCAAATCGACGACGCAGGACACGGCCCAGAGTCTGAATTCTCTGCCGCACACTGGATGAAGACGCAACAGAGATTCCCACATCCGCATCTGGAACGTCGATACCTTCAACCAGACTCTTAACACTGACAAGAATGTTAAGTTTACCGGAACGAAAGTCATCAAGAACCAACTTCCGGGCTTTGACCGGAAGTGCCGAGTGCTCCAGCCCGATATTGACGGGGGGGATTGTGGTTTGGAGTTCAGCAAACAGCGATTCGACTTCCGCAACGCGTTCATGAAAGAGAAGCACTTTCGGAAGCGGTGTACGCTGCATTAACTCTTCGACCAGCCGCGCTGCCACGCGACCACGTTCTGTCACGCGATACAGGAAGTCTTTCCTGCTGGTCAATGCGGAAATGTAGGCCTGGGCCGCCAATCCAATTTGGCCGCCCTTTTTTGCCGACGACCACGCCTGTGACGTTTGAGTTCCCGTAACCGACAGGCGGTCCGCTGTGTCGGTGACCTTGCGGCTGATCCTTTCGTATTCCAGTTTTTCTGCATCATGCAGCTCCACGCCATGATGATGCACGGTGTAGTTCGGCAGCCACCCGATTTCCCGTGCCTCACGAAGCCCAAACCTGAAGACAACGGCCCCTATCTTCTGACCGACAAGCTGCTGATCATAATCCAGCGGAAGCCCATCTTCATCGACCTCGTCCCTCGATGGGGTTGCCGATAGACCAAGGCTATACTCTGCTCTTGTCCCGAGCACTTTGGAATAGGATGGGGCACCCGCACGATGGCACTCGTCGATGACGAGCATGAGCGGTGAAACATTGGCAGCGATTTCAGGCAGCTTGCGAGCGGCCGAATTGAGGACCGCAACCAGTGCTCGTTTCCCGGTAAACGTGTCCTTCTTGCCAGCTCCCAGTAAACCGATTTCCGCTTTTTTCAATGTCGTCTGCCGTTCCAGAATTCCCACCCACTGTCGCGCCAGTGCTTCACTGGGAACAACAACTGCGAGCCGGGTCTCTGGCGATATCTCAGAAACCTTCACAAATGCCGCCATCGCGATCAGGGACTTTCCGCCGCCTGTAAATATCTCCAGAGTCCCACGGTACGGTCCTTCATCATCACCGATCGCCCATTTCCGGACGGCCTCGTTCTGCCAGTCAAACAGCGCCACGTCGTTCGACATCCGAACCGGATTTGCCGGTGTGGCTGCCGCAGATTGGGAAAACTCGTCTTGAGCGTCATTCATACGCAGTATTCAATCTTTGCAACTGATAACATGAATAACCGGCTATTCTTCTGCACGACGCAGACAATCATTGCACCATGGATCGCGGCCATGCTCGTGCCTTGAGTGTCATTGTAGTGAGCACGTCACCGTGACACCAACTCGGGCAAAGCATTTCACTCTGAGAGTGTTCGTAATTCGGGATTAATCAAGTCGCGGGACGGCGTTTTGTCAAAAGAACTCACTGACGATTGACGTGGTTCGACAATCGCATAAATCGTGGCGGGCTGATCAGGATGGTTTTCCGCAGCCTGATGAATCGACTCAACTTGGTCATAGGTGAATCGAGCATAATGATATCACTGATTCGAAATTCATGAATCGGCGAGCCTGCAAAGCAGATTGATCAGTCTCATGTCTTCAAGAGAATGTCCCGGTGACAGGCACATGTTTAGTTACGCTTGGTGATTACGCTTGGTGACAGCCATCCGGCCATTGCCTATTGAATCACATGGGAATGGAGGTTGGACATTCTTATCCGATGGCAATTTGACGGACATGAATGTCCATTCTTCGTAACACAAAGAAATCCCGGTTGCAGGCACCTTGAAAGTTGTGGCGCTCTGCAGGATGGATTCACCGCCTCTGGTCGCATCATTCCAGAACATTTCCGTCCGCTTGACACGCAGATTCACCTGCTTCACCAGAGACTCCATTTCAACACTGCAGCAATAGCTGACATGCATCCCAATCCTCAACACGGTAGAGCATTTGGTCGAGTCAGAACCCGCGAATAGCCCCTAATCCGGCCTCCGGCCACCTTCTCCCCTTTGCAGGGGGGAGAAGGAACTCCGGGAAACCAAGTGAAAACACGACGATAAATCTTTAACAGCATTGCCCACTCTTCCAGTTTTGAACTCACCACTGGACTGCTTCTCACGTCCGTCGTACCATATTGCTTGCCATGAACAAATCTGCGCAAAACACAACGAGTCCATTGATTGCAGGCAGTTCCGCCGAACAACAGCCGATCGATCCCCCGACTGCGTTGCCACTGGCCGAGGTCTCCGAAGTGTCTGCCTCCGGGCTTCGGGCGATCAAAGACGAAAAACTCGTGGCCATTCGCCGAGCAATAGACAAGGGCGACTACGATTCAGATGCAATTCTGGAAAAGGCTCTCGGTCGCATGCTGGAGCGACTGGAAAAATCCACGAATGAGCAATAATGCTCGATAATCCTGCGAGTTTTCAAGGCTCGTGGTATTTACGCCGTGAAATGCGCTGCGGTGGTGGCCAGACTATTAGCTCGTATGCGTGAGCGGGCTGGTGATTTAAGCGTTTAACGGCAAGACGCATGCTTCGTTGTTGCATCTCGCCTGCGGCTCGCCGTTAAACGAAAATGCCCAATCTGACGACTAAATCGACAGGCCGTTAGCGTTCGGCTCACTCAGAATTAATTGGAAAACCGGGTGCTAATGCACTGCGGCTGATACGAGTTGCGATCAAATCGAGTACCATTGGCGCTCGCCGGCGAGCGTAGCGGATTTACGCTTTGGGCCGAGCCGCAGTTAAGGCATTGAGGTTGTTGTGAGTGATTTGGCATTCAATGAAATTGCTCGTCCTGAAGTCGCGGTGTCGCCCGTTGAGAAATTCCGTGAGTTTCTTGCCACACGCGGCAAACGTTTGACTCAGGAACGCGAGACGATTGTACGTGAGATCTTTGCCGAACATGAACATTTCGATTCGGACCAGATCGTCGCACGGTTGACTCAACCACGTCGTGACGGCGGTCGCGTGAGTCGAGCCACGATCTATCGAACACTCAGCTCGTTGGAAGAAGCGGGTCTGATTCGCAAAGTCGCGAGAGCCAACGATCGCGAAGTTTACGAACACGACTACGGGTATCCGCAGCATGACCACTTTATCTGCGAAAAGTGCAACCAGCTTGTCGAATTTCGCAACGATGAAATCTCGGCCGTACTGGAACGAGTCGCTGCTGATCATGGATTTCGGATGAGTGGTCATCGCCTTGAAGTGCATGGCATTTGTGCTGCTTGTGCGAAGCCTCCTGCTCGCCGTCACCACAAGCTGGACATGATTTGACTGGCACCGTCTTCAGTCAGGGCAAAAGGGACAGGAACGAAAAGTGTTGAGCGTGCGTCGGGCCATGAGCTGGTGCATTGTCAACCGTGCTTTGATGTGTACCACTGGCTCTGCCAGTGTTCTCCATCGGCATGAAGCACTGGCAGAGCCAGTGGCACACAACCCTTCAAACCATCACTGACAGAGTACTATTCGTTACCGGCCTCTTTTCACGGGTTTTTGAGCACAACGGTGGGTGGAGATTCGTGTACGGCCATGCGGGCGGTGAGAATATCCTGCAAAGTCGACTGAAATGCCGCGTCAGCCTTTGATAACGCCGACTGTACGACAGCACCCATCTGCAGTGCCGTAATAAGTGCGTTCGGATCAGGACTCAGTTGCGACAGCAATCCGCTGATCTGCTTCACTTGCGGATCGTCTTCAATCTTCCGGAGCTGTTCCGGAGTCACATCATTGGTGGTGGACGAACCGGTCGATGTGCTGACAAGATTCCATCCGCCGGGCTTCGAATTTCGGAAGAGCTGGCGCGTGACAGAGGCAGCTCCGTTAACGATGTCGAACTCGAACGATGACACGACAATGGTGGCATGATTATTCTTTTCGGCAAGTCGAGTCGCAGCTGGCGGCAGCGTAGCATTGTACTGGTTCCTGGACGACGGACTGGCCGCAGCGTTGCCCGTTTCGTTAAGTAACTCTTGAAGTGTGCTGTTCAGGGAATCGCCCAGCAGCGAACTCAGAAGAGTCGCCATGTCAGGCTCAGCGTCTTCGGCAACGAACTCATTGCCGGTGCGGATCAACCGAGTGGCCTTATTCAGGCGTATGTCGATGGCGGCAAGAATTCGTTCGGCCAGGGCCTCTGGCGGGACTGTCTGCTGAGGTGCAGCGGGCCGTTTCAACTGAGTTGCAGGAATCGCCTGAAGTCGGGCGGCCACCGTTTTCCAGTGCATTTCCTCGAAATCATCAATCTCATTGAACAGTGCCAGCGTGGCCAGTTCGCGGCGATTGGGTACGAGAGTCTCCAGTCGCTTCAATCTCTTCGGCTCAATCTCGACAATGATCCAAGGAGGAACTTGATGGTCATCGTCAGGATTAAGACGTTCGACGACCTCCTCCAGGAATCCGATCTGTTGGAGGTCGTCTGGGGCATCGATCCTGAGCTGGTCAGTTCGCTGCTGAAGGATGCTGGTCAGCTTCTGGTTTTGTTGGCCAGGTTGATTGGCAAGGGCTGGGTGGATCTCGCTCGTAAAGAGATCCGCAGCACCTGTTTTCAGTCGTGCGGTCCGCAGGACGATGCGCGGAGGCGATTCGCTGATGGCAATTCCAGTCAGCTGCGTTCCGTCAGCAAGGATGGCTAAGTCACAGACCCGATCACGATAAGATCTGGCTGTGATCTCTTTGAGCTGTGCGTAGCCAGAAACCGGCAACAGTCCGATGCCCAGCGTCACACCTGCCAGCAGGGTTCGGGAGAAGTGGAATTTACGCAATGCAGTCGGGGCTTGCATTTTTGGCAACTCCGGAGGTGAACTGAATTCTATCTGATCGTGGAACACGCTTTTAGCATGACAAATCGTGTTGTCGGTTTGCAACGACATCATGTTAAGAAATCTGAACAAGTTCTATCGGATAGTAAACCGGATCATTCAAAATGGCGGAAATAAAGCCGTTCGTGATCCTGGCGCGACGTTTGCGTTGCAGTCGCGGTGCGCGGCAACTTTCTCGCTCAACCCATTTGATGCCAACGTTCAGGAAATCTCGAGCTCTTCCACGAGTGTCGGCGGAATCAAACACAGGGTTTTCACGAGATCCCGCGTGAGAACGAAGTGGGAGAATTCGTTCAGGACGTTTACAGATCCCAGACTAATCCTCCACAGATTGTACCACGATGCAGGGCAATACAGATTCGAAAACAGTACCGCCGGCATGGCTGCGGTGGTTTGTGAACGATGCCGTCCAAGGGATCATGGATCGCCAGGCGACTGCTCCGGTGGGATGTCATTTCTTCCACGATCTGGACGAGGACGTTTGGGAAGTCTCGCTGTTCCTGTCGCGGACGGAAGTTTATGGCGGACCCGCAGACGGCAAACATGTTCCGGGCGGGCTGCAGATTGATGTGGCAGCGGTGTCGAAAGCGTTTGATTTCGCCCCGGATGTGTACTGGCAATCTGAAAAATTTTCGTCCAATGATGAGTTGGGAAATCACCTTTCGTTTCAGGGTGTTGCACGCAACGTCCAGGTTTGGCTGAGAATCCTGCAGTCTGCGCCCGAATGGGCAGGCCCTGGGCGGTTGGTGCATGCGGAAAGCGGCAGAGTGGACGATATCTGGTA
>CAMAVB010000200.1 GCA_945861465.1 Candidatus Kuenenia stuttgartensis
GGATGCCAGTGATCAAATCGCAACCGCCGTCCAATCGCCTGCTGGTTTCACGCAGCTGGCCGCTGCCGAGGGGCTCGCGTCGCTGGACACTTTAACCACAACCATTTCGGAACCGAGTTCGGTTGGCACCGCAAGAGCCGTCGTTGCGAAAAGCGACGCTGTCAGTTCGCTGACTGCAGCATTGCGCCATATTGCAGGCGACTGGACGTTTCTGCTTTTCTGTTTCTGCAATCTGTTGACGAGCATCGTCTTTATGCAGGGCTTCGCAACTTTGCCGCTCTATGTGACTGAGATGGGATTCACGAAGCTGGAATTCGGCGCGATGATTTGCGTCAACGGCGGAATGATCGTGCTGCTTCAGTTACCGCTGACGCATCTGCTGAATCGTTGCAATCGAGCAATGGTACTCCTCGCCGGTGAGCTTTTTCTGGCGGTTGGGTTCGGATTAACCGTCTTCGCCGATTCAGCCATGTTCTTTGTCGGGACAATTGTTTTGTGGACGATGGGTGAAATTTTTCAGGCACCGTACAAGCCGACGATCGTCTCGGAACTTGCTCCTCCAGTAATGAGAGCCCGCTACATGGGAGTTTTCAATCTGTCACACGCCCTGTCCTTAATGATCGGTGCTCCGCTGGGAGGAGAAATTCTCACGAGGTTTGGGCCTCAGGTCCTGTGGCCCGGCTGCTTCTGCCTGCTGATCGTCACGATGGCACTTTACGTGGTGCTGTTCTCTCGACTGACGGTGGCTGGCAAGGCAGTCGAAGAGAGCCATGCTCTTGTCCGTCGTTGAAACTTAGGACCGGCGCAGAAATAACTGTCGTCTTTTGGACGTGGGGCACGTTTGTAACGTGCCGGGCACGATGGAATCGTGCCCCACCACAATTCCAGGGTGGACTCCAAGTCGCTTCGCAAATCCCTCAATTACCGTCTTTGAGTATTTCGGACGATGGCGTGCCATGAACTCATTCATGGCACGCTCTGAAATGAGAAACGTTGATGCCAGTTCATCAGCCACCTTCTCAAATAAGGGCTTTTCTTCGGTTGGCTGTGCTCCCCTTCCTACCAGTCTTTCATCAATGCTCTTGTCATTGTTCTTGATATGCTCCAGTTCATGCCCGAGGACAAATCAGAAGTTGTCAATCCGATCGTAACGCATCGACATTACAATCCCAGGAGAATTCTCATCCAGCCAGAATGCAGCTCCGTCGATGTTTGTCGATTTCAGATATTCAACGATCACAAATCTCACCCCCAGTGCACCCAACGCCGTTAAGGATTTATCGTCGTGTTTTCACACGGTTTCTCGAAGTCCCTTCTCCCCCTGGTAAGGGGGAGAAGGTGGCCGAAGGCCGGATGAGGGGGTTTGACGCGAAAATCGCGGTCACTGTCGTTATTTTCTGAATTGCAGTTACTTACTCAGAACGGTCAGTCTTGAGTCAGATACGACATTGAAATATCTGTCGGTAGATATGCCAAATCAACCGGATTCTGATGATCGCTGACGTGGCCAGAGAGAGCACCTTGATTGCCGTCAATTTGATTACACCTGCGGATTTGTCGCAAAATCGATCGCTGCGTCGTCTCATTGGCGATGCGTTCTCTGGAGTTTGGTGAATCGCGAAATTGTGAGACATCGTGGCGAAGGGCTGCCGACATGCCATCGAGTACTGCCGGGCGGAAGGCGGTCGGAATGATTGGTATTGCCAGCCGTGCCTGACCGGTCGTCGCTCTTCGCTGCGCTGTCTCCGCCTGCTCCGCGACGGCTTCGACCGCTTCGCTCCGGCTCCTCCCTCCGCGTCCCGACCTCCGGTCCCGGCTCACTTCCCTGAACTGGAGCAGCGAAAGCCCAGGTAGCTGACACGGTCCCCAGGGTGGTCGCCAAACCGGTACGCCGCCCGCACGATCCGCGCGGAGTTGCCCCAGCTCCCACCACGGATGACCCGGCCCGCTGACGAATTGCCAGCCAAATGCACAGGATTAGTGACGTGGTCTGCTGCGTATTCCCGGAATGTGTTGTCGCGGCACCATTCCCACACGTTGCCGAGCATGTCGAACAGGCCGGAATCGTTCGGCTGCAGTTCGGCGACAGCGTGAGTCTCGCCGTCTGAGTTGGCGGCGTACCATGCGATGTCTTCCAGCCCCTTCGCATGACCGTTTCCCTCGATCGTCAAATCGCCGATGTACGTCGATGTCTGAGTTCCAGCCCGGCAGGCGTATTCCCACTCGGCTTCGGTGGGGAGAGCCAGTTGCAGGTCCGGCAGCGAGCTGTTGAGCGAGTCGATAAACCGTTGGCAGTCTTCCCAGCTCACGGATTCGACCGGCCGCTGAGCACCTTTGAAGCGGCTGGGGTTCTCGCCCATCACCGCTTCCCACAAAGCCTGGGTGCAGGGGGTGTCGAATAGCCAGAAGCCACGACTGATCGTCACCAGTTGCTGCGGGCCTTCGTCAGCATGCCGTCCATTTTCCGAATCTGGCGATCCCATCAGAAATGTTCCCGGCGGAATCCACCGCAAGCTCTGCCGTGCGTCGCCAACGTGAATCTCGACCCACGGTCCGTAGTCGTCCTCTCCCCACGCGGAGGCCCAGGCGGGCGGAATGCCAGCTGCCAGTGGGTGATGGAGTGTCGAAGGGCCGAGCGCAGGCATGCTTTGTCACCGCTCAAATAAAACCGTGAAAAAAAGTCGGCCAACCGGCGAGCGTTCGCGAACGCTGCTGCGGGACACTACTGACACACCGGTGGCCATTTTCTATTTGCCAGAGAGCTTCACATGGAAACTCGTCCGGACAGGACACGGGACTGTTCAGGGAGAAACCATCCGGTTTCCTCGTGAGCTGGAGCAGCGAAAGCCCAGGTTGTTGTCACGGTTCCCAGGGTGGTTGCCATTCCGGTACGCCGCCCGCACGTTCTGCGCGGAGTTGTCCCAGCTCCCACCACGGATGACCCGGTTCGCTGACGATTCGTCTCGTGCCCTTCCACAGGATGGTGATACCAACCACAGACGTCAATGGCAAGTATGCTGCGGCCTAAAGTCATTCGTCGTCGTGAGAAAAACGGACACCGATCGCGAACAGCCGATCGATCTCGTCAAACCGGGACCGTCGCTGAACACACTTGCCGATCCAGTTGCGAGCGTCGGCATCGACAGTGATTCCGAGCGTCGCGTCGATGCACCGCTGTAGCTCAAGCGAACTGATTCGCCCGGCCAGCCATTCCACTTCCCAATGCGTCAAAGCCTGCGTGAACCGATCCTGCCGAGTGCGCGATAGATGGATCGTGCCGGGAAACACGCGGTATCCGCAGACGGATACTCCGTGTGAACTGCGGTTGATCAGAGTTGGCGGCCGGGACTCTAACTTCAACGTCTGGTCCAAAAACTCATCAACACCGGCAGCACAACTCCGAACTTCGTCACGCGTCGTTCCCCAGAAAACGAAGTCATCCATGTAGCGGACCATCCCGGCGACTCGTCGCTCTTCCAGCAGGAACCGGTCGAGCGGTCCGAGGTAATAATTCGCGAACCACTGCGACGTGAGCGCACCGATCGGTAGTCCCCGGCCGTTGCCATCCCCGTACGCGTCGATGATGCGATCGACCAGTTCCAGCGTCTCCGCGCCTTTCAGAGGACGGCGGAGCAGCGTCTTGAGGATGTCATGGTCGATGCTGGCAAAGTACTGCCGGACGTCCATTTTCGCATACCACGGAAATCGTCGGACATGTCGCTGCGTGCGTCTCACGACGGCTCGGGTACCGCGACCGGTCAGGCATGCGAACGTGTCGGCGACCAGAGCGCGTTCCAGCAACGGACCGACGTGCCACATCAGAGCATGCTGCAGAACGCGTTCACGGAAGCAGGCCGCAGTGATCAGGCGTGGCTTGGGATCACGAATGCGAAACGTCCGGGCCTGACCGACCCTGACGGTGCCGTCAAGGATGTCTCGTCTCAGGTCGCTCAGGTTTGGCAGCAGGTTGTCCAGAAACGAGCGGACTTCATAACGCGTGCGTTTCCCGGCAGAGGCACGCCATGTGGCCGAGGCCAGATTGTCCCAGTCGGCAATAGTCTCCAGCGAGACATGCGTCGGATTCATGGCTGAACCGCATCCGGTGCGTTGTCCTCGTCCGTGGCCGTCGCGTCCGCGACGCTGCTCTCCGGTCGTTTTTCGGCACGCATCATTTCCAGAATCGGATCGGCGTATTTTTCGATCCGGCTTTGACCAACGCCCGCGATCTTCGCCAGCTCTTCCCGGGTCGTGACGTGCCGCCGGACGACTTCCGCCAGGTGCTCGTTATTGAAAACTGTGTAAGCCGGAACCTTGTCCCTGTCAGACAGTTCTTTACGCAGCACTCGCAGTTTCGCATAGATACGGAACTGCTCTTCAGTCAACACGTCGCGGTAATCGGTTTGTTGTTTTTGTTTGATCGGCGTCTGCGGCGGATCGCCGTTCTCGTATGTCACGCAAATCGACCAGAAACTGTTGGCCCCATCGGGAACAAACTGCCGTTCAATTGAGGTCACGCGGTGCGTGGCGAGGAATCGATTCAGGTCGTCGACCTGCGATGCGTGGACAGGCACTTGAAAAAATTGAAGTTGCATAATTTAGTCGCTCTCCTGTTTTTTGCCCGTCAGCCGGTTCAGCATCCGTTGCCACAAGGACTCGTCGCTCTTCGCTGCGCTGTCTCCGCCTGCTCCGCGACGGCTACGACCGCTCCGCTCCGGCTCCTCGTCACCTCTGCCGGGCTCACTCCCTGAACTGGAGCAGCGAAAGCCCAGGATGGAGTCACGGTACCCAGGGGGGACGCCAAGCCGGTACGCCGCCCGCACGTACCGCGCGGAGTAGCCCCAGCTCCCACCACGGATGACCCGGGCCGCTGACTCGTTGTCTTCCTGGCGGGCCTGATCATAGCGAGCGCACCACGTATCCTGACACCATTCCAAAACATTTCCCAGCATGTCGTACAGGCCCCAGGGATTCGGACGCCGCTCGCCGACGTCGTGTGTCTCTTCACCCGCGTTGGCGTCGTACCACGCGATCTGCTGCAGCTCTTGCTGCGTCGCTGGATCGCCGGGATCGAAGTCGCCTGCGTACGTGGCGGCTTCGCTGCCCGCCCGGCAGGCATATTCCCACTGGGTTTCGGACGGCAGCCGCAACGGCAGACCGGACACCTCACTCAGCTTTGCCACGAACTCGGATGCCTGTTGCCAGTTCACTTGCTCCACCGGGCGGCGATCGCCTTTGAATTTGCTCGGGTTGTTGCCCATCACCGCTTCCCACAGCGCCTGCGTGCAGGGCGTATCGAACAGCCAGAAACCCTCCGCAACGGTGGCTTCGTGTTGCGGGCCTTCGTCGTCGTAGCGTCCTTTCTCCGACTCGGCTGAACCCATCAGGAATCGCCCAGGCGGGATCCAGCGGAGACGCTGGTTGACGCCATCGGCGTCCTTCCGAGGCACGATGAATTCGGCCCACAGGCCGAACTGGTCGCGTCCGGTGCGAGTCGCCCAGCGAGGACGCGGTGTCTGGCAGAGGAACACTTTTTCCAGATCCGTTCGCAGGCGGACGATCGGTCCCTGCGGGACCGGTGCGTATTCGGAGTCGCGGCCCGTAATCCGCACCAGCCGGTCTTCGCTCGCTGGTTCGCTGTCTCCGGCCGGCTCCGCTTTCGGCCTCCGACCGCGAACCGCTCGCTGCGACCTCACCACCTGTGGCCTCCGGCCGCTTTCTTCTCCATGCCTCCGGCCTGCTGTGCCGGGCTCACTCCCTGAACTGGAGCAGCGAAAGCCCAGGTCGGTGCCACGGTGCCCAGGGGGGTCGCCACTCCGGGACGCCGCCCGCACGCGCCGCGCGGAGTAGTCCCAGCTCCCACCACGGATGACCCGGCTCGCCGACGGATCACCAGTCTCATGCAGCGGGTCTGTGACTTGTTCCTGAGCGTACTGACGGCCTGTGTGGTCCCGGCACCACTCCCAGACATTGCCCAGCATGTCGTGGAGCCCGAAACCGTTCGGGCGCAACTCCCCGACCGGGCGCGTCTCGCTCCCCGCGTTGCCGGAGTACCACGCGATTTCATCCAGCAAGCCGTCACCCGCATACGTCGCTGTTTCTGTTCCAGCCCGGCAAGCGTATTCCCACTCGGCTTCGGTCGGCAGCGTCAACGTCAGCCCCGGACAACGCTCGCCGAGCCGCTGGTTGAACTTCTGGCAGTCTTCCCAACTGACATTTTCGACCGGTCGTTGAGCCCCTTTGAAGTGGCTGGGGTTCTCTCCCGTCACCGCTTGCCACAGCGCCTGCGTGCAGGGCGTATCGAACAGCCAGAACCCACGACTGATCGTCACCGACTGCTGCGGAGTTTCGGCATAGTACTCCGCTTCCGGCTTCGTCGGCGAGCCCATCAGGAACTCACCGGGCGGAATCCACCGCATCCGCTGCCGCGCCTCGCCGATGACAAACTCGACCCACGGTCCGACGTCATCACGTCCCCACCGATCCGCCCACTCCGGAGCCGCTCCGTCCCACCAGAACTCATCGCCCGGGTCTCCGTCAGGCCAGTCATCGAACGCGTCGATGACGATCTCCGGATTCTTCAACCGGATCGTCGCCAGCGGAGAGCTCCGCTCCAGTAATTCACCCCGCCGCCGATACTCGAACTGTCCACCAACCTGCGAAACACGAATGACCTGCAACGGAGCATCCACGGGCGCCAACGCGGGATCGTAGCCCTTCACAGCATCGGCATCCGGACAGAACTGCTTCCACAGAGCATGCAGTTCCGGAGCGGCTTCCCAGGCTTCGGGCGTCAACTGCGACGCGGCTTTGACAAAGAAGTCTCTGCCGTATTCGGTCTCGCCGGTTCCGAGACTCTGAAACCAGCGACGTGCCTGCGCCAGTCGGTTTCCGTCTCCGAGCTTCGCGATGTCCTTCCCCAACCGGAGCGCTTCGAGAAGGGCGACTCCACGGTATTCGCCTCGGTGTGCCGCGTCGATCAGAGACCACGCCTGCCGCCTCAGCTCGTCCTGCAGCAGGGCCCCTCGGAACTCTACAGTCTGCTGCTGCGACAGAGCTGCCCCCGAGCAGTGCGTCGTTCCCTCACACTGTTGCCAGACCTTTGATTCCAGACCCGGATCACGACGGCCGGCCACGAGCAGCTTGCGAACGGCCCGCAGCAGCCGAGGTTCGATTCGGACTGCCGCCGACAACAGAGCAAGAATTCGCGCGCACGCTTCCACGGTGCTGGTTTGTGCTGGCTTTGGACCGTGTCGGCTGTCGCGTTCCCACGGAACCAGGGTCCACAACCGGCTCAGGCGATCCGGCACGGCATCGGGTCGACAGGGCACCAGCGCCAGAGCAGCACATTCCTGCCACTTCAGCCGCCTGCCGATGCGCATCCAGCGGCCTTCTGCTGCAGTCGAATTGGAGTCCTGCATCGATCCCAGATCGCTGAGCACCAGCCACGTGGATCCGGGATACAGTGGCAACTCCTGCCCGCGTTGTTGTTCTGGCCATTCAATGACCGGTGTCTCGGCTCCTTCCCGCAGCACGCAGACCGTGCCGCCGCCTTTGGGCAGCAGCCGCTTCATCGCCCGCCCGATCAGCTTCTGATCCTGCCGGTATGGAACCAAACGACGAGCGAGGTCAATCACCACGTGCAGGTCCTGCCCCCAGCTTCGCCGGTTCAGCCGCGGAAAGTCGACAAGTTGCCGGCCCCGGCTGAGTTCGTACACGACCCGGTTCAGATCGATGCGGTTTCCCGGACGAGTCAGTTCCGCCACCTGCCGCAGGCGCGTGACAAACGCGGGGACAGTGGCCAGAGGATCGAACGGTTCCAGCGTAACTTCGGCTGTCCGCGAGTCGTCTTCGTCTGGCGGGAGCGGCAGCGGAACGACCTTGCGGGAATAGAATTCCTGAGCGCGCCACCACGGCACCGGCGGACGTGGTCCGTGGGTGACCTGGGTCGTGACGATTTCGGACGTTTCTTTCGGCTCGGCCACTTCGACCCGTTGCGGCTCGGGCAGAACCACGTTTCGTACGTAGCCGAGTCGTCCGGCAATGTCGGCCATGACGGCATCGCCACCGGCCAGAGCCAGCAAGAGATCCGCCCGCCCGGTCAGAGGGCGTCGGCTCATAGCGGCCCCCCGGCGTGTTTCTTCAACGTATACCCCGCGACCTTCTTCAGGAGATTCTCTGCTGTATCGACCTTCTGCTCAACAAGCATCTGAACTGCACGCAGCAGGTCAAGAAACTCGGCCTGGCCCGGCTTTGGTGTTGTTGCGGCCCGCCGATCTTCGATCAGCAGATTCGCAGCGTCTTGCAGCAAGTCTTCGGAGATCAGTGGGAAATGGCGTCGCCCACGTTCCACCAACAATTCTCGGAGCGCGTCGTCAGTCGATGGCAACGACATGTGGAGAACCAGACAGCGTCTCAGAAACGCATCAGGCAGCACACGGTCTTCATTCGTCGTGATGATCACCAGCGGTGCAGGATCGTGCATCACGACCGGCGGACAACCATGCGGCGTGAAACGTCCGGAGCCGAGCGCTTCCAGGAGTCCGTTGGGCAGGTCACTGTCCGCCTTGTCGATTTCGTCGATCAGGACGACCCCACCGTTTTCGGGATCCATGCCATCGTCAAACGGCGGGAGCGAACAATGATTCTCTTTCGCGTAAGCCTTGGCTCCGTCCCAGTCGAAGCCCCACCACAAAGGCCCCGGTTCAACGAACCGTGTGACGCGCAACTTGTCTTCAAGTTCTTCTTCGGTAAGTTTCAGAACGCCACAGACCTGAGCTTCGGCCAGTCGGCGCACGGAGTCGAAATGCCAGAGCAGGTCTGTCGATTCCGTGCGGGCATTCACAACACACGAAACCAGCGGCCGCCTGAGAGCCTTCGCCGTGGCTGCAGCAAGCTGCGTCTTCCCCACGCCGGGCTCACCTCGCACCAGCAACGGCCGACCGGCCGCCAGAGCCGACTTCACGGCCATCCGACTGTCGTCGTCGAAGACGTGGACCTGTTCTGGAACACCCGGCTCACTGACCAGCCGCACGGGCTCGTCACTGTCGAGTCGGGAAAAATCAATTACGGTTCGCTTTGTCACGATTTATTCTCACTCTCAAGCCGGTCTTTCACGATCTTCAGAATCACTTCTTCGGCTGCCTTGCTCTGGCCTCGATGCAGTTCGAAGAAGACGAGTTCCGGGAGCTGCACGCGAATCTCACAAAGAAGTTTACTCAACGCCTCGGCCTCGGCAGGAGACTTACGCGGCTCAACCACGCAGTAGAACCTCCGTTTTTTTCGAACAGTGTCCATCCTCGCCTGAAATTTCAGCTGTTCTGTCCAGACTTTGATCTGTTTTGTAACGTCCTTCTCGCTGGCGAGGCCGTCATCGAGGCTGACCGAAAGCTGGTCAGCCAGATCCGCGAGAATCTCCGCGACAACAGCGCTCGGACTGGGATCACCAATCGGTGTGTCCACAAGCCGCAGTAAGCCCTGACCGACAACTCTGCCCCTGTCGTCCAGCCTGAAGCCAGCACGACGCCCGTCTGCTGGTGCAGCACAGAGTTCTGCTCCAACAGCCAGAGCCACAGATTCCTGAATGATTGCACCCTGACGATTATCCATTCCGGATGCCACCGTGGCTTTAATCGCGGGGTGAATGCACAGTGGAAAGAGCCAGTCCTGCAGGTCGGTCAACGCACGGAGGTCATCCGCGTGACCTGCCGCGTCCATTCGAAAAGCATCCAGTTTTGCAACCGCCAGACATGTTGCTTCCACATCGAACGATTCCGCAGCCGAAGAACGATCAACCAAACTCTGAAAGTGCGACTCCAGATGGTCTCGGTCACCATCCAAACGGAACTGAAAAAGCTGAGCAACTTCTTTCCGCCGCCGCTCGGTCTGCAAACGGAGAATCGCATCTGCGATCCCGAAGACCGTCAGCCCTCGCCAGTCCACGTAAACTGCCGAATGAAAACCTGCAGGCTTGGTAGCGGCTTCGTATTCGAGGATCTTCTGAGCAATAATCTGCTGCCCAGACGGAATTCGGTACATCGTGGCCCCGGCGAATTCGGTCGGGACGAGGTTCACATTCTCGTCATCAGCCAGCACCGGGATGAACTTGCGATTGATTGTTTTTGAGCGATAAAGCTCATGGGTGATGATACAGCCTTCCCACGTCACGCCGTGGCCTTTGTCGGGCTCTTCATGCCCATCGAATCGCCTCCGATATGTCTCGTCGATAAACAGCAACACCCAGTCGGCAACGTCAATCTGGTTCTTCATCCAGCGAGGCCATTGCTCCGGCGGCCCGGCGGGTGATTTGACGTCAGCGTCGATCACCACTTCAAGCCCCTGTTCGCGCAGAGACTCCGCGAATGCCCACACTCTCTGACGATGTTTGTCATTCGAGTGTGCATAACTCACAAAAACACGTGCCATACGACCACCAGATCTGGATGACTTAGGGACTTCGTTCGAAGCGTTTGTGAAGCAGCGGAACGATGACTTCTTCCGCCGACAGGGTACCTTGGTTTGTGTGCAGACGAAATACACCAAGATCAGGGATTTGGCTGCTGAAGTCACGGAGCAATGAGAGCAACTGCGCAGAGTTTGTTGTATCAACGGGCAGCGGACAGCAACAGTAGAACCTCGACCCGGTGCGAGCACGCTCTGCCCTGAAGATCAATTTAAGCTGCCCAGTCCAGTGTTGGATGCACTTCCCGTAGTCATTTCCATCGATCGCCTTGTTGTCAAATTCGACAACCCCAATCCGATCTGCCATCTCAGTCACGTAGTGCTGCACGAGAATTAGTGGACGTTGATCACCAGGAGGTGGGCTTGCCAGATTCAGCAACCGGTGCCCAATAAGCTTGCCGTCATCGGTCAGAGTGAAAGTCGGCTTTCGTAGGTCAGCAACCGAAAAAAGCAATTCGGCTGCCACAGGGTGCCCGACGAACAGTACGCCGTCGCAGCTATCCCGAATGACCGCAATATCAGCGTTGTCAGTCGGGCAGACTAATGTCGTCATCAGCCAGTCCTGCATGTTCATGAGGACTTTCTGAATGTCATGGCTCGCCCGTTCAATGAGGCCGTCGATCTGATTCAACGCACAAGAAACGGCGCGGACATCATGCGTCATCTTGTTCGAATGCTCCACGAAGAAGCGCGTGACATCACCACGGACAACATCGGCACTTGCGCCAGGCTGGATGGTAAGTTCGCGGCAAATCAAGGATTTCATGTTCGTCGAAAGGTGATTGAACTCTCCGAGGAATTTCTCCACGACGAAACTTATCCATGGATCTGATCCACCTCCAGACGGACTCTGACCGTCTGTAGATGGGGAGTTTCCGTTGGGCAATACGATTCGTCTTTCGTCAACGTTACCCTTGCCTCCATTGCTCGCTGACATTCCTTGTGTGACCAACTTCACAAGTTCCCGAGCCTTGTTCACAACTCGCCCCGTATGTTCGCGAGGTTTTGCCAGTGAAAGATGATCTTCATCCAATGGAACCGCATCATGCCCGACTCCAGCCTGTGATGATGTACGGTTGACGATTCTAAATCCTAACACATCTCGATCTTCGAAGTACGTGACGGTCTCGACGCGATCTGTGGCGCAGTGGCTCCGATACCAGTCATATAGATCGCCCAGGTGAGCATCGTGAGCCATGAGGTCGTCGATATTGGCGGTTGGGCCGAACAGAACCCGGAATTTTTTCGCCATTGACGCCAGTGATGCGCCGTGGTGTGGTGTTCCGAGGAAAAGGATCGCCCTGGTGTTTGTGAAAATATCTTGATGTTGTTGACGTTTCTCGTCACGTGCCCGCCGCAAAATCTGTTTCGCCAGCAATCCACCCAGACTGTGGCAGATCAGCAGCAGCGGTCGGCTGCCGAGTTGATCCTGGACCATCAGATCAACAACGTCACGCGCACGATCCGGTAATGACATTGCATGGCCAGCGTCGCGATTGCCTGAAATCCACCTTCGCAGCCATCCGAGCCGTTTCGTCGGACTTGCGGCGTACTCGAGTGACCAGAAACACACATCCGGGAATTCTGCGGCGAGCCAGTGTGGCCACGACGTTGACTGGTCTTTTCCGGACCTCCAGGTAGAAAACGCGTCGCCACCCAAGCCGTGCAGAAAAAGGACGTCAGCAACGCGATTGCCGCCCGCGCTGGTGGAGATTTTATGAAGCTTACTCATGCGTCACTTTTGCCATCCTTCTTCAGGAGATCCCCCCGTTCGTCACGAACACGCCGAGCCGATAGATCACAATGGCCCCTGCTCCATAGGGCACAGGTAATTAAACCGCGTTCAGATTGGAAACCGGAGTTTGGAAGAACGTAGGGTGGGACCAGCGGCTGGCAAGCCGCGCCGGCCCACCATTCACCAGCTTAACCTTGGTGGGCCGGCGCTCGCGTTGCTCGCTGGTCCCACCTTACAGAAAACTCCCGTTATCATTCTGAGGCCGGTATAGTTTAGCAGTCGCAAAGGCTTTTTCGTACTGGTCGCGAGTAGATTTGGCGTTTGGGAAATTCCGGGCCGGAGACCGCCGAAAGTCGAGTTTCTGCCCCCGGAGACGGTAATAGTGCAGAAGGCGCGACGGTGATCGCGACCGGCTTCACGAACGAAATGCCAGAACTGCTCTGGTCAAAGTTACTGCCGCAAGTGAATCACTTTGACTCCCCATGTAGTTGACGAGCGGAACTCGGCCAGCGTCACATCATCGCATTGAAAACAGACACTTTCCACCCTGAGTGGGTGCAACGTGATGGAACTGATCAGGTGGGCGTGTCCTGTGCACGCAACCTGCTCCGGTCCGACACACGAATGGCACTAGCTTAAACGGAAACCGTTCCATGACAAGAGTTTAGGACACTGTCGAAGCAACGCTAGCGACCATCGCAAGACAACGCAGTTTACCGGGTTGGTTACCCATCGTTCCCAAGTCATCGATCAGGTCGTGATAGCACCCATGAATGCGAGTAGAGACAGCATCGTTAAGTGAGCTGTCTTCAACCAGTTAGGCTTAAGCTAGTGCCATTCGTCCGACACACCGAAGCAGATTCACTCAACTGTTAGCGATCTCACATCCGCCAGCCGAACGGCGATTCCAAAGCTACTTTGTGTTACCCGCCTGATAATTTCTGCCCTCTCCGGATCAATTGCATTGATAGGAGGTGGCAGTGTCTTCATCAAGAACGGCTTACTCGGCATGCCGTCAACAAGAAGGCGGACGCAGGCGGTGTATTTGGGGAGGCCGGTGAGATTTTCGGGGGTGATTCGGCCGGGGTGTTTGCCGAGTTGCTCGGCGAGGCGTTCTGCGTCGTCGCTGCCGACCTGGAAGGTGATGATCATGTTCTGGATCAGCGTCGTCTTTCCCATGCCGGTTTTCCCGACCAAATACTGATGCCGCCTCCGGTCTTCCCGAGCCAGGACCACCGGTCGCCGATCGTCCCGGAACAAAACCCGCCCCAGCACCACCGCTCCCTCTCCTTTTTCTGAGTAGAAAGACGCCGGAGCTTCCAGCTCCGTACTACTAACGTCTCAAATCTTCGCACGCCGCGCAAATTTGCGCAAGCGAAGTAACCGGGAATACTAATCTGCGCTAATCTCCACTCATCGTGAAAACAGAAGCGATTAGCGCAGATCAGCGCAGATTAGTGTTCCGACGGTCCTCCGTTTTTGGGTTGCGGGCGAAGCCCGCGCTGGGAACTCGCTGGCTTGCATCCGCTCCGCCTGTGCCGCTTCGGTCGGTGGATGCCACAGAGTTGCCAGTTCTTCGTGCGACATGAGGAAACTCAGCGAACGACTTGGTGAGGGTTTGCGAGATGGCCGTGTGGATTTGAATGTGGCGAGTCGGGATTTTGTGAAGGCACCCAATGCTCCCGTCATCCGCCGTATGCGGTCGATGGCCTGTGCGTTCAGGTCGATGGCAGAGACAGAGTAACCACTGATCAGATGGAACGCCCTCGCGTCCGGTTCTCCAGACAACCGTGGGCTGTCGCCCAGCGGCTTATGGTGCGAGACTTCCACACTCAGGCGAATCGTCGTCTCAAACAAATGCCCGCCCAGCTTTTCGGATGCGGCCAGCAGGTCATCTTCTCGCTCATGCAGACGACTGGCCGACGATTCCAGAGCCGCATGATTGTGTTGGGGCGTACATCGAGCCAGAAGTCCCAGCAGTCGAGCAAGCATCCAGCGGCGAGGTCGCGTGTTTCTCCGTGCAAACCAACCGGCAAGCCGGTGATGCTTTCGAAAGAATTCCCGATCCAGCAACTGGATCGATTCCCTCGCTTCATGACACCGGTGTCGAGTGGCGGGCCGAATGCTGATTTCAATCCGGCAACTCAATTGCGGCTCCGGCAGAATCGCACGAAACAGACCGCTTACCGGATCAGCAAAGTTGCGGTTCAGGGCGTCTTCAAATTGCGCATGTCGAAGAATCGGAAACAATTCCGGCACCAGCTGTACGTCGCTGTGCCAGACTGCGCATTCCCCTGCTGAGCATTCTCCAGTCCGACTCCCCTCTTCAACGACCTTCACTGTCGCGTGCGGGTAGTTTGCAACGATCGGCTCCAACACGGCTTCCCGGTCTGCGGCATGACAGCGAACGAATAGGCCGACCTGTTCGTCCGATGAGCCATAAATCAACGTCACCGAATGCCGCAGTCGAGCCTGGTGCATCGCCGCGAGCGACTTCTCCATGTAACGCGGACCACGAGTGTTATTGGCCGGAACTGTGATCAGGAAAAGCACAACTCCAGCGTACCACGCGAACGCTATTCAATCCCACGCGAGACTTTCAGTTCAGATTGAAATCTCCGCATCGGTCGACGCGAAGTTCGAAAAACCGCCCCGTTCGATGTGCGTGGATCTCCCGAGGCGGGCTGCATCGCTTCATGTCCGAAGACTCTGTTCCTCGTTCCGTAGGGGCGGATGGAGGGGCAAGGC
>CAMAVB010000201.1 GCA_945861465.1 Candidatus Kuenenia stuttgartensis
GGGCCCGGGAGCAAAGTGGGCCTGATGTTTCAGGACGGCCTCGTTGACCGCATTCTGGACGACGCCGGAGAAGAACCGGGAAGTCTGCCTCTGCTGGAATTCGTGCTGGAAGAACTCTGGAAATGTCGCCGTGGAGACGGTCAGTTGACGCACGAAGCCTACGGAAAACTGGGCCGTCTGACGGGAGCCATCGCGACTCGCGCTGAGACTTTCTATGCGAAACTCAGCGGCGAAGAACAGAAGGCTGCGGAATCACTGTTTCGCCGACTGGTTCAGGCCGGATCGAAAACGGAAGAAGACACACGTCGGCGAACCGATCTGAATAGCTTGGATGCTACGTCGCAACAGTTGGCCCGCAAGCTGGCGGACGAGCGGTTACTGGTGACGACACGAGCAAATGCCGTCACGGGCGCAGCGGACTCAGAACCCGCAGACGGCGTTGACGCTTCGGCACGAGAAACCGTGGAAGTGGCCCACGAAGAACTCCTGCGACGGTGGGAACGGTTGAAGCAGTGGGTCGATGCCGATCGACAGTTCCTGCAATGGCGGAGTCGGCTGATTCCCCGATTGGCAGAGTACAAGCGGGATTCGAAGTCTGCGTTACTGAAGGGCAACGCACTGCGCGAATCTCGGCTATATGTCCCGTTACGAGTCGCCGAACTGGATGCATCCGAACGAACGTTTGTGGTCGCAAGTCAGGACGCTGTCCGACGACGGAATACGTGGATCGTCTGCGTGGGGAGTTTTGCCGCCGTCGTCGCGATCTCAATTAGCCTGGGCGTCTATCACTCACTACAGAAAGTCACGGCGCAGGGCCAGTTGAATCTCTATTTGGGTACAACGGCCGATAAGACCGCACCCACTTTCGAATTGTTGATCGAACCGAATGAGAGCTATCTCACTGAATCACTACACAATGTGTTTGAACAGGATATCAGCACGGATTTTCACAAGTTCAATGCCGCATATGCACTGGCACGGTTCGACCGCATCAAATCGGACGAACTCAGAATCCTATTGGAAGCAATTCCCAACGCGAAACTCGAGCTCCGCGAAAAGAATTTCGACCGTGCTTTGGGCGCAATCGGCGACCGGATGCTGCTGGAGAATCTACTCGTCGAACTCGCTGAGCAACGAGTGACCAACGGGAGTTATCGTTATGGCCTGACACTACTGACCAGGAAATTCACAACACGGGAAAGAATAATCACATCCCCTGCAACAATTTCCACACGATTTGACTCCGATCCCACGGATCGCACCGACTGGATACACCGTTGGGATGAATGGCCTGGAGATATCGACACTGTGCTTGGAATCCTCACCGACCCGAAGACCGACGATGGGTTGCAATCGGCATTGTTGTGTGTGTTCGGACTGCATTCCAAAGACAAGGCGTGGGTGGCAAAGCGGAAAGAATTCATCCCACTTCTCAACGCTGCGTACCAAACATCGGAAGAGCCGGGCCTGCACTTCATAGCGGAGTGGGCACTTCACAAATGGAGCGCAGTACCAGAACGCATCATCGAAACTCGGGCGGGCAAATGGGAAACCAACAGCCAGAAAATGACCATGATCTTGATTCCACGCGGCAAGTTCATGATGGGCACCGACGGTGGCGAAGATTCGGACGAATCACGCCGACGTGAGGTTGAGGTGAAGAAAGGTTTCTATCTGAGTAATCGCGAAGTGAGCGTGGAGCAATTCTTGCGATTCGCTGATGATGCGGACTACACCGGCTCTCGATCGAATTGGCGAGAAAAAGACAGGAGATATGACACGGTAAAAAGTCCGAATGTTCATTGTCCGGTTCAACAAGTGTCGTGGTTGGATGCCGTGGAGTATTGCAACTGGCTAAGCCACGAGGAGGGCTTTCCGATCGCCTATGATGAGCAGGAATGGAAACCCATCGCCGATGCAAAAGGTTATCGGCTGCCGAGCGAGGCCGAATGGGAATACGCTTGCAGAGCTGGCACTGAAACAGAATACTCGTTCGGCAACAACGCCGCCGCGTTGACAGACTACGCGGTGTTTGAAGAAAAGACGACGCAACCGTGCGGCAGCAGAATTCCGAATGCGTGGGGACTGTACGACATGCATGGCAATGTATGGGAGTGGTGCGAGGATAGGCTTGGCACCTCGTACACGAGCGACGCAGGGATAAACGAGAATTCTCGTGTTTTGCGGGGCGGCTCGTTCAACATCATTGCGCGGGATCTGCAGTCCGCGTATCGTTACTCCCCGCGGCCCGATTTCCGTATCAGCAACGTCGGCTTTCGGATCTCCAGGACTCCGTAGCGGTTTGTGGTCTGTCCGTTTTCCCCTTTGCGATTTACCCTTTTACCCGCGCTTCGCGTAGCGGAGCGCGAGTTTGAAATTGCAGACTTGCGCTTTGACCTCACACCGCCTACGCTACACTCACGCCAATGCCCGACTCACCAACACCACGCAAAGTCTTCCTGAGCCACACCAGCGAAATGACGGACCACCCAACGCCTCGCAGTTTTGTCACGGCAGCACTTGATGCTGTTCGCGAAGCCGGTATGACGGCCATTGACATGCGAGATTTTCCGGCGGCATCAATGTCACCTGCGGAACTTGATACCAAACATCTGCTGGATTGCGACATCTACCTCGGAATTCTGGGATTCCGTTATGGCATGCCGGTCCGCGACCTGCCTGATCTGTCGTACACGCAACACGAATTCCGGACTGCGAAAGCCGCCCGGAAAAAACTGTTGGTCTTCCTGCTTGATGAGAAATCGGAGGGATTGCCTGGGACTGTCTTCCTCGATCGTCAATATGGCTCACAACAGGAAGCGTTCCGCCAGGAAGTCCTGAACCTGGACGGAAAGGGCTTGGTCTGCCAGTTCTTTAAGACTGCTGATGAACTGCACCGACTTATTGTCCGGGCATTGCAATACAGTTCTCGCGAACCCGGAGACAATCCTGCGCCTGGCCCGGCGGCCACGAATGGGTTCGAGGCAGTTCTGGCTCGTTACTGTGAACGTCAGACTCAGATCTGGCAGTCCTGCCTGAGCGGCAATCGCGATCAGCAGGATCGTCTTGATCATTATGTGGAACCACACTATTCGCTGCTAAAGCCGGAAGCGCAGATGGTTCAAGGCAGCAATCGGTTTGAGCGCAGCAAGCAGACCGATGACTCAAGCCCACTTGACGGGCGTACTGCTTACGAACCTGTGGCTGCAGACGGAGATGATGCAGAGACGGAACTAACGAAGTTGATGGCAGCCTCAACACGGCTTTGCCTTTCTGAAGATGCAGGTGCCGGAAAATCGGTCTTCACCCGCCGAGCCGTTGCGTTTGTCGGCAGCCAGGCCGGACAACAAGCATTGTTCGGCGGCAAGCCTGGTCTTGTCGTGCGGTGGGAACAATGGGAAAAAGACTGGCCGACAGACTTCCACCGTGCCTTGGCAGATGCGATTGCCGACGATTGCGGGGAACATGAGCCTCAGGTGTCGCCGGACGATTTGGTGACATGGGCGTTGCGGCAGGGGCGCGTGCTGCTGATTCTGGATGGACTGGATCAGGTCAATAATGACACTGTGATTCGTGGCGTGTCTCTGTTTCTCAGTGGGGCCGGTCGTAAGTGCTTGGCGATTGTTACCGGGAGATCCTACAAAGTCGATCTCAACCGTCGGAACCTGTTTCGCGGAGATGAATGGCGGTTTGCCCGAATCGAAGGTTTCGATGATCAGCAGATTGCCAGCTATCTGCCGGAGTACAACATTGATCAGTTATTCCCGAAACAGACCCAGGTGCGTGATCTGCTGCGAATCCCGAGCGTCCTGCGAATCGTGCGAGAGCTACTGGAACAGGACCAGACCATCACGAGTTTCAGGACTCGCGGTGAGGTGTATCTGCAGGCCAGTTATCAGTTAAATCTGCGTGCCGGTCGAATGCTTGATCTTAACTTTGATGACCGGCAGACACGCCGCATCGAACAAATTCTGGCAGCGGTGGCGTTCGAAATGATGACCCGAGAACTTTACGGGTATGCCGCTCGTGGGGTGGACGCGGTCGATCAGATCGAGCGTGGTGCGGCACGTCGCTGCGGGAACGGAATCAGCGATCGCGAATGGACATTGATCCGCGAGGTCACGAACCTGACCAACCACTGCATCCTTGAAGGCAACAGTCAGACGATGCTGAGCTGGCAGCATCGCGGCATGATGGAGTTTTACTGCGGGCTTCATCTGGCACGCTACGCGACAGAAGCCTGCATCGCAGACGCCAAACGATTTGCGACGTCACAAGACTGGTCGTGGGTCTGGCGATTTGCCATCGAGATGCCGGATCCTGTGGCGGACATGAGCATTCGGACGGCAACACTGGCACACCTCTATTATGTCCCGGCTCAGGGGCGTCGTCCCAACGAGTTGATTTACCGGGCCTGGGATGTCATGGAAGCGTCAGCGGCAGGCCGGGAGATCCTGAGTGCATTCCTGAATGAATATCAGTTGCTTCGTACTGCCCGGAATTTACTCGCCGGAGAGATTGAAGCCAGTTTTCTCCTGTGTCCGCCGGACCCGACTCGGGACAGCCGGACGTTCATGATCGGGTCGCCTGAAACGGACAAGGACGCGATGGCCGATGAAAAACCGCAAGTCCAGATGTCGGTCAAACCATTCCGGATGTCGGCTGCCCCTGTCACGAAGGCACAGTATTGGCTGTATGATCCCGCCCATGAGCAGGATTCTGCGATTGCGAAAAATGTCGAGGAGTACAGCCCGGAGCCGAACTGCCCGGTGATCCTCGTCACATGGTACGACGCATGGTGTTTTGCCAAGTGGTGTGGGGCACGTCTACCAACCGAGGTCGAGTGGGAATTCGCCTGTCGAGCAGGAACAAAGACGCGATACTGGTGGGGCGATGAAATGGACGAAACAAGATGCACGATCAGTGTGAGTCATACGACCTCTGCCAACACACAGCACGCGAATCCTTGGGGACTCATGGAAATGTCGGGCAACGCATACGAGTGGTGCGATACGTGGTACGTCCACGAGATTGCAACCTCGGCTGACGGTGAATACGTTAGCGATTCTCGTGTTTTGCGGGGCGGTTCGTTGAACGACCATCCGCAGTATCTGCGGTCGGCGGATCGCGGCATCAGCGGCACGCCCGAGTACCGTGACCACGTCATCGGCTTTCGTATCGCCAAGACTCCGTAGCGGTTTGCGGTCTGTCTGTTTTCCCCTTTGCGGTTTTGCGATTTACCGTTTTGCCCGCGATCCGCGCTGCGGAGCGCGCGAGTTTGGCAATGTGCGGTCTCAAGCCAATCGGACAATAATCACGATGACCAGCCAACAGTCTGCGAACAATCGCCAAACAGGGTGTTGAGTAGATACAGAAACTCGGGTCAGTGAGCTTGGACTTGTTGTGCTCACCGTCTGGCAATCAAATCTGCAGCTTGTCGCAAATCCTGAGACGATTTTTGGGTAATTCATAGGCCGTAGGAGGCAATCCAATGTTACCATTCGGAGGTTAAACGCTTTGGCTGTGAATTGATCGGCTTTGCAGAAACGTTTCATATTCGAAAGTTAAGGTTCAATGAGTACACCTGCAACAACTGTAAATCCGTTCCCTGATACTCATGCGGAAATTGTCGATGAAGAATCAGGCAAGCAGGCTTCTGAAGGAATAGCATTGTGCCTTTCTGGTGGCGGGTACCGGGCGATGCTGTTTCACACGGGTGCGATTGTCCGGCTTAATGAACTTGGTTTGCTACCAAAGCTAAAACGCGTCTCCAGCGTCTCAGGCGATTCGATCACAGCGGGAGTACTCGGGCTGAACTGGAAGAAGTTGAATTTCGATGCAAATGGAAGAGCATCGAACCTCAAAGAGCTTCTGGTTGCTCCGATGCAGACGATGGCGAATCAAACTATTGATACCGGCTCGGTGATTGGCGGAGTACTGCTGCCGGGCAGTGTCAGCGGTCGAATCACCAGTCACTACAAAAACATCCTCTTTGGCGACGCGACCTTGCAGGATCTACCTTCCGATGCAGAAGGTCCTCGCTTTGTGATCACGGCCACGAATGTTCAGTCTGGAGCACTCGTGCGGATGTCACGACCATACCTTGCGGACTATCGAGTGGGCATGATTAAGAATCCAAAGATCTCGCTGGCTGCTGCCGTGGCCGCTTCATCTGCGTTTCCGCCGATTCTCTCACCGGCCGAGATTGATGTGAATCCTCGTGACTTTGTTCCCGATCCACGCTGTGATCTGCAACGCGAACCTTACACCGACACCATGGTGCTCAGCGATGGCGGTGTTTACGACAACTTGGGACTGGAACCCGCATGGAAGAGATACAAGACCATTCTGGTAAGCGACGGAGGCGGTCAGATGCAGCCTGAACCTGAACCTGCCGGTGACTGGGCTCAGCATGCCAAACGAATCCTGGACATTGTGGATAACCAGGTCAGAAGTCTCCGGAAACGGCAACTGATCGATTCGTTCGTCTCTGGTCTTCGCTCTGGTGCTTACTGGGGCATTCGAACAGACATCAGCCGTTATCAAGTATCCGAGCCTCTGGACGCGCCACAGGAAAAGACCATTGAGATTGCCAACACCCCAACTCGACTCAAGCGGCTGCCAGAGGCACGTCAGCATTTGTTGATGAATTGGGGATATGCAGTGTGTGATGCGGCAATGCGAAAACACGCTTCTGTGTTCATAGCAGACACATCACCCAAGGCAAATTTCCCGTTCGAATCCGCAGTTGGATGATTCCACTGGGAGCAATTTTACCGTAAGTCCGCTGATTCAGCGACGACAACTCAGAGCTCAGGACGAAAGGGTCAACTATGCAGAATATCCCAGTGCCGCCATTTCGAAAGTTGCGAGGCTATGCAATCGATCCCAGTCTCAGTACGGCATTGTTGACATCGCAGGTGAATGAACTGGTATACAAGGTTAATTGGGAAGAGCTGAAACCTCGAGACGACGGATCTCGGGCTTCCTGGCCTTCTGGTGAATATCTGGAAATCGTCGACTACGATCCTGCCACAGGAGTGTTCTACGAGCCGGTTAATCTTGACGACCCGCACTTGCTCGCTCAGGACGGATACGCTCCCAGCGTCAGCAATCCGCAGTTTCACCAGCAAATGGTGTATGCAGTCGTGATGACAACGATCAAGAACTTTGAACAGGCGTTGGGGCGGAAGATCCTCTGGGCAGAGCTGATTCCTGCTCGGAAGCAAACACCCGATCAAAAATTCAAAAAAGCATTAGACTTCGGATTCGTTCCACGACTCCGAATTTATCCGCACGCTCTTCGGCAAGCGAACGCCTACTACGACCCGAATCGAAAAGCTCTACTGTTTGGGTACTTTAGTGCGACTCCAGCCAGCAAGCAGTTACAGCTTCCCGGAACGACGGTCTTCACTTGCCTCAGTCATGACATCATCGCTCACGAGACGACGCATGCCATTCTTGATGGGCTTCATCGACGCTACATTGACGCCACACATCCTGATACACGAGCCTTCCACGAAGCATTTGCTGATGTAGTAGCACTCTTCCAGCACTTTTCGTTTCCGGAAGTTCTGCGTCATCAGATTGCACAAACTCGTGGTGATCTAAAGCGCCAGAATCTCCTTGGGCAGTTGGCACAGCAATTCGGCCGAGCCATTGGCAGCTATGGAAGTCTTCGGGATGCTATCGGAGTTACAGACAATGCTGGCAACTGGCGCCCGCTCGTACCCGATCCGAGAGACTACGAAACTCTGATGGAATGCCATCAGCGAGGCGGAATCCTTGTAGCGGCGATCTTTGATGCATTTTTGAACATCTATCAGTCTCGTGTTCAGAAGCTTCTACGCATTGCGACTGGAGGCAGCGGCCTGTTGCCCGCTGGAGAACTTCACCCTGATCTCGTTGACGAAATGGCAAGAACCGCAGCAAAGACAGCGAATGACGTCCTCCGAATATGCATTCGGGCGTTGGACTATTGCCCGCCAATGGATCTGACATTCGGTGACTACCTGCGGGCTATTATCACTGCTGATTTTGACATGGTTCCTGACGACACGCATGGCTATCGAGTTGCATTTGTCGAGGCATTCCAGAAGAGGGGAATCAGCGCCACTGGCATAAAGAGTATGGCAGTTGAGGATCTCGTTCATCCGCTGTATCCTATCCAGATAAACGGAAATGAAGTTAGTGATGAAGCTGAGAGGCAACTCGGGCTCTTCCTGCGTGATCTGAAGGATGCCGTCGGTTACGTAGAAGACCGCGAAGAGCTATACACGAAAACCAAGCAGCTCATTCGCGGCACAAAAGGACTTCATAACCAGTTGAGAGCCAGTTTCGTTGCTGGGAGTAACGAAGCTGCATTCTGTGAACTAACGGGACTCATGTTCCCCGGCAACAAGACGACAACGGAGAAGCTTGGTTTTGAGTACGCCTATCGCACGACAGAATCCGCTTCGTACGCCATCGGAAATGTTTGGCTTGCCAATCGAGTCACTCCGGATGGCAGCATCGTCAACCATGTCGTGATTACTCTGGTCCAGAAAAGAGGCGTTCGCTTCCATGTGAACCCAGACACGCAAGAGGTCTCTGTGGATGAGAGAAGCTTCTTTGTTCCCGATAAAATAAGCCGGGAGAAATGGGGGGAGAATCACATCATCTTCCGTGGCGGTTGCACGCTAGTCTTTGATCTCGACACTCTTCGATTGCGGTATGCGGTGAAGAAAGACGTGAATGATCGTGAGCGAATGATCCGACAGTTTAAGTTCGAACGGGGACTCCTTGGAGATGTCTCCGACATATATTTCGACAGTAAAGAGATGAATGCACTCGCTGGGCCTTTCGCTTTCATGCATTCTCATAACGTCATGAACGGAGACAATCATGTCCACTAAAGCAACTTGCAATGCTGTCAAAGTTCGAATGTACCGGCATGGTTTCGGTGATTGTTTCCTGCTGTCTTTCTTTAGCGACGATGATCGCGTCTTTACGATACTGATCGACTGTGGAATTAAGCTCAACACAAAGTCTGCCGAAGTGCCGATTGAGGATGTCATTGCCGATCTGCGAGCCACGCTAACGCCCGCTGGCGGAGGAAACCCGGCTGTTGACGTGCTTGTTGCGACGCACGAACACTGGGATCATATCTCATTCTTTCATCCGACAAAGTTTCCTGACTTCTTCGCAGACTTTGAGATCGGGCAGGTTTGGCTTGGGTGGACTGAGAATCCAAAAGATAAAGATGCGGTGACCATCAATTCAAGGCTGCGTGATGGTGCTGCAGCCCTCCAAATTGCAGCAACGAAACTCAAAGCAGCGGCGCCAGAAGAAGCACGCGCGTTCAGCGGCATGTCATTCGGGAAGGATGTTGCTGCCGCGCGAGAACATTTGAATGGTGCGATGGACGATGTGTTGGGCTTCTACGGAGTGACGTCGGAAAAAAGCACTGCCAAGAGCGGGATCAAGTACAAACCCAACGGGAAGATCAGCGTAGAAACCGAAGTGGCCATGAATCACATCGCCAAGCTCGGGAAGAAAGGTGGAATCAAGTATTGCCTCCCAGGCGAAACAATTGACCATCGATCGCTTCCATCTGGAATAAATGTATACGTTTTAGGGCCGCCGAAAAACAGCCTGATCAACAAGTCAAACCCATCTTCCGGCGCGGCCCATGAAACGTATCTCGGGATCGATAGCACGGGCTTGTCAAGTTTCATTGACGGCGTACTACAACTTGGACATGCCAACAATGGTGTAGATTCAGTTGCCCATACAGGTCCGTTCGGCCAGGATCTTGGTATGCCGGTTACTGAAGTCAGGCGAAATCAATATTTGAAAGAGACATACTTTCACGCTACAGAAAAATACAGGCAGATCGAGCACAGTTGGCTGGATGTGACGAGTCAATTCGCGTTGCAACTTGACGGTGCAGTCAACAACACGAGCCTGGTATTGGCGATTGAGCTTACGGATTCTGGCAAGGTGCTGCTGTTTCCTGGCGACGCGCAGGTCGGCAGCTGGCTCAGCTGGCACGACATGGAGTGGAAGGTCAAGAAGGGCACAAAAACGGAAGTTCGCACTGCGGAAGAGTTGCTTAACAACACAGTGCTCTACAAGGTAAGCCATCACGGAAGTCACAACGCTACCGTGAAAGCGAAGGGTTTGGAGATGATGACTCACCCCGACCTTGTGGCGATGATTCCCGAGAAGGAAAAGAGTTACAAAGGAATTCTCTATGAGCCGCTGATGACTCGCCTTCAGCAACTTTGCAAGGGCAGAGTTCTTGTGTCCGCCGATTCGACCGCGCGTCCCGAGGATCTGCTGAAGAAACGCCCAGCGGGCATCTCGGCAGTCGAGTGGAAGGAATTTAAGAGTAACGTGGTTGTGGGAGACGTATTTGTGGAATACACGGTGCGGTAATTTGTTTCTATCAGTTCCTGAAAATTCCAACGATACTCTGCACTCCATCCATGAAATGTGGTTCGTCGTTTTCAGCTTCATACAACAGGGCGAGTGACTCAAGAACCGCATCCACCATGAAATATCGCTCAACCGACTGCGGATCACTTTCAGCTTCGCCTTGTCCTTGCGGATGTGGTTCAGTTCGAACTCCGATCAGTTGAAATGGGGTCAGGAGTCAATAGCCAGATGGCCCGGAGGATGCTGCGCATTATTGACTCCTGACCCCATTTCAAAAGCCCACCCACTGATCCTGCGAACGAGCCAATTTAATAGTCACTGCTTCTTCACTATACCTCAATCTTATACCGCTCGAAGCTCATTTTGAAGCCGTTCAAGTTCAGGTTAGTAGTACAGATGGACTTTTGATTTCTATCTGTGTAGATCTGTGTTTAGCTGTGGTTGCTTGCCCGGGTTTCGTTCTGAGGCGTGAACGGTTACCAGTGGATGAGTCACGCGGACAGGACCGTCACGCAGTCCTGCTCGGCAAGCAGGACCTACCGAGTCACGAAGTCCTGCTCGGCAAGAAAGGACCTACCGAGTCACGAAGTCCTGCTCGGCAAGAAAGGACCTACCGAGTCACGAAGTCCTGCTCGGCAAGCAGGACCTACCGAGATCGCCCAGCGAAAAGCAGGCTTGGGCATGTACTCAGTCGCTTCATTGAGATCCACGCCCTCGATCACTACACTTCATTAGTGGCAGTTTTTCGTCACTGGATTTTCAATTCAAACCCATTCTTTGGAGAACGATTTCGCATGTACAGCACATTGTCACGTCGATCATTCCTCACATCATCCGCAGTCGCTGCGGCTGTGGCGACCGTTGGATCAACGGCCTCAGCCTTTTCCCGTCCAGCGGCAAAATTTGATATTTCAATCGCCGAATGGTCACTCCATCAGGCCCTCTTTGGAAAGAAGGTGGATCACCTGGACTTTTCAAAAATTGCCAAAGAAGAATTTGGCATCTCAGCCGTTGAGTATGTCAACCAGTTCTTCAAAGACAAAGCACAGGACAAGGCGTACCTGGCCGAACTCAACAAGCGGGCCGGTGATCTTGGCGTCAAGCAGTTGTTGATTATGATTGACGGCGAAGGTCAGTTGGGCGATGCAAATCTCAAGAAGCGAGGGGAAGCCGTTGAGAATCATTTCAAGTGGGTCGAAGCGGCAAAAGAACTCGGATGCCACTCGATCCGCGTGAACGCAGGCAGCAGCGGAAGCTACGAAGACCAGATGTACCGCGCGGCAGACGGACTGCGTGCGTTGTCAGAATTTGGGGCGACACACGGGCTGAACGTGATTGTGGAAAACCACGGCGGATTGTCATCCAACGGCGCATGGCTGGCAGGAGTGATGAAACAGGTGGATTTGAAGAACTGCGGGACATTGCCCGACTTCGGAAATTTCAAAGTCAGCAATGACGAGGAGTATGACCGTTACAAGGGCGTGACTGAACTGATGCCGTTTGCGAAAGCCGTCAGTGCAAAGTCGCATGACTTCGATGACAAGGGTAATGAGACTCATACGGATTATTTCAAGATGATGAAAATCGTTCTGGACGCTGGTTATTCAGGCTTCGTCGGCATTGAATACGAAGGCAAAAAGCTCGATGAGTACGCAGGTGTGAGGGCCACCAAGGCCCTGCTGGAACGTGTTCAGAGTGAACTTGGCTGATGGCGTTGGGTGGCCATCCGACGGACATGAATGTCCATTCTACAACTGCTGCGGCCACATGACGCACGAAGACTCCACCATTCATGACGACGACTCCGACGACGAACCGATCAAGGAAGAACGGTTCGCGTGGGCGCGCCGGAATATCATGCTCACGATTGCTTACGACGGGACGAACTACCGAGGCTGGCAGATACAGCCCAATGGACTGTCTGTTCAGGAATGTGTCGAAAACGCTGTAGAAAAGCTCACCGGCGACCGTCAACGAGTGTACTGTGCAGGTCGGACCGATGCCGGCGTCCATGCGTTGGGGCAAGTCGCCAATTTTCCGACCAACAGCAGCATTCCGATCGACAACATCCGACGTGGATTGCAGGCATATCTGCCGAATGACATTGTCGTTGTCTCCGCGAAAGAAGTTTCGAAATCATTCCATGCCACCTATTCCGCCATTCACAAGCGGTATCGGTATGTGATCCACGATGGCGACGTGTGTCCTCCGTTTCTGAAACATTACGTCCACCGTTCGCAGAATCAGCTCGACGTGAATCGCATGGCTGCGGCCGCAGGTTTCCTGCTGGGGACGCATGACTTCCGCTGCTTTGAAAAACACTTCCCGAACAAGTCGACCAGCGTGCGGACAATTATGGATGTGAGCATCAGGCGAGTATCCTGCTGGTTGCCCTGGACATCGCCTCACGACTGGGTTCCAATTCAGGGTGGGAGACACGATCAACCTGAAACACCGCTGATTGTTTTCGAAGTCATGGCGGACGGATTCCTGTACAATATGGTGCGGGCCATCGTGGGAACTCTGACCGAGATCGGCCTTGGCAAACAGCCTGCGGAATCACTGAGAGATGTGATTTGCAGCATGGATCGCGCACAGGCAGGAATGACGGCGATGCCAAATGGCCTGTATCTGGTTTCCGTGGAATATCCGGAGGCACTCTGTGGGAATCTATGATCGCAACTATTTCCGCGGGTCCTCCGGAGGCTGGGGCTCTGGTCCCGGCAGTTGGCCGCCGGGGCGTCCGGTGCCGTGATGGGTGTGCTGATGCTGTACGCCTGCCACTATCCGTATCAGACGATTCGCATCTGGTTCTTCTTTCCGCTGGAGATTCGGTGGGTAGTCCTGCTTTGCGTCGCCTTTGATCTGCATCCGCTGCTGCTGATCAAGATCAGCCGTGAAGGTCGCGAAAATCTGTCTGCAGAGGAGATGGAAATCCTCAATCAGGCGAGCGAACGTCTGCGGCGAAAGAAAACCTGAAAGAATTCTGCGAACCATGTCCTGCTTCCCGTGTCATGTACAGCAGAATGTGTCTGCCAGCGTCGTCATATACGTATGGCATTCTAGCCCCCTCCGACCTCGGGTCGGTGAAGCTTAGGTCTGGAAACCAGAACGCCAAACAGCAGCGCACATTGGCCCGCGCCGGCTTCAAGCCGGTGGTGCGCATGTTTGGCGGTCGCCATCAGGAAAGGTCGCGGACTTTCATCGCTGTTAACAGTGGGGCTACGACTTTTAAACAACGATCCGCCGCCGGGCTAAGATTTATCGTCGGGCCTCAACATCTGGGCAAAAAGATGTTGGGCAAAAAAATGGCTGCTATTTTTCTGCCCATACATTTTTCTGCCCCGATCGTCCTCGCTTCTAAAACGTCGTATTGACGGTGGGGTACGCGCGAATTCCTCAGCTTAGCTTTGCAGCGGGCCGTTGCTTTTTAAACTTCGGTCCACCGGCATGAAGCCTTGTCATTACCCACTTCTTTTCAGAAAATCCTGCAAAAACATGGAGTTTTCAATGGTTGGTGTTGCCAGAGTTTGAAAACAACAGGGGAACACGCCAGGCTCGGATTGGCCCCGCCCGGCTTCACGCCGGGTGAGCCAGGGTTTGGAAACTAAGTGAAAACCAAATCGGTGCTTCGTCCCCGCCCGGCTTCATGCCCGGGGGGACGACGGTTTGAAATCTCTCGCGGCCAAGTGGTCAAACCAGGGCTCTACCGGCGTAAAGCCGGCAGGGGCCGAGTTATGCGTCGTGGCGTGTGATAGTCGTCAAACCAGGGCTCTACCGGCACAGGGCCGGCAGGGGCCGAATCGCAATGGGATCCGGCTGCAACCAATCAGCCCATGACTCCATCATGTCCACGCATTATAGGTGAACGCAATTCTCCGATCCACACATCAAAGATGTGGGTAATGACAAGTCCGGCAGAAAGGACGTACCAAACGTGTTATCGTCGTGTATGGCACCTTGACTTCGCTGCCGATCCAGCGCGCGTGGGTAGACTTTCAACAAAAAATGGCGGCAACAGTTTTGCGATCTTTGCGTTCTTTCGCGGCTAAAACCTGCTGCTCCGTAACGTGTTTTTAACTCATGAATGGCCGCAAGAGATCGCAAAGATCGCAAAAGAAAACACAGTTTTTGCAACAGCCCGCTGCAAAGCTAATCTGAGGAATTCGCGCGTACGCCACCGTCAATACGACATTTTAGGAGCGAGGACGTTTGGGGCAGAAAAATGTATGGGCAGAAAAATAGCAGCCATTTTTTTGCCCAACATCTTTTTGCCCATGATGTTGAGCCCCGACGATAAATCTTAGCGCGGCGGCGGATCGTTAAATTTTTGACCACGG
>CAMAVB010000202.1 GCA_945861465.1 Candidatus Kuenenia stuttgartensis
GGAATATCTATCGCCAGTTTTGCCAAATCAACCGGATTCTGGCGATTGCGGGCTTGGCCGAAAACGCACTTTGCTTGCCATCGATTTGATCACACTTGCGGAATTGTCGCCACGTCTTTCGACGCTCCGGTCGATGTGACCGGAGCAGTGAACTACTTGCGATCCAGCTCCGGTCGGTCTCGCCGAAGCTGGATCGCATATGTCGTTGCAAAGTTCGGCGGGTCGGACTGAACCGTCGATCGTTCCCACGAATCACACTCAGGTCACGCGCTCCTGTGTTCTTTTGGAGGGAGCCGTTGTAAGTCCGGAACGTGACCACCTGCGTTCTTAGTATGCTCGTGTCTGTATTCGATTTGACGGCGCACGTCATGACGTTCGACTCGACGTGGTAAATCAAATTGATGCCGTGAAATGTCGTCTCCAACTGACAGACCAACGTCCCGGTGATTACATGGCATTCAATGCACAGAGACCCCCCCCGCGTGTAGAACTCCAGATCAACTGTGAAACCTGCGAACCTCGGTTATTCGCAAGAACCTTGCCCGCGTAAACTCTAAGCGGTTGGGCCTGCCCGGAGAACATTCACCAGTTTCATCATGGTCTTGTCGGCTTCGACCCGAGCATCTTCGAAACTGAGTTCCTTGGCCTCAAGAGCTGCGAGTATGGCATCGAAGTTTTTTTTCCAGTTCTGACACTTGGTGACAAACCAGTCTTGCATCGTTGTTTTTCCGTCGGGAAGCAACCGAGCTTCCAGAATTGGGTGCGGAGCGTCGATCAGGATCTGGCAGTCGTTGCTCACGTTTTTCAGCAGGGAGATCAGTTGGGGCGCATCTCGTGGATGCTGGTCAAACCACTCGTTGCCAGCGTCCGCGATCCGGTTAAGGTACTCAGCAGGTGACTGCACGTTATTGGCGAGCAGTCCAGGCTTTCCGAGGATACTGCCGGAGCCAGTCGGCAGCAGCCGCCACGCGATCACGCCGATTAGCAACACTGCGGCAGCAGTCGCCAGCAGAGTGAGAAAACTTCTGCCCGGCTTTGCCATCTTTGCCTTCACTGACAACGCAGATTCTGGTTCATCGGTCAGCTCGCTGTTCAGTCGATTGCGTATTTTTTGGGTCGAAGCCTGCATCTCCGCAGATTGTGGCAATCGCGTCCAATAGTCATCGCCGTTGATGAGCACGTGTTCCTGCAATTCCAGTAAGGAATTCGGTGAAGCAAGCAGGGCACGAATCTGGTTCACTGACAATGACACTAATCCGCGTTCCCGGATATTCTCCAGTTCCTGTTCGGTCAACAGTTCCTTCAGCGCCGATTCCGACGTTTCGGGAAGCAATCTGAGTTCTTCAATCAAATCACGCAACCTGAGCCCCACCAGAAGCTGTTCCAGCCAGCTGGCCCATGCTTTGGGATCATCAGGAATTGTTGTGATGAGAATTGTCATTTCAGTTTCTTTTCGAGGCAGTCTCGCAGTTGTTGTTTTCCGCGGCTGACACGGCTGTCGATCGTTGCCCGGGCGACTGCAATCTCCTTTGCCAGTTGCTCCGGGGATGTTTCATTCAGTTGAGTTCTGACAACCGCCTCCACAAACACACCACCGACCGATTCGATGCAGTCTCTGAGTGCGATTAACTCCTCGTGCCGCGACATTCCTGCAGAGGGATCGTCGTCATGGCCGGGTTCCTGTTCCTCATCCAGTCCTGACCGTTTCGATCGCTGACGCGGTGATTTGGAAAAGTCGTAGAGCGTATTTCTGGCGATCTGGAAGAACCATGCGTGGAAGTCCTTTCCGTCGAATGTTCCGCAGTTTTTCATTGCCTTGAGCGATGCATCATGAAGCAAGTCTTCCGCATCAGCTGTTTCCTTGACTCTCGCCGCCAAAAAAGCAAGTGCCGCAGGCGCATGAATGCGGTAGAGATCGTCAAATGCCTGACGATCTCCTGCGATGAACCGACGAACGAGTTCGATATCGTCTCTTGATGGTGACTTGCCCGAATTCATGGTGGGAACAATAACGTGGAGCCCGAGGCAATCCAAGCCTGGCCGCGGCTCGGCGAGCGGGGGACGTCAGTTCCCTGATTGGCAATTCAAGGTGTCGCAAGACGAAAAAGTATCGGAGCAGGAAGCCCGGCTATTTGAAAAAGCCGGGCTCATGAGTGTCGCCGTTCTCTGGAAACGCCTTCCTGCACAATCAATACTGCACTTTGACTCGAACTGTGACCGGCACCTGAACCGTCTTCCAAGCGGTCCGTGTGACCGCATACGGATCGCCACAGTGATCGTATTTGACAACCGTATATTCGTACGGCTTTCGCACCGATTCGTAGACCGTCACATTCTTGTAGTAGTACTGCGGAGCGTGGCAATCGCCACCGGCACTAGCCGTCGATGATGTCATCAGAATCATGGCTGTGAGGGTCACGGAAGCTGCAAGGGCTCGGAGATTCAGCAAGTGTCGCATGGATCAGTTCCTTTTCATGAAAAACGCTGTTTGGAATGTTTCAAGCGGCATTCGACTCCGCTTCCAGCAGAGAGAACGACGGAGGAATCTGAATCTTCCCGGGAATTCTCCGGATTCGACCGAACCCACGTCGATTGCCGGCTGCCGACCATGATTTAGCCTGCATTGCGCACAGAATTGTAGGCCGGACCGAGCAAACCCAATGATTGCCGGAGCGGCGCCCGCCAATTCATCCTGGATCCAGGTGACACCGTGTCACAAGCAGAAATCCGGGTTTGCGCTGTTCCGGCATGAGCGGCGGGCTTGATCCGGCCTACACCTTGCGCAATGCAGGTTAGCATCAACCGCATGCACTCGTCACAGGCTCATCACGCGGAGCGTGATGGCGACTTCGTAAGAACTACCGGATTTGCCGGAAGATTTTCTGAGCACATTCGTTCCCGTAATTGCGGGGAACGCGAGCCGCGGGGTACACTGAAAGATGCCTGGCATCCACCGGCGGCGATTTTTTCGTGTGTTTCGCGTCTTTCGTGGTGCCATATTCTTCGTGCAGGAAGGAATGAAGCCGAGATCGGCGAGCGGGGGACGTAAGTCCCGTGATTGCGATTCCTGCGTTTCCTCCCGTGTCCTGCGCGACATCAGGGGATTGACATCCCCCGCTCGCCGAAGAAATGCATCATTCGTTAGCTCAAGGATTACTTCCCATGAAAACCGTTATTCGACTGATCATCGGTGCACTCGCCATTCTTCCTCAATTTTCGCTGCAGGCGGCGGCCGCCCAAAAATATGCACTCCTCGTCGGCGTCACGACCTATGAGCACGCTCAGATGAATCGCACGCCTTTGAAGTATCCGGAAGCGGATGCGAATGCCGTGTCGGAATTACTGAAGTCCAGTGGGTATGAGGTGAAAGTGCTCACGGGGAAACAGGCGACTCTGGCGGCCGTCGAGGCTGAACTGCTGAAGCTGGAGAAGCACGGCACGGCTGATGGAGTCGTCTTTATCGGGCTGTTCGGCCATGGCGTGCAATATGGCAGTGAAGCGTTCTTTGGGCCATTTGACACGAAGATTCGCAAGGTGACTGATGCCGTTGGAAAGACGGTCTACGATGGCAACAAACCGAAGCTGGAACCGGATCCGGCGTCCATGGTCTCGATGAAGCGGCTGCTGGAAGCCCTGACGGCGTGTGGAGCCAGCAATCGCGTGCTGATTGCTGACTGCTGCCGTGAAGACCCCAGTGCAGCTCGTGGACGGGCCTTTGGCAGTAGCGTAAAGATCAGCGATCTGGAACCCGGCACAGCAGCGATCTTTTCGTGTTCCAACACGGAACAGGCATTTGAACACGACGACTGGGGACACGGGGCGTTTACGAAGTCGTTTCTGGACTACTGCGGCATGCTGCAGCCGGGAGCGGACGCCAGTGCCAACACGATGACCGTGCCATTGTATCGCAGTGTGCAGTTGATGGTGAAGGCGAAGACAAACGGTCGATCGACGCAGACAGTCAATCCGATTGTGAACGGTGTGGTCGATCTTCAGATCCGCATCAAATCGACCGCGTCAGAAATCACGAACAGCATCGGGATGAAGCTGAAGCTGATTGCGGCGGACGAATTTGTGATGGGTTCACCAGCGGACGAGGCAGATCGCGAGGACGATGAAGGTCCACAGCACCGCGTTCGGATCAGCAAAGCGTTTTACATGGGTGTGACAGAGGTGACACAGGGAGAGTGGTATTCAGTGATGAAGACGAAGCCCTGGGCGGGGAAAGAGTACGTGAATGAGGGAGACGGTTACCCAGCGGTGTACGTGAGCTGGGAGGATGCAGTGGAGTACTGCAAGCGACTGAGTTTGAAAGAGGGTGTGACATATCGTTTGCCGACGGAAGCGGAATGGGAGTACGCGTGCCGCGGAGGAAAGTCGACGTCGTACAGTTTTGGATCTGATGCGGAGCAATTGAAGAATTACGCATGGTATGACGAGAACGCGTGGGACATTGGCGAGAAATACTCGCACTTGGTGGGAACCAAGAAGGCAAATCCTTACGGCCTGTTTGACATGCACGGTAACGTGCATGAGTGGTGTCAGGACGTCTATGATGAGAAGGTGTATGCATCTCGTAGTGGCGTGACGGTGGATCCCGTCTCCACGAGTGGCTCGGAATATCGTGTGTTGCGTGGGGGTTCGTGGAACGACTGTTCCTGGGACGCACGCTCAGCCTTTCGCGGCTGGTACTCGCCCGTCTTCCGTTTCTACCTCGGTTTCCGGGTGGTTCGTTAGCGTAGCCTGAGGACTCCGTAACAACTGAACCCCTTTACTGCTTTACTGCTGTTCGCAAAGCCAGCGAAGCTGGCGCGCGAGTTTGATTTTTGGCGAGCGGGGGATGTCAATCCCCTGATTGCGATTTCCGCCCCGGCGAGCAGTGGACGTCACTCCCCTGATTGCGATTTCCGCCCCGGCGAGCGGGGGACGTCAGTCCCCTGATTGCGATTCTGCGTTTCATTGCGATTCCCAGTGATTCACCGCGTCTCTCTGCGACCCGGCCGCTCATCCAGCGTGACATCAGGGGATTGACATCCACTGCTCGCCCCAGATGATTCTTCCTCCATTCAAATTCAATTCCGGAACTGCGGTCGTCCAGATGAGTAACGGATACCCCTGATCCACCACATAATGGATCGCTGCAAGGACGGCGGCATCGTCGAGCAGTTTGCGTTTCGAGCCCGACTCTGTCCACCATGTTCCGCTTTCAGGTCGTGCCCAATGGCGGTTCAATGCGCGGCTGCCGTAACTCTTCAAACTTTGCAACAGTTTTTGGGGTTCAGGATCGCCAGGGACACCAATCACAACGTGGCAATGATTGGCCATGATCCCAACGGCAAAGAGCCTCCAGCCGCGATACGCGGCCGTCTCCTCAAACTGACCAAACAACGCCTCCGCCTGCGGCACATCCATTCGCACGGGATCGCCGATCAATCGACCGAAAGCATGGTTTTCCAGATTCGGTATGTCGGCATCATATTCAGTGCCCGGAACGTTGTGGCGGATTTCCGGGCCTTCGCTATCACGGACGTTGCTGACGAATCCGCGTTTGTCGCCGGGCAACCAGTTGCCGTACATCGTCCATGTAAGGACCGGCGCAGAAATAACTGTCGTCTTTTGGACGTGGGGCACGTTTATAACGTGCCCGGCACGATGGAATCGTGCCCCACTTATTTCTGTCTCAGTCCTAAGCAGCCAGTACCGATCGCAGATTATGAGTGATTCTGGTTGATGTGGTGGCATGGTAATGTTTGGTTGACTGAGAGTATAAAAACGCCACCGCGGGGGCGTTCGGCGAACCTACCAGTCCCCGCGGCGACTATCGTCTTTTGGCCGCAGCGTTTTCGCCCGTAAGCGAAACACTGCGACTCAGGGCAGCACGGTGGACTGCACTTCTGCTCACTTCTGTGATCCGTAAACCACAGAATTCCGGCAGCAACTCGGCGAATCTCCGAGTCGGTGAAGTGCTCAGGCTACGCTAACGAACCACCCGGAAACCGTTGTTGTTGTTACGGTTGTCGGGCGTGTTCCTGTTGCGATTGGCTGAGCGTGCGTTCCTGGAATTGTTGTTCCACGAACCCCCACGCAACACACGATTCCCGCACGTCCCTTTGCGAAAGCTACCGTGAGGTTGGCTGTCGCGAGAAGATTGTCGTGCTCAGAAGATCTTCGCACAAGCGAGCGGCGTCCGCGTGCATGACGTGGCCGTGCCAGCTCATCAGTCGCTGCCGAATCTGCGGTAGTGTGATCTCGCCCCGCGCAAATGCCTGCTGCATCGCCTGCAATCGACGGCGGGCACGAACGAGATTCTGTCGTGGCAGTCGACGATGATCTGGGAAAACTCGAACCCCGAGAAACGGAAACCCGTCCTGCGTGCGGGAAATCACCGACTTTTTCGGATGCAATCGCAGCCTCATGCCGTGCAGAAAACTGCGACACTGCTCCCGAATGGCGGTGAGTTCCTGCTTGTCGTTTCCAAACACGACGAAATCATCCACATATCGAGCATACCCGGCAACCCGCAGATGATCCTGCAGAAAGTGATCGAGCGGATTCAAGAGCACGTTAGCGAAGAACTGACTCGTCTGGTTTCCGATCGGTAATCCTCGACGGCGATCCAGTGGCGTGAAAAGGTTATCGCCCGGAAACCACCCATCCACCGTCTCCTGGTCATTGGACGCATCAATGATCGTATCAACGAGCCACAAGACCTGCGAATCCTTGATCTTACGACGGATAATCTGCTTGAGGATCTGGTGATCGACCGTCGGAAAGAACTTTTGCAGGTCGCACTTCAGTACAAACGCATTCTTGCGAGCAAACCGCTGGGCTCGATCCACGGCCGCGTGTGTTCCTTTTCCTTTGCGGCACGCGTAACTGTCGAACACAAAAGTCGTCTCGAAGGCTGGTTCGAGCACGTTGCACAGAGCATGATGCACGACCCGATCCCGAAACGGAGCGGCACTGATCATGCGTCGTTTGGGCTCAAAGATCTCGAACGTCCGGTACTGCCCCGGCTGGTATGTTCGTGAGGCCAGCTCATCCTGCAACTGCACCAGTTCCGACTCAAGGCGAAAACCGAAGCGTGCCACATTGGCCTGGTGTCGCTTACCGCGGCCGGCGTTGCGGGCGGCCCTCAGCAGATTGGGAAAGCGGATCAGTTCCGGCCACAGGTTTCCGTACCTCTTCACTCGAAAGTCCTTTTTGATCCGGCTCAGGCTCCGTGGAGTTGTCCGGACCCCGTTCCACTTTGTTTGATCCATCCGCCGAGGAGCTTGCCGATCTCATTTACGAAACGAGCAGCCGATCCGTAACTGTCGATCGACAGGCAGCCAATGTCCTTGACAGCACGGTACTGAAACCGCAGGTATTCCAGTTCCAGATTGACATCCTGGAGCGTCGCCATTCGATCGCGCGAGTACTTTGCCTTCAGGAACAACTCCAAGACGTCTGTGATACGCTGCTCAAGACGGAGCCCCACTCCATAGCGATGGTTGCGGGGAAATTTCTCGATGTGCTTCAGAGTCCAAACCAGCAGTTCGTGAGTCTTTTCAATAATGACCAGTTCGGTTTCGGCTTTGGGCATGCGTTTTTCCTGTTGAGTCAAAAGTTCCGGCGAGCGGGGGACGTCAGTCCCCTGATGTCACGCGCGATGAGCGACCGGGTCGCAGAGAGACGCGGTGAATCACGGGGAATCGCAATGAAACGCAGAATCGCAATCAGGGGACTGACGTCCCCCGCTCGCCAAATTTCAAACTCGCGCGCCAGCTTCGCTGGCTTTGCGAACAGCAGTAACGCAGTAAAGGGGTCCAGCTGCTACGGAGTCCTCAGGCTACGCTAACGAACCACCCGGAAACCGAAGTAGTAGTAACGGAAGCCGGGCGAGTTCCAGTCGCGAACGGCTGAGCGAGCGAGCCTGGAACCGAGGTTCCACGAACCCCCACGCAACACACGATATTCCGAACCACTCGTCAAAATTGGATCCACTGTTGTCCCGCTGCGAGAGCCGTAAGCATTCTCGTCGTACACGTCGAAACACCACTCCCATACGTTGCCATGAACATCATGCAGTCCAAACGGGTTTGCGCCGAACGAACCTACCGTTGTCGGGCGTTCCAAATACGCCCCCTTGTTCGTCGTCCCATACGGATAATTCCCGTCCACGTTTGCCTTGTCACCGTTAAGAATATTGCCAAACCAGTAAGCTGATGTGGTGTCGCCTCGGCACATGTATTCCCATTCAGCCTCGGTTGGAAGACGGTAGCCGGAGGAATCAGGGGACTGACGTCCCCCGCTCGCCAAAGTCACCGTCGCTGATTTGATCGAACCCCGCTCACGTTCCACGGACGTCAGACTGTAGTACGGCGCAAGGTTGTCACGCTGGCTCAACTTGTTGCAGAACGCAATCGCGTCGTACCACGAAACGCTCTCCACCGGAAAACGATCTGTCTTCAGACCGCTCACCTTGCCGCTGCCAATGCCGGACGTCGAAAACCAACTCGGATTGCTTCCCATGACGGCTTCATATTCTCCCTGTGTCACTTCATAAACACCAGCGTAAAACCCGTGGCTGATCTTCACGCGATGCTGTGGTCGCTCAGCTTTCAGATTGTCTTCCTTCAAATTGGGATCTGCTCTCAACGCAGCCGCCACATCCCCATCGCTGCTGCCCATCAGACTTTCACCGGCCGGAATCAGCTTCAGCTTCATCCCGATACTGTTTGTAATCAGGTCCGGCAGCGCCGATGGCACGAGGTGCAGATCCACAAAGCCGTTGACGATGCCATTCACCGTCTGCTTCGAGCGGCCATTCGTCTTGTCTTTCACCAGACTGCCGACTCGACGATACAATGCGTCAGACAGCGTGTTGGCCGTAACGTCACTGGCTCCCGTGCATTCGTCCAGCAGAGCTTTCGTAAACGCTCCGTGGCCCCATTCATCGCTCTCAAACGCCTGCTCGTTTTCCGAACACGCAAACAACGCCGCCATGCCACGCGGCAAGCCCTCCTTCTGCAGGTTGCTGCCAAATGCCCGACCCCGAGCCGCACTGGGATCGTCCCGGCAACAGTCGGCCAGAAGAATCTTGCTGTCCGCTCCGCAGACCGTGAGTACATCAAGGATCGATCGCATCGCAATCATTGTCGCTGGATCGGGCTCCAGCTTCAGTTCACCCGATTTGTCCCGAATCAGGTTCCCCTGAGAATCCTTCACTTCCCGAATCTTTGTGTTGAAGGGCCCATAGTACGCATCGTTGCCGTATTGGACGCCGTGCCCAAACATGCCAATCAAAACAATTCCTTCCGACGTGCCTTCAGATTTGGCTTTGTTCAGTGCATTCTGGATTGCCGTTTGTGTCGCCTGCTTTCCCAGCAGCAACACCACCGTGTACCCGGATTTCTCCAGAAGTTCACCCACGGCCATGGCGTCCGCTTCCGGAAACTTCAGCGGCGTACGGTTCATTTGAGCGTGCTCATACTTCGACACACCGATGAGCAAAGCGTATTTTTCCGCCGCGTCGGTCTGCAGGGAGAGGCTGAATGTCAGGACCAGACAGATTAATCGATGTACAGGTTTCATGATGCTGGTTCCTTAAACTTATTAATGTGCCACGATGTCCCGCATCGTTGATTCCCGACGCGACGAAATTGCGAGGAACCGGAATCGCAGGGGAGAACCACGAAATGCGCGAAACCCACGAAAAAATGTCGAGGGACGAACCTGGTGCCAGTGTAACGCAGCAAAATACGCCTCGCCATAGAGTCGTAAACGACGGGACACCAGAATTCTTCCCGAATTTGTTGCGAATTCCCCGGCGAGCGGGGGATGTGAATCCCCTGATTGCGTTTCTGTGCGTTTACCAACCGCTCGACGCGCGTGACATCAGGGGACTGACGTCCCCCGCTCGCCAGAACGCGGTCGCTTTGCGGGAGTTCATAGATTTTTCTCCAAATCACGGGAAGATGCGTGATCGCTGGTCGTTCTCGGATTGTGTGAGTCCAGTGTCTTGCTGTCCTGTTGGGGGTATCCACCATGTCCAGACTCTTCGTTGCCGCTCTGATGTGCGGCTTTGCATTGAACATTCAGGCTCAGGATGCAAAACCTGAGGCGGATCCGAAGCTCGCAATTCGTGCCGGGGAAATCCTGCGACAGAATTGCGTCCGATGTCACAAAGGCACAGGTTCCGAATCTGGTTATGCCTTTAACGTTCTGGACATCGGTTCATTGGCCGACGAAGGAGTGGTCGTTGCCGGGGATCACGGGAATTCTGAACTGTTCAACGCAATGTTCAGCGGTCGCATGCCGCCGAAAAACCGCCCTCAGTTGCCTCGCCCATCGGCAGAAGATGTGGAGGCGATCAAGAACTGGATTGCTGCCGGAGCCGCACCGATTCCAGCGCCGGAGCCTCGACCGGTGATCGAGTTGAAATCCGAACTACTGGCCATCCAGAAGCACCTGCAGGATGCCAGCCGCGATGATCGGCCCAACCTGCGTTACTTCAGGATGAGCCATCTGCACAACGATCCCAAAGTCGATACGGGGACGCTGCAGACGACTCGGATCGCTTTGGCCAAAGTCCTGAACAGCCTGAGCTGGGAAGCTGTGCTGGTTGAACCGAAAGCCATCAACCCGGAACAAACGATTTACGCGGTGGACATCGCGAGTCTGGGATGGACCCGGGATCACTGGAACGCCATGCTGAAATCGTATCCGTACGCACTGTCTTACGGCTCGCTGGACGATTCCTCGCTGAAGGACATTGATGACGACATCAGCGACATGCGCCGCGATCAGAGTCCGGTCGTCGTGCGAGCCGACTGGATGATTGCCGTGGCCAGTAAACCGCCGCTGTACTACTCGCTGCTGTTTGATCTGGAACTGCCGGAACTTGTCCCGCGACGTGCTGACCCAAAGAATCCTGCCAATCCCAAATCCATGACCGATGCCGATCTGGAACACTATCTGGGTGTGGACGTCATCAGGAATTTTCTGTCAGGCAAAGCGGTGCGGTCCGGATACACGGAAAGCGGCGTCTCCGGTCAGAACCGGCTGATCGAACGGCATCCGCTGAAATCCGGCGGCTTCTACTGGAAGAGTTACGACTTCAAATCCAGCAATCGCACGGCGATCCTGTCCGAATTCCCACTGGGACCAAAGTTCCATGACAACCCGTTCAATGATCTGGCCTTTGAACACGACGGTGGCGAAATCATATTCAGCCTGCCCAATGGCCTGCAGGGCTATCTGCTGGTGGATGCGAAAGGCAATCGCATTGACGCCGGGCCGATCGAAGTCGTGGGAGATTCACTGAAGACATCCGGCAATGAACAGATCGTGGCCGGCGTGTCGTGTATTGCCTGTCATCGAGTCGGCATGATTGAATCTCCCGATGACGAAGTCCGGTTGTTCTCGGGAGCGGTGAACGATGCACGCGATCATGTGCGACGGCTGTATCCGGAAAACGACGACTTCCGCAAATGGCTGGAACAGGATCGCCGGACATTCGTGAATTCGCTGCAACGGGCGATCGAACCGTTCGTCCACGGCGAGACGGTCGAATCGTTGCCGGAACCAGTCGGTGAAGTTTCCCGCCGCTATCATCTGGAACCCATGTCACTGGAAACGGTGGCGGCAGAACTGCATGTCGAAGCCGCTCGTCTTCGAGGATCCATTGAGGCCGATCCGAAACTGCGTGAGCTTGGCCTGCGAGTTTTGCTGCGAGACGGGGGTACGATCAAACGTGCCGCCTGGGAATCACCAGCTGCTTTTCCATTGATGAAACAAACCGCCCGACAACTGGGCTTTGATCCAAGGTAACCGATGCCTGAAAAAGAGTGACTCCGGCGAGCGGGGGACGTCAGTCCCCTGATTGTGCTTCCTGTGTTTCCTGCGATTCCTGTGTGTCGTGTCGTGTCGTGCATCGCACGCGACATCAGGGCATTGACATGCCCCGCTCGCCAGCGCACGGCGAGCGGGGGACGTCAGTCCCCTGATAAACCACCGCCCAACCAGTCTCAATCCAAAACCTCACAAAAAAGAGATCCGATCATGAACCATATTGCAACAAGATTTATCACGACCATCATGTTACTGATGGCGAGCATGAACGTAATCGCCCAGGACCGCACGGTTGACATGAATTTCAATGGTCAGCTTGTATCGGCTGTTGAAGAGCTCAAAGAAAAAATGAGCGCCGACTCGGATTTGAAAGGCCGCAAACTGCGTCTGGGAAAATTCAGTGCAAACAATCTGCCCGACAGCAGTTTCGAGGTGCAGTTTGAGACGGGATTTCGTGAACTGGCCAAGGATCTCCTGGATGAAAACTCGGAACTGATCATCAGTGGCGAATTTGATTTTGTGCCTGGTCAGGCCAGCGAAAACAAAGACCTGCAGGTCATTCAGGTCGTATTGAAGGTCGTGAATCGACAACGACGGGTGCTGCAGACGATCACTCGCGAGATCAACAACTCGGCTGATATTGCCAGGATCACCGGAACAACCATTGCTCCGCCGGACGACAAGGAGGTGAAGAAGCGGAATGACGAGGTCAGGAGGGCGTTCGAAGATCCAGCATTCACAGTGCGAGACAAATCCCGCATTCAGGCAAAAGGCAACGCACACTACGCCGTGGAAATCCTGCGGAGCGAAGGAGGCACCGGACCGTTTGAGCCCGTTGTTCCGCGAAGTGTGAACGGCATGGCCTTTGTTGACCTGAGCATCGAAGACACATTCGTCATTGTGCCGTACAGCTTCGACAACACCTGCGATGCCTCAGTAAGTGTGTCAATCGACGGGCTCGATGTCCTGAATGCCTTCAATGCAGACGACATCAAGTACGAAGGCTACCTCGTACCGCGAGCCAGCGGCAACACTCCTGGCAGCCATGTGATCCCCGGCTGGCTGCGAACGACGAAAACGGCGGAGAACAACGTCTTTCAGTTCGTGATCAACGAACTCGGCAAAGGAGCAGCCACCGCTCGCAAGAGTCGCAGTTCCCGAGGCGTGATCAATGTTCAGTTTTTTGAGGCTGTTCCGGTCGGCCAGCACCTGTGTTCCCGCAGCTTCGGCGAAGTCGGAACTGGTGAACCCCTGGACGTGGCGTACGAAGTCAAAGAAATGCAGCGACGTGAAACGCCCGTTGTCAACATCGCCATCCGTTACAGCAATGTGCCATAACACCCGTATAGCACCCTTGCGTGCCATGCGCCGGCGAGCGGGGGACGTCAGTCCCCTGATGTCACGCGCAATGTACGATTCGAATCGGGGAAAACGTTGTACAAGGAGCCTCAGCGAATCGCAGAATCTCAGGAAATCGCAATCAGGGGATTGACATCCCCCGCTCTCCGTGTGCCAGCGAAATCTTGCGGAAGATTTATTCACGTCGGTCGTTCTCAGGAGTATGGCGATCCTGCTTTCCGGTCGGTACACTGAGGCGATCCGGATTCAACGTAGCGGATGCACGTTGCAGGGTCTCATTTCACATTGATGAGTTTCGGGAGCCCGTCTGATGAAGACCATCGCGCGATTTTTCATCCTGTTGCTTGTGACTGGGCTGTCGATTCAGGCCAGCGCGGCCGAAAAGTACGCCCTGCTGATCGGCGTGTCGAAATATAATCACGCACGGATGAATTCCAGTCCGCTGAAGTTCCCTGAAGACGACGCCGTGGCCGTCGCCGACCTGCTGAAACAGGCGGGGTATTCGGTCACCGTCCTGCGTGGCAAAGCCGCGACGAAGGCGGCGGTTGAGTCGGCTCTCAGGCAGTTCGGCAAGGAAGGCAATGCGGACGGCGTGGTGCTGATTGGCATGTTTGGGCATGGAGTCCAGTATGGTGAGGATGGCTACTTCGGCCCGTTTGACACGACCACACGGGATGTCACGGACAGTCAGAAAAAGACAGTTCGGGACAAAAAGGGGCAGCTCATGCAGGAGCCGGATCCGGAGTCGATGATTTCCATGCGCAGCGTGCTGGATGCACTCAGCCGGTCCCCTGCGAGAAACAAGATCATCCTTGCCGATTGCTGTCGAGAAGACCCCAGTGCGGCTCGTGGCCGAAATGCGTTTGGCAGCAATTTGACAACTGCCGACCTGCCGGACGGCACAGCAGCCTTGTTTGCGTGTTCCCGCAACGAGCAGGCGTTTGAACACGACGACTGGAAGCACGGAGCGTTTACGAAAGCGCTTCTGGATCAGGTGATTCCACTGGCTGCACAGGGTTCTGTGGGTGCAGGAACTCTGGCCGAAAAAATCAATCCGACGGTCCAGTCCATGGTGTCGGAAAAGACGATGGGCCGGAGCAAACAGACAGTCACGTATATCAATTCGGGAATTGTGGACCTGCAGATCAGGCTGCAAACCGACCTGATCACAAACAGGATTGGTATGAAGTTGAAGCTGATCCCTGCGGGCGAGTTTTTGATGGGTTCCCCGGCGGATGAGTCCGATCGCAGCGAAGCTGAAGGCCCTCAGCATCGCGTTCGCATCAGCAAACCGTTTTATATGGGTGTGACGGAGGTGACACAGGGCGAGTGGTTTTCAGTGATGAAGACGAAACCGTGGGCAGGAAAAGAATATGTTCAGGAAGGAGACAATTACCCTGGCCTGATGCAATGGCCGGAATTTAGGAGGATTGGGTTTGCGGGGAAAATGAAAATCTGTTGCGCTCCCCCGTATCAGTCCTGAGTACACACTCAAAGCGAAGGAGCGCAACAGTGGGTTTATCATCGTTCATTCGGGTCCGTG
>CAMAVB010000203.1 GCA_945861465.1 Candidatus Kuenenia stuttgartensis
AAACAAAATCTCCTCCTGAATCTCCGGAGCCAGCATCAGCAGATTCATAATCTGGGTGATCCTCGCCCGCGTTACATTCCCGAGCCGCGCCAGCTCCGAATAGTTCTTCACCGCCCGCGACTGAATCAGCCGATCAAAGTGAATCGCCAGGGCCATCAACCGCGTGATACGTGGCAGACGGCCGCGCGGGGCCTCCTGTGGCGTTGTTTCCGGCGTCCGTGCAAAACACCGGGTTCCTTTCCGACGCGTCTCAAACCGCACGTTCGCGGATACCTTGACTCCTGCCTTCATGCCACTGCCCTCTCTTCAGAAGCCTGTTCCAAAAAAACCTCGAACCCGTCGGGCTCGAATGTGATGTCCACCTGCCCCGACTCCCCGTTGTAGTCCACACGCTGCACCAGCAACTTCAGCACACGCTCCTGTTCCCGTGGCGACAAGGCGTTCCACACCGGATCAAATTCCTGCAGCGCATGTTCAATGACGTCCCGATCCGGCGGTTCGATATTGCGATCCCGAATCTCTATCCGTATCGCGGAGACCAGCAAGTTCATCGACATCGACGCTGCCAATCTGCTCAATCACGCTGTCAACAAATCCCGGATCGGCACCGAGGCTGCGAATCTGGCCAATCAAAAACTCCACTCCCCAACCAGCCGACTGGTACAATCCAGACCGGAATAGTGGTTCACTTCCTGGCCGGAATCGACAACCGGCGAGGATCGCGTCGAGAGAGTAGTGCTCGAAGTTGCGGGCGACGTCGCGGGTGCCTTCGCGTTGAATGGAGTTGATGGGCCGATCTGTACTGAGTTCGCCGTCACACAATAACTCCCCGGTTTCTATGTCGCGCACTTCATTTGTCGGTGAACCTGCTTAGGACCGGCGTAGAAACAACTGTCGTCTTTCGGACGTGGGTCACGTTGATAACGTGCCTGGCACGATGGAATCGTGCCCCACTTATTTCTCCATCAGTCCTTATTGCTCCGTGTATTCACTCGATAACCAGTTGAGCACTTCCTGATCATGCTCTGCAGCTCCGTCAAGTGACACGCCCTGCGCCGCCCAATCGGCGAGTTCGACAAACTCTGGAGGCAGCCGATCCTGATTCACCGGTCCCAGAGGAATCTGACGCGACGCCGAGTTCGCCAGCGCGATCTCAACATCTTCGGACAGCAGAAACTGAATGAACTTCTGTGCTTCGTCCGGATGCGGACAGTTGCGGATCATGGCCACGCTGTTAGGCAGACAGATCGTGTTTCCGGTGTCCAGTCTCACAGGGAGCATTGTGACCGGTTTTCCGTCATCAATTGCGGCGAATGCATCATCGGTATCTGTGAATCCGAAATCACATGCTCCCTCGGCGACTAAATCCTTCACTGCCCCGTTACCGCGAGCTTCGCGAATGCCCCGATCATGCAGCGACTGATGCCACTTCTTCAGTCCGTCAAGGCCCATCTGATCGCAGAGGACGGTGTAGTGCGACAGCGTTGTCCCAAAGAGCGGAATCGCAATTGCTGCGGACGAAAGCGAATCTGCTTTAAGCGCTTCAGCAATGATCTCCTCTGTCGGCTGCTGAATTCTATCAGTGTTCACAATAAACACCCGGAGTCGCGCGGCGAAACCAGCCCATTGGTGGTCAGGATCTTTGAACTGAGCCGGAATGCGCTGGAAGAGCGATGCATCACATGCGGCGAGGATCCCGTCCTTCTTGAGTCGAATGGTGCCGAGCGTTTGGTTGTTCCAGAACACATCACATCTGGGCCGGGCCTTCTCTGCCAACAGCAGGTTGGTGAGCCCCAACGATTTATTCGCCTCTGCATCATACCGTACGTGAACTGTCACGCCCGAATCCTGCTCAAATCGCCGAATGATGGACTCAGCAAACACTGAGTCATGAGCACAGTAAACGACCAGAGAGTTGTCGCCTGAAGTCATTCGTCGTAAAAACAATGGCAACACGATGGCAACACCCAGCAAGAAGATCATGGCCAGAACTGTTCGGCGTGCAGCAAATGAGGGCATTGCAAAGAGTCCGATTCGGAATCAGATGAAAACGGAACGGCTGAACTGTATTGGTTCAGCGTAAGTCGTGGAAACGGTGAAAGAAAATAGCAGAGAAGTGAAGCGCACAGAGAACAAACTGAACATTGGTTTGGCCGGTGCCTGGGGATAAGACACAACGCCGCTGAGTTTCCCAGAGCCGGTGTCCTGGGACAGGCAATTCACGAACCATCCGTTGCCGTCGTCCGTGCGTTGAAGCAGTGCATCGCATCGGAAGAACTGAAATTCGAGGGTGGCGGTAAAGGGATTCTTTTCTCCCGGTGTCGGTTCGTGTACATTCGTCGTTGATAGATCTCCGATTTGGACCCGTCTTGAAACGGCTGCGAGCCAGGTGGCGATTCGAATCCCTTGATTCTGAGACCGGCGACAGCGGATTGCATTGCAATGAACTTCTTCCCCACGATCAATACGCGACGAAATTTCCTCACGGGATCCGGCATCGGGCTGGGCAGTATCGCGCTGGCGGACATGCTGGCGCAGGATGCAGGCGCGGCGGAAGCGCAGGATCACGGAGTCCTGGGTGAGCCGCATTTCGCGCCGCAGGCCAAACGCATCATTTATCTTTTCATGTCCGGTGCGCCGTCGCAGTTGGACCTGCTGGATTACAAGCCGCTGTTAAATCAGATGAATGGCGAGCAACTGCCGGATTCGGTCCGGGGGACTCAGCGACTGACGGGAATGTCCGGCAATCAGTCTTCTATTCCATTGGTCGGTTCACCGTTTAAGTTCACTCAACATGGTCAGAGTGGTGCCTGGTTCAGTGAGCTGCTGCCGCACACCGCCAGTATCGCCGATGACTTATGCGTCGTGAATTCGATGTACACAGAAGCGATCAATCACGGGCCGGGCGTGACGTTTCTTCAGACGGGGACTCAGATCGCCGGACGTCCGAGCATGGGGGCGTGGCTGAGCTATGGGCTTGGGCAGGATAACGCCAATCTGCCTTCGTTTGTCGTCCTGATTACGAAGGACAAGGGTGGCCAGCCGCTGGGCGCTCACTTGTGGGGAAGTGGGTTCCTGCCGACTCGGCATCAGGGCGTGCTCTTTCGAGCGGCAAAAGATCCAGTTCTGTATCTGGGCAATCCCGGTGGTGTCAGCAGTGAGAGTCGTCGGATGCTGCTGGATCGACTCAGGGAACTGCATCAGCATCAGTTGGAAGGAACACCCGACAATGAAATTCAAAGTCGGATCGATCACTACGAGATGGCCTGGTCGATGCAGACGAGTGTGCCGGAAGCAACGGATATTTCCAGCGAGCCGCAGTCTGTGCTGGATGATTACGGGCCGGATGTGTCAACGCCCGGCACTTTCGCGGCAAACTGTCTGCAGGCCCGCCGACTGGCTGAACGCGGCGTGCGATTCATCCAGCTGTATCATCAGGACTGGGATCATCACGGCGGACTTCCCGGAGCGTTGCCGGCAATTTGCAAAGAAACAGACAGGCCGGCCGCAGCGTTGGTGAAAGATTTGAAACGCTGCGGATTGCTGGAAGACACGCTGGTCGTGTGGGGCGGTGAGTTCGGACGCACGAATTACTGCCAGGGGAAAATTTCACCCAACTTTGGACGCGATCACCATCCTCGCTGTTTCAGCATCTGGATGGCTGGTGGCGGCATAAAGGCAGGATCCGTGTACGGTGCCACGGATGAGTTCGGATACAACATCGCGACTGATGGACTGCACATCCACGACCTGCACGCCACGATCATGCACCTGCTGGGCATTGATCACGAACGACTGACGTACAGATTTCAGGGTCGGCGTTATCGATTGACGGACGTGCATGGGAAGCTGGTGGAAGGAATTCTCGCTTAGGACCGTTCGAGAAATGATTGACCGCATCCTCCTCTCCCCTGGAAGGGGAGAGGGCAGGGTGAGGGGTATAAAAAGAGACAGTTATTTCTCGAGCGGTCCTTAGTTCGGCAGTTTGCCTTTCTCATTGAAGACCCCATCCGGCCCTGGGACTGTCGATAGTCAAACAGTCGAATTCGACAGCACCGGCAGACATAGGCTGTTCGCGGGTCGGAGAACAGTGGAACGCATGTTAGGACAGTCCGCTGCATTCGTCTTAGATAGCGATCCGGCAGTATCTGCTGGTCGAAAGACCAATGTCAAAGGAGGAAAACTGACGCGGGTCTTTCGGTTAGTGAATTGGCACCGTGCGTGAAGGGCGTGTTTTTCGTGTTCTTCCGGTTGCAGGGAGTCTTCCGTCAAAACACGATTTCCTTCCTGGCGATAAATTGACGAGACGAGTGTTTCTTCGGAACGCTGGCACTTCCACAATCGTTCGGCGTGTGGTTGCTGCTGCGGTACCTGGCTCGTCGATCACATTCTTCACCCGCCCGTCGAGCAAATTGGCAGAGCAGACCATGAAGTTTGAATCCGTCTCAGGCAAATCAAGATCCCGTCGCAGCAGGTCCAGCTTGCAGGCTCCGGCGGCTGTTGAGTCACTCGAAGTTCGTTCGCTCATGACAGTGCTGTCACCGACAGGCACAGTCAATGATGCGACTCCCACATTCACGTGGGAAGCCGTTGACAATGCGACAAGCTATGACTTGTGGGTGACCGACGCTGAGCAGCGTATGGCCCAGTTTGTCGAGTACAATATCCAAGGAACGAACTTCACTCCGGTAGACGACCTCAATCTTGGCCGGACTCGTGTCTGGGTACGAGCGAACTTTGCCAACGCCCCGTCATCGCCATGGTCGGTACCCACAGAATTTGTCGTGCAGGTCGTGCCCACCGTGACAGGTCCTGTGAATCTGTCGCAACCCGCTACGCCGCAGAAGCTGGTCGAGACGAAACCTACGATTACGTGGACAAGTCCGCCCGGGGCCTTCAGATTCGAGATTTTCTTCAGCGATCAGACAACCCTGACATCGAAGATGATTCCAGTAGCAAACAATACACCTATCCTGGATGCCGACGGTAACACGCAGCCGGACGGTAATGGCGATGTCCTGCGTCAGGAAGTGCGTAGTTACACGCTGACGGATGACCTGCTGATGGGGAATTATCGAGTTTTCGTGCGATCACTGGACGATGGCGGACGAACGTCAGCTTGGAGTACGGCGTTTGATTTTGAAGTCGCACCTCCCGTGAAGATCACTCGTCCGGTCGGGCCAAGTTTTCAGAATCCGCCCTTGCTGGAATGGCAGGCAGTGCCTGGTGCGACTGACTATGATGTCGTGCTGTCCACCGCGGGGATTTCCGGCACGCCAGTGCTCAATTTGTCCTACCGCTACGGCACCTCATATCAGGTTCCGAAAGCACTTGCGGCTGGCAACTATGTATTCGAGGTTCGTGCGCATCGGCGGACCGCAGGGCGACCGGAGACCGTCGGTTACTGGAGCTTGAAGAGCAATTTTTCGACGATCCCGTTTCTCGCCATCACTGGCCCGACGGGAATTGAAACCAATGATCCAAACAGACGAATTGTGACCGCTGCCCGTCCAACCGTCGAATGGACGCCAATCGACAAAGCGGCCCGCTACGACGTGTGGGTCGAAATTGCAAACGGGAAATCCCCGTACCTGCTGACAACATCATCGGTTAACTTTTATCAGTTTGAACAGGATCTCCAGCCAGGCAAATACACGGTCTGGGTCCGGGCGGTGAGCACTACCGGCAAATTGACGAACTGGAGCACTCCATTCTTGTTTGAAGCCACTGGCGGTAGTCCTATCATCACGTTGCCGTTGGCGAACTCCAATGTGCTTCCCATTCCGAATGTTACATGGACATCGGTGGCTGACGCGAAATCGTACGACATCTGGATCGCCCAGGTCGGCGGAAATTTCGACTACATTCGCACCAGCGGCATCACACAGACAACATTTGCACCAGCAGAGCCACTGCCGGCAGGAAGCTATCGTGTCTGGGTTCGAGCGGTCAAAGCGGACGGTACGACGCTGCCGTGGAGCACACCCGTTGACTTTACCGTCGTGTTGAATGACGTGGAACAATCCGCAGGCGAAGTCCTCGAATTGCTGACCGCACTGCTGCCCACAACCGGGGACGTTCAGACTGACTCGGTTACTGAAGCTGCAGCGAGTCCAACGATGGATCGGGGTACTTCGGATGTTCAAGCCGACAGTGACCGCGTTCCCCTGGATCGCATCGCCATCGTGTCGCTGCCAACCATCATTACCGCCATGACCCCAGAGACCGAAGGTTTCATTCAGCAATTGGCAGCCGACTGTCTGTCCGCCGAATGGTGGTCGTCACAGGCAACCGAAACCTGAAACGACTGGTCAAATTTACGGTCAAATTTACCATGCACAGAAGTTATGTCCTGTTGATGTTGTGCGCACTCATCGCGGGTGCTCATTCAAGTTATGCGGGCGATGGGCAGCTTCGCGTTGCCCCCAATGACGCGGAACTCCGTGCCTGGCTTGAAAATATGGTCTGGCATCATCGGTATTCGATGGCAGAAATGGAACAAGTCACGGGGTTGGACGCAGCTCAGCTCAAGGCCAGGCTGCGGGAATTCAAGATCTCCGACGCCAGCCGACCACCGCGAGCAGCCGATCGTTTGCTGCTATTGCCCTATCCTGGCGGTCGGCATCCGCGGATTGGGTTTCTGGACGGTGCTGTCGAACCGCAACGTGAAACGAAACTGAGCGTTTTCTGTCCATGGGATGATCACAGCTATGTCGTGATGGACGTTCCAGAAGCGATCTGGTCAAATCTGGGGCTCACGTATCTGGCGCACTCGCATGTGAAGACGATCTGGGATCTCCAGGGCACCACGCTGGAGCAACTGGAGTGGCAGCACATGGACGACGGCGGTTTTCAAATGCAGCGTCGTCTGCCCAATGGGATCGAATTCGGTACTACGGCGAGCGTGATGTCTGACCATATCGCCCTGACCATGTTTCTGAAGAATGGGACGATTGAGCCGATCAGCGATCTCCGAGTTCAGAACTGTGTGATGCTCAAGGGGGCCGACGGCTTCGATCAACAGACAAACGACAACAAGAAATTTGCAGATGGCTATGCCGTGGCCGGATCAAGTGATGGGACGCGCTGGATCATCAGCAGCTGGGATCCCATTCACCGTGCCTGGGGAAATGCTCCCTGTCCGTGTCTGCATTCCGACCCGAAGTTTCCGGATTGTGCTCCTGGTGAAACGCAACACCTGCGAGGGTGGCTTTCGTTTTACCAGGGGACTGATATCGATTCAGAACTTAAACGCATCGAAGCCACAGGCTGGCGTCAGCCGAAGGCTGGGGCGTCCAACTGATCACGGCGGCGACTCTTCCGGCGAGCGGCAGGGCGTCAGCCCTCCGAGTGCTCACTGACACTGCGGGCTATACTCTGCGCGAGTCCTGGTGAGACGTTGAGTTGTAGCCGAAGTCGTGAGACTTCGGGCAGAATTAGCACCCGACTCCGAATTCTGACGAATCCGGCTACGCGCCACTGTAGCCCCCGCGCGACGCAAAATGTCACTTCGGCGATCGCTTACTGAATTCCCAGCAGGTAGCTCAGGTTCGTCGGCGAAGGAGGTCCGAAGCGGGGTTCGAAGGAGACGCCGAGGCCAACATTGTCTTTGCTGACGTCGTAGCCGAACCCGAAGTGCAGAATCCAGTCCAGACCGACTCTTGAAACAGTGAGCGATGTACCGCGAAGTTCAGTCTCAGCGACATCATATGCAAACGACGCAGTCGAGATCCATTTTGGACTCATCTGATAGCTGTAGCTGGCGATCAGCGTCTGACTGTCAAGATAATCTGTCGCCTTCACCTGTCGGAATCCAAGGTAGACGCTGCCGCGGAGACTTCGCTGGCTGAGGAAACCGACGCTCCACAAATTCTGAGCCGGATTGAACAGATCCCAGTTCGCGTTCGCGAGCACGGTGGTGCGGTCACTCAGATTCCAGCTATAGCGATTATAGAGCAGCCCGAAGTCCTCACCGAAGTTGTCCCGCTCTGCGTTTGGAAAGAATGTCGCACCGTATTCCCACGTCATCCAGTCGCGAATTCGCGGTGCGTCGGCAGGACCGACCTTCGTCTGCAACCGATCGCGAAAGCTGAATCGCAGGGCCTGAAAGTCGTCCGCGACTTCATGGTACGGCGCACTCGTCCACAGACCCGCACCGTTTCTTAAAGCATAGTTGCGGGTATTGAATTCCGCCGGAACGACGCCGGGATAAATCTGCAGCGGATACCGCGCCCGGAAGCGTTCCTGAGCATTATCATCGAGTTCGTTGTACTGCACGATCTCGTTCAGGCCACGCGAGGATTGAGTGAATGCGTACTCGAGCTGCGTGTCGTGTTTATGGGCCAGACCGTTGAGATTCAGGATCTCGTTCCGCACGAATGGAAATACCCGGGTCGCCGTCATTCTGGCACGCACGCCCGTATTCATCAGATAGCGATCCACGCTTTCGCTTGTGAACCCCTGCTGCCAGTACGCTGCTTCGCCCATCACGAATGGTTCGACATTGACAGGGCCCATCATGAATGGTGCGGCCAGTTCGTGCCGCGTCATGGCGACAACCCCTGACGCATTCGAATTGTACGTCATGCCCAGTGTCGTGTAAGGATCATCGGGGTCGGTGGGAGACGGCAACTGCTGCGTGTCGGCATAGCCTGCACTCGAATGACTGCTCCAGTACGCCAGACCATTGAACAGTGGCTTTGAGAAGCTATACAAATCAGCCCGCGGAAGCCAGTCGGTTGTCGCTTCGAAGCCGAGCAGGTCAGCTCGCCCCCAGAGCACTCCAGAGTAGGCACCCTGGTCCTGGCGCGCACCGAGAAGAGTTTCGACGTCCTTATCCGTGTCGAAGCGTGACTCGTCGTATTGTTCGAGATAGTTGCGATCCGAAAGGTATCCGATTTCACCAAAAATCAATGCGTCGCCAGGAAGATTTTGACGATGCCGAAATGTGCCTTCGCCGCGATTCTGATCAGGCGGGATCAAATCGCGGCGACCCAGTCCGATATTATCAAGACCGCTGTCGTACTGGTAATAGCCTTTGCCGTTGCCTTTATAATCACCAAGTCCGTTGTTGCCGCTGTAGTCAATGGCAGTCCCGACACCCGGCCCGCGTCTGGACATGTAGTTGGCCAGGAGATCCCATTCCATGCCCGGCACCTTATCGATATTGAACAATCGATTCATGTCCCAGACCGTCTTGACCTGCACACCAAAAATACTGTCATTCGTGACAAGTGCGCGTCGAATCGGAATGCCGGGATCTTCTGCTGGACCGCTGATCTTTGGCAGAAAAAAGACGGGAACATCGCCGACGAAGAACTTGTTATTGTGGCTTGTGACCCACGTCGATTGCTTCATGACCGGCTGACCGGTGAATGGATCAGTTCCTGAGAACAGCCCAGGCCCCGGTGTTACAAAAATATCGCTCGCCTCAATGCGATAGCCAGGTTCGCCGTACGGACTTGTTGTCGCCCATGCATTTTGAGCATGGAAACGATCCTGACTCAACATCCTCAAACGCTTCGCACGGACTCGAAGTTCGCCCTGCGTCATGGGAATAAAAGCTCGCAGTTCGGCATTCAGCATCAGGAGCCGATTAGAATTTGCGTCGTAGAAGGCGTGCGTCGCATGGATGACGTTGTCCTTCTGTCGGATCACGATGTTGCCTTCCATGTAGACCTGCAGCTTCGACTGGCCCGGTTGCACAACCTGCGTACCCGCTTCCAATGCTGGCCCCTCGCCTGCCTGTGTCCACATCACCACGCGATCTGCTGAGAGATCAATCACACCCAGAGAAACATCTTCTCCGCCAAATGGGACTTCGACCCCTTCCACAAGCACATTGACGCCACCCGTGATCACGTTAACCTGCTCGGCAGGCACCGTGTCGCGCGATTCGAAGGATTCAAACCGCAACGGGTCGCTTGATCTCGGTCGAACCTGCACTCGACGCGTTGAACCGCTGCCTGCCGACTGCGTTGCCGGCAGCGGTATCGTGAAGGAATCCTGCGGCAGTTGCAGACTCACAGTCGAGGCATCACCGCCACCACCAGGATACAGCCGATCGACCGCTTTGCGAAGCAGCGGATTGTCCTTACTTCCCGGAGTCGACTGTCCGACCTGAAACTGTGGTGCGGCAAGTGATTCCAGTCGAATGGCTTTGAATGCCTGATCACGATGACCGTCACGGGAATCGATCGCGACGTTCTCGCCGTAGATACCTACTTCAAACCCCGATTCCGTGCGCGACACAAACACCGCCAGCTTTGCCCCGGACATGGCAAAGTTACCCTGCTCCAATTCTGCATGGCCGACAATCAGATGAACCTGGCCGTCGGCCGATGCAAATGTTTCCTCAAAGTCGCCGCTGATCAATATCAGGTCTTGAATATCATCCGTGGCCAGTTCCACCATCGATGCCCCGGGTTCCACATTCTGCCCACGCGCATCGCGACCGATTGCGAACAACAGAGTTGTTGCGATAGTCAAAGCGATGATAGACAGAACGGAGCGATGAATCATTCAGTCGCCGTTTGTGTCGCATTCAAGACAGTGGGCTCTGGAAGGCTGAAGGAGGGGACCGTGAGACTGGATGAATAGATCCAGCATCCCGGGATGGGAAAGGTGGAACGAACTATACGGCGATTTGCGAAAATGGGTCAAGATCGTCCAGTGCTGCCCTGGGGAACGTAAATCGCTTTACCAAAAGAACTTACGAAGACTGCGGTCTTCCAGAAACCGCAATCTGGCAGTCAAATCTTGAAAGAATGACCAGCAGATTTGGATTGGCAGGAAAATGGTGGGCCGGAAAATTTGAAAAATAGGCAGCCAATCGCGGTCGATTCTGCCACGGCGAGTTCCTTTTGAAGACTTGATTCCGCAGTAGGCCGGACCAAGCGAAGCGCCGTTCCGGCACATGGCTAGTGCTCTGTCACGAATTCATTGTCGTGTTGTGTGCCACTGGCTTTGCCAGTGCGCCCCAATTGCAGGGAGCACTGGCAGAGCCAGTGGCACACATCAGAACACGATCGACACAGCACTAAATCCTATGGGCCAGCAGCAGCCGCACACTGTGGATCACAACTGAGGCAACTACGATTGTCCCGCCCCAGAGCAGCATTCTGGCAACCATCGGCTTTTGCCGCCCGACGAATTCTGCAATCACAACGACGATCAGTGTCATCAGCAATTTATAGCCTGCCATGCCGCGAAAGCCCCAATGACCGATAAACCACCGCGCCACCGGATTGCTCTCCACGAACGTGCCGTGAGTCATGCCGTTGCTGCTGTAGTGCAGTACGAGAAACGTCAGAGCCACATCAAGGGCACTCGCCAGCACGAACCAGCTTACTTCCGTCTCAAACAACATCCCGCGACGTGCCATCTCAAGGCCGCTCGCTGACTGCAATCGGATCGTAACGATAACCCACACCATGCACGGTCTGAATGAGCGTCGGATGTTTTGAATCCGGCTCGATCCGCTTCCGAAGCTGCGAAATGTGCTGATCCAGCGTCCGACTGTTCGGAAAATGATCTTCTCCCCAGCCATGCCGAAAAATCACGTTTCGATCCAGCGCTCGACCGGCGTTGTCATGCAACAGTTGCAGAATTCGCACATCGCGTGGACTTAACTCCATCACCTCATCGCCACGTCGCGCGCGGAGTTCTGCCGGAATGACTTTCAGGTCACCCATCTGAAATTCCGGCGGCACGTTCGGTTGCCGCGCACAACAACGCCTCGCCACCGCCTGCACGCGGGCGACAACTTCACGCAGACTGAACGGCTTGACAATAAAATCGTCAGCACCGATCTCAAACCCCACGAGCCGATCAAACTCTTCCGCTTTCGCGCTGATAAAAATAATGGGAACATCTGCTGAGATCGCTCGGATGGAACGGCACACTTCGTACCCGCTGTGGCCCGGCATCATGATGTCCAGACACACGAAGTCCGGGGCCTGTTCCCGAAACAGTCGAATTGCATCCGTGCCATCCACAGCCGCGATCACGCGATAGCCCTCCGCCTCCAGAACTTCCATCAGTCCTTCACGCGTGAAGCGATCATCTTCTGCGACAAGCACTTTCATTTGACAAACCGTTCGAATTCAGAGTCGATACTCAGGATTCCTGCCAGGCCGCAGAAAAGACTACGGCACGTCCCGTCATTTTAGTTCGTTGCGGCGGACCAGGCTATCCATCCGTGTTATGCTCCGCGCGTTACACTCCGCGCGGTTGGCATTGGCTCGTTTCACCGCGTTCCCAGAGGTGTGCTGATTTCATACCAACCCGAAGCGCCAGTGAGGCCGAAATGGCTGAATTCCTCGCTGGCGCTTCGGGTTGGTATGACCGTGAGCCATAAAAACCACTAAGGACCGCTCGAGGAATAAGTGTCTCTTTTATACCCCTCACCCTGCCCTCTCCCCTTCCAGGGGAGAGGAGGATGCGGTCAATTATTTCTCGAACGGTCCTAAATCAACAGACCGCCAGCGGGCCGCGATTGTTCAATTTGAAATTTGAAATTTGAAATGCAAATCGCGGGGCGATGCCGCAGGCTTTCACATTGTGCCTCGTTGCGGCAAATTGCTGGCCTTTGTTGGTCCAGTGCAACTTCGGAATCAAATACCCTACAATCGGCACTGATCTGTGCTGACTGGATTCACTGGCGTGTGGCATTGCGGCGACTTACCGAATGGAACAATCTTCTCACCAGCACTTTGCGACGACGCACTGGAGTCTTGTCCTTGATGCCGGACGACGTTCTGCACCGGAAGCTGATGCGGCGCTCGAGACGCTCTGTCGTGCCTACTGGTTTCCGCTGTATACATTTGCCCGGCGGCGAGGGTACTCGTCAGATGATGCGGCAGATCTGACTCAGGAGTTTTTCACGCGACTGATCGAGAAGTCATTCCTTGAATCGGCGGATCCCGAACGTGGTCGCTTTCGTACCTTTCTGCTCACGATCTTTCAACGGTTTCTGGCAAAGGAATATGATCGCAGTCAGGCCATGAAGCGCGGAGGCGGCCTGACGCAGTTTGCGATCGACTTCGAAGACGGTGAAATGCGATATGCCGACGGGCTGACGGACGAGCAAACGCCCGAACGGATCTTTGAACGACAGTGGGCTTTGACAATGCTCCAGCGAGTAGTCGATCAGCTGCGGGCAGAATACCTGTCCAAAGGCAAAGTCGAACTTTTCGAACAGTGCCGTTCATTTCTCGTGGGTTCCACAGCAGCGATCGGCTCGGCGGAGACCTCAAGGACCCTGAACATGACCGAAGGTGCATTGCGCGTGGCGATTCATCGATTGCGCGAGCGATATCGCGAACTTCTGCGAATCGAAGTGGCCGGTACAATTTCCGATGCTACGACGATTGATGACGAGCTGCTGCAGTTGCGACGGGCGATTCAGGGCGAAAATCGGTAAATTACAAAAAAAGAGTGTAACAATGCGACGGCGAATCGGAATCTGTATGTCGAGTGAGTAAACCGGACTGATAGATTCGCAATGTACCGGCAAGCTAACGCATGCCGCTCGCCAAAGGTATCGACTATGATCACCCCCTTCTGCCCAGAATGCAAAAAGCCGATTCCGGCAAATGCGCCAGCGGGTCTTTGTCCCGATTGCCTGCTCGTTCAGGGAATTGCAGGTGCGTCCAATAGTGCGGCATTTGCTGTCACGACGCCTCAGAATGGCCGAGTTGCGGTGCCAGCAGCGACGGCAGTGGCGAAATATTTTCCACAACTTGACATGCTGGAGCTCCTCGGGCACGGCGGCATGGGTGCTGTCTACAAAGCCCGACAAACGAAGCTCGACCGCATGGTCGCCGTGAAGATCATTCGACCGGAAACAACGGGTGATCCCGCATTCGCAGAACGCTTCATGCGTGAAGCTCGAACACTGGCTCGACTGAACCATCCGGGCATTGTGGCCGTGCATGACTTCGGCGAGATCGACGCCCCGGAACTCGCTGGCGGAACATCGCCACAATCTGCTTCAAGGACACTGTTTTACTTCATCATGGAATACGTGGACGGTGCGAATCTGCGGCAATTGATGCAGGCCGGCCAGTTGTCACCGGAACTCGCTGTCAACATCGTCCCGCAAGTCTGTGAGGCCCTGCAGTTCGCGCATGACGAAGGTGTTGTGCATCGGGACATCAAACCTGAAAACATCCTGTTGGATTCGAAAGGGCGCGTCAAGATCGCGGATTTCGGATTGGCGAAGATCGCGGGTCGTACGGTGGATGAATGGACGCTGACCGGAACACACCAGGTGATGGGGACACCGCGTTACATGGCCCCGGAACAGATGGCAGGGTCACGCACTATCGATCATCGTGCGGATATCTATTCATTGGGAGTCGTCTTTTATGAAATGCTGACGGGCACGGTTCCCGTTGGCCACTTCGCACTTCCGTCGCAAAAGTCAAAGGTGGATGTTCGTCTGGATGAAGTCGTCCTGCGAGCCATGGCCAGTGAGCCGGAACGCCGCTTTCAGGCTGCTCGTGATCTGCGATCCAGTGTCGAACAGATATCTTCGCCTTCGGTGAAACCCGCACCGCAGTCCGGCGCAGTTTTCTGGCATTCGCATGATACCGGCTTCTCGACGATCATCGACCGTGAAGTGCTCGGAGCGTGGAGACTGGTGGCCGGAGGTTCGGAGAAGACAGCAGCAAAATCGGAGACATTCCCTGTCATGCTGATGCTGCTGCTGTGTTTGATTGGCGGGCT
>CAMAVB010000204.1 GCA_945861465.1 Candidatus Kuenenia stuttgartensis
CTCAATTTAGTGAACATTAGTTCACTAAATGCTCCGACCGGGTTTGAACCGCTCGGAACGTTTCGGACTAATCACCCTGAAGAGAGAGAGTAGACGCGATGAAGAAATGTACCCCCAAGAAATCTGTTGGCAAAGCCACGAACGACAAACCTTCAAAACCGTATCCGGGATTCCCATTGAGGCCCCACGCTGGCGGAAAATGGATCAAGAAGATTCGGGGCAAATCTCACTACTTCGGCAATTGGGATCGAATGGTCGATGGAGTCATGGAGTCATGGAGCGAATCCCTGGCGACGGTTGGGAAGAAGCCTTGAGTTTGTACAAAGCTCAGGCCGAAGCTCTCCATTCCGGAAAAACACCCCGTCCAGCGTCGGATGGGATCATGGTGATGGACGTATGCAATTTCTTCCTCACGTCGAAACAGATGATGGTGGATTCAGGCGAGTTATCGCCCCGGACGTTTTCTGAATACCGAAAGACGACTTGATCGGATGGTTGCAACATTCGGGAAGAATCGACTTGTCGTCGATCAGGGTCCGGATGATTTCGAGAAACTTCGGGCAAGCATCTCAAAAATCAAGGCGATGATTTTGCTGGGGGTGAATGCGGGACTCGGAAACTCCGATTGCGCTTCCCTGCCAATCAACTGACACTCTGGTCGCTGGCCACTCACAAGCCGCTGTACGCCGCCACAAAACTCCTGTGCCAATCAACCGGTCTCCTCATCCCGTGGATCGAATCAGCAAAGCCCTTCTCAAACCCCTCGTCAGCCTCCCATTGACCCCTCCCAAATCCCACTCCGCAACCACCCGACCGCTACAATTCTGACCGGAATAGTGACTCACTTCCTGGCCGGAATCGACACATGTCTTAGCTCAAGTCGCCGCTCGCATGATTCAACGTTGGCACACGGTTGATTGAATCCACGACGCTGCACAGGCTGATGTCGTTGTCATAACCAAGGCGGCACAGGTTGCGACCACCGTGCGTAAGCCGCATCGCGGATTCAATTTTTGCGGAGAGTTTTACAGCGCTGTCAGAGTTTGCATCATCTCCCACGTTCTGCCGCCAGAAGCCCTGCGCGATTCGAGCGCAATCATTCAGCTCCCAGCGATTCACATTTGAATGAGTCTCTGCCTCCAATTGTTGCAGCGCCTCCACGACAGCCCCGGCAAACAGAACGTCTTCGCCGGTGATCATACCGTCGGTTCCGGCACACACCAGATGGACAGGACGTTGATCGTCGCGTAGTCGATTGACCACTGCCTGTCGATTGACAAATGCACCGATGAGAATGGTCTCGGCAGCAGCCGATTTCAGCAAAGCCTGAGTTCCGTTGGTCGTCGTAAAACCGATGGTTTTGTCTGCGACTCGACTTGGTCCATATTCCGTCGGCGAATTTCCACAATCAAATCCTGCGATGAGAACCCCGCCGCGTTCGCCACCCAGCAGCACGTCGGCGGCGTGCGATTTTTCACGAATCAGCCGCGCTTCGTCCGGAGTACCACAAGGGATCACTCGTTTCGCCCCATTGTGGAGCGCTGTGATGATCGTGGACGAGGCACGCAGGATGTCGATGATCACCGCAGAGCCACCCGCCAGATTCGAAGTGTTCATCAGGGTGGGCAGGAAATAGACGTTCAATGGCTGCAATACCGGATTCCTTTGACATGTTAGGACCGCTCGAGAAATAACTGTCTCTTTTTATACCCCTCACCCAACGCCGTTAAGAATTTGATAGCGTCCGATCCAGCGAATAACCCCCTCATCCGGCCTTCGGCCACCTTCTCCCCCTTACCAGGGGGAGAAGGGACTTCGAGAAACCCTGTGAAAACACGACGATAAATCCTTAACGGCGTTGCCCCTTACCCTGTCCTGTCCTGTCCTGTCCTGTCCCCTTCCAGGGAGAGGAGGATGGGGTCAATTATTTCTAGAACGGTCCTTAGATGGACATTCGTGTTCGTCGTATTGTCCCGGAATCGCTTTCGAAGGGAAGACTTCTTTCGCTCAAAACACCGGTGTCCCTGAAACGCTCTTCCGGAAAAGTCCGGTCCTGCGAGCGATGACTGGATTTTTAGCGCACTACGACGACCACTGCTTCCAACAGGATTTCTGTTTATACGACGGACACACATGTCGAGCCTACCGGATGCATTCCGGCGAATCGACAGTCGGGCGGTTGACGATCGTTGAAACCGCCGATCGAATCAAATGTCCGTCCTCAAATGGCTTCAACAACGCCTGCAGCGCTGCCTTTTCAGTGGACGGATTCAGCCATGCATCCCAGGCTTCGATGGGCAGAATGACGGGCATTCGGTCGTGGAGTGACTGCATATCGGCGTTGGCGTTGATTGTCAGAATGGTACAGGATTGCACAGTTTTTGGTGCGGGGAATTCTCCTTCGTCCGTGAGCTCCGGCTTTGCCATCGGTGACCAGCTTTCCCGCTCAGTGTTGCCCGTGTCTCCGGCGCGGGAGTCGATTGCCCCGGTTTTAGATTTGGGCGACCAGCTTTCCCACAGACCTGCCATGGCGAATGGCTCTTCGTCCTGCATTCGAATCCACCACGGCTGTTTCTTGCCGTTCGCCAGCTTCTCCCATTCGAAAAAGCCGTCGGCTGGGATGAGACATCTGCGTTTCAGGAATGCCTGCCGAAACGAAGGCTTTTCAGCTGCGGTTTCCGCCCGTGCATTGATCATCGTGTTTCCAATGGCCAGATCCTTCGCCCAGAACGGTATCAGTCCCCAGCGGAGCATCACGGCTTCCCGCAAGGCAGCTGCGGAGTCTGCCGCACGAATGGCGAACACAGACTGCGTCGGTGCGATGTTGAAACGCGGCACAAGATGCGGAACATCCTGTAGCCCGAAGAGTTCCTGCAATCTGGGATTGGGAGTTTTCAACGTGTAGCGCCCGCACATGCGATGAACTCCTCAATGGCGTGGACATAAGGCGAGCGGGGGATGTAAATCCCCTGATTTGTAGCGATTGCTGGTAAAATCCGGGCACTTTCGTACCCGGCTCGCCGTTGGAATTCCTTAAGGTCCACGCCATTTGATGGACTCCTGGTTGAATTGCGTAGTTAGAAGACTATTCAGACCATTTTGACAGATGCTTTTGAAAAACACACGCCAACAGCGTACAACTCGTTGATTGAATTCGGCGAAGCACTCAGAATTTGAAAGGCACAAGGTGTCTGCGATGGATGATAAGTCAAAAGCTGCACAGAACAAACAATCAAAGTCCGACGACACGGCCAAACAGGAAGATCCCGCAAAGAAACCTCTCAAAGTGGCGACCTTTGGCGGTGGATGTTTCTGGTGTACCGAAGCCGTATTTCTGAAGCTCAGGGGCGTCGAAAAAGTCGTCAGCGGCTACACGGGAGGCTCAGTCAAGAATCCAACCTATGCGCAGGTCTGCGAAGGATTCACCGGGCATGCGGAAGTCATCCGCATTGAATACAACCCCGATGAGATCAAATTCGAACAGTTGCTCGACGTGTTCTTCCACACGCACGACCCCACGACCAGGAATCGCCAGGGTGCCGACGTGGGGACTCAGTATCGGTCTTCGATCTTCTTTCACGATGAAGAACAAAAAGAGGCCGCGAAGAAAATCATCGCGGAACTCGACAAATCCGGCGACTTCGACGCCCCCATCGTCACGACGCTGGAAGAAATGAAAATCTTTTATCCTGCCGAAGATTATCATCAGGACTACTTCGCTCAAAACCCAAACAACCCCTACTGCCAGGCAGTGGTCGGGCCGAAAGTGAGCAAGTTCATGAAGCGGTACAAAGAGATGGCGAAAAAGGAAAAATGATCCTTGATTCCTCTCATGAGACCGGAGCCACAGGCAGCGGGCCAAAGAATTCGGCGGGGAGGAGGCGGATGCGATTGGTGGATGGATCGGTCCAGCGCCAGCCGATGAATCGCCAGGCGTCGGGCGTACAGCTTTGGATGCGGTCGTCGTGGTCGAACGACACGGTCTGGTGTTCCGGCAGGTTGCAGAATGTGCGGAGGCACTCGCCGGTCGCCACGTTCCACAGCTTCAGCGTATTGTCATAAGACCCGGACAGCAGCTGAGTCCCGTCCGGACTGAACACACAGCTCAGGACGAGACTCGTATGCCCCGCAAATGTGCGGAGGCACTCGCCGGTCGCCACGTTCCACAGCTTCAGCGTATTGTCATAAGACCCGGACAGCAGCTGAGTCCCGTCCGGACTGAACACACAGCTACGGACCCCATTCGTATGCCCCGCAAATGTGCGGAGGCACTCGCCGGTCGCCACGTTCCACAGCTTCAGCGTCTTGTCATCAGACCCGGACAGCAGCTGAGTCCCGTCCGGACTGAACACACAGCTACGGACAGTACCGGCATGGCCGATGTCTAAAATCGAGGCAGCCTGTTCGGACTGTGCCGTCGCTGGCAGACGACCGTGACGACTCATCGTGGCCCCGGATTGGTCCCAGTCCGGCGGGAATTGAACGTCGCCCAGATCGACGTTCACGAACTGGCAACCCGCAAAGCCAGTTGTTGCATTTTCGAATGCTGGATGAGCCAACGTATCGGGAGGGCGAAGCTCCTGCTGAGCCGCCTCGCGATCCGACATGTCCAGGTTTCCCGGCTCGGCAGGAGCCTCGCCCTCTCGGTATGGGAAATCCACGAACTTGCTGCCTGCCAGGGAACCACGGCTCCAGCGAAGCCCGCTGAAGTCCACCCGCAGGGCTTTCGCCCCAATGGCTGTCACGTTTCTGAATAACGCATTGCGAGCCAGCAGACCATTCATCCGGGCTTTGTCCAGAATGACATGGCTGAGTCGGGCACGATTCAGCCTTGCCCCCTGCAAATTGACGTTCGACAGTCGCAGCGGTCGGTCTTCTGTTCCGCCAAACTGCCAGTCGTCCAGATCCGCGTCTTCCAGATTGACGCTATCCGGTCTGGGCACGGGATAACCATTTTCCATGGCTCGCATCCAGTACGCAAACGCAGCATAGGCCGCTCGTCGCCGCGAGTCACCAGGCAAAGCATTCAGCGTCCGAACGGCGGCGGGTTTGAATTCCAGTTGCAGTAACTGTCCCAGAAAATCGAGTGTCTCGGCATTCGGTCGCGGCAGATCCCAATGATCGGGCTGCTGTTCGCGCAGGGCTCGGGCCAGATAACTGGCCAGAAAGAACTCCTGCAGAGATGTGTGAGCAAACCGAAACTGATTTTGTTCATCATCCGGGCGAACCACAAACGTGGCGGTTCGCAGATCTTCCTTCAGCACAGCACGGTCCCGCCCGGCATAGGCTCCGGCGATTTCCGGATGCTGCAGCAGAAACCGGTCCAGCCATTTCTCCAGAACATCGGCGTCCCACTGCTTTTCTTCCGATCGCCACAACGCTGCCGCCAGGTCTTCCATCAGCTCCCGCTTGTGGGCCGATTCAATCTGATGCTTGCCGTCATCCCGATTCAGCCACGACTTGATGAACAGTTCATACAGGCGAGCCGCATTGACCGTTTCCCCCTTCACCTGCAGGCATTCCAGTTCGTCCAGACGTTCGGTAATCTGAGACAGCAGATACGGACGCTGAGCCAGGTCCGTCAGATTGTGAATCGAACGGATGGTGGCCAATGCCTCGGTGGCTCGCTGTTCAGATCCCAGGAACGATGTCAGATAGGTCAGAATCTGTTCCTCTGTGAACGGCAGCAGCAGCAATGCAGGAAACGATTTGCGGTCAAGGTCTTCACGATCGTCTCCAGCCAGCATGGAATTCTGACTGCCGACATCCCGAAAGTAATGCGATCTGCACGAAATCAGCAGTTTGCCTCGCTTGATTCCGTCTGCCGGAGCGGCTGATTTCCCTTTGCTGCGACGACCCGCATCCGGCAGCACTGACCACAGAGTGCGGATAAAGGCCCTTGCCCGATCGGGTGTCATGTGGACGATTTTTTCGTCGAGACCGTCGAACAGAATGATGGCACCTTTCTCCCGCACCAGCCTGATGATGACGTCGGCGGTGATGGACTTGTCTGTCAGTTTCCAACTGCGTTCGATGACCGTCGTCAGCAGTTCCTGAATGGTCGGCACAAAGTCCTTGCCGCGGGCATCGTTGCTGACATAGGCCCGCAGATCCACATAGATCGGCAGCGGAGTCGCCCGGTCGACTTTCCGCAATTCCAGCAACCGCCTTGTGAATTGCTTCAGCGTGGTGGTCTTGCCAATCCCGTATTCTCCCAGAACAGCAAAGAACGGACAGCCATCGATATCCGCTGCCCATGCCCGAAGTTCGGTGAGTGCGTCTTTCGCATTCGCAGACTCAAAGCGGCGGTCAGCGATGCTTTCCGAGTCCGCAAATGTGAATCGGTGGCCCCTAGTGGGAGTGAAGTTGGGTGTGTCGGGAGGCGTGAACTCGTCTTCCGGAAACTTGTGGTCTTCAAACTCGTCACCTTCCGGCGGGACCTGCCGCAGTTCGGGAGGGACTGGTCGCTGCTTCCTGAGTTCCGGGATTGAACGTGATCGTGGCGGGGTACCCGGGGAACGTCCGAAGTGTTCGTCGAATCGACGTTCAATCTTCTGAAACAACTGATGCACGAACTCCACTTTTTTTCGAGTCGCCAGATCTGCGTAGAAGTGCCCCGGCGAATGCTGTCCCAGAAAGATCTGGGTCTTGTCAAGGCCCTTCAAGTCGTGCCGCTCAAAGTCCACTTTCTCCAGACCCACAGGAATGCAGGGCTTGGTTGGACTGTCAGGATTGCGTGAGACAAAATGCGGCAGCTCGTTTTCTTCGATGTATTTGCTTCCCAGAAAGGCGGGGCTGATCAGCAGCAGCCCGAAGTCACAACTTGCAATTTCTGCCTCGATTTTCTGGTCGAACTTCGTGCCGACATTGATCTCGCGATCATTCCAGAACTCCAGCAGATAGGAACGGGAGGCCTGGAACAGGCGGCGAAGTTCGGCAACCAACTGATCGCTCGGCTTTGGTCGCCGCCCGATCTCGTCATGGGCGTAGGACACAAAAATGCGAACCAGTTGCTTGCCTTCGGCCATCGCTTTACTGGTGGTGGCTTTGCCACGAGCCGGGATGGTCGGATTGTACTCAACGTCCCGCGTGAGTTCGTCCGAATACCGCTCGGCCTCCTCAATGTCCGCATTGTCGCCTTCAAACCAACAGTGACGCTGCTCAGGCTGACTGCGAGTTTTCGTGTCCGTCATGACTCGAAACGTCAGCCGATTGTCTTCCGCAATTTCATTGATACGACGCTTCCAGTTGCCCAGCGATTTCTGAGCCCTGACCGCGTCCTGTTCCTGGAAGAGTCCGGACAACACGTCCGCCAGAGAAATCGTCTCGGATACGGAAAGTTGCAGTAACTGATCGAGCTTCTTCCGGTCGGGATCACCCAACAGAGCCAACACTGGTTCCGCCGCCCTGACCGCCGCTCCCGAAAACAACCGCTGCCTGCCCGTCGAAGAGTTGCCTGTCATCACCGCCGCCTTTCCTGACTGCCCGCGTGTTTACGCAGCATTTTGTCATTGGAGTTTCACGATGTGCGGCATCCTGACAGACGACCTTCGCCAATTCAATGCTAAATATGTTAAATATGTGCTAAATCAGGAAACAAGCGTTTTCTTAATGTTTTTCGGGTTGGTGGATCGAATCTCTTTCCATTTTCAGTGTCATTGGGCGATTCAAAACCAGTGCTCCGTCAAGATTTGATTTTCGGGTTCAGGTTATCAGCCGGAACGCGTTAGCGTCCGGTTCTAACCGTGGCTAACGCCCAGCGGCTGATGAACACAACCCGAAGTTGATGGCTTGACAGAGCACTAGCCAATTATGGCATTTCTGACTCTGCCGGATGTACCAACTGGTTGCGAGGCTCTGCCTCGCAACCCACTGTTTTGCAGGCTCCGCCTGCCGAATGGGAGGACTGTGGTCAGGCGGATTGTTGAGATTTGGAGGCGGAGCCTCTGGGGCAGTGCGTTCCAGGGCTGGAGCCCTGGAACGAGGCGCTAAGCTCCGGAGCTGGATTCGCCCATCACGTCGGAGAATCATCTGGTTGCGAGGCTCTGCCTCGCAACCCACTGTTTTGCAGGCTCCGCCTGCCGAACGCCAGCACTGTTGCAAGACAGATTGCAGGGTTCTGGAGGCGGAGCCTCCGAGGCAGTGCGTTCCAGGGCTGGAGCCCTGGAACGAGGTTGAAGGCTACGACTCACCCACCACATCCGCGAACGCGGTCGCTGTCATTTCGAAGATCTCGGATCGATTGTCCCGTTTGTTCACATGCAGATAACAGCCGACGTATGGTTGAGTCACACGGGCTTTGGCATCCAGCGGGGCGACGATCAGCAGTTGCAAGCCGAACTGGCGAAACAGCTCCATCGCGTATTCCGCATGTTGATCATCGACTCGCGAGAACATTTCATCGACCACCACGAACTGGAAGCGATCGGGAGCTGGATGTTCGGGATCCAGATCGTATTGGTACGCGATCGCCGCAACCAGAATCGTAAACGCCAGTTTTGCTTTCTCACCGCCCGACTGACCGCTGCTGTCCTGATACACGGAAATGGTTTCCAGCGTTTCACGATCGATCACGGCGGCCACGAAGTCAAACCAGCGACGCACGTCCGTCACTTTGTCACGCCAGCGGCGATTGTTTTCATCACGAAGCTTTTCGACAAGTTCGCGGATGCGTTCGAACCGGGCTTCATTCGCCGCAGCGGAATCGTCGAAACTGCTCTCGATGCATTCACGCAGTCGAGTCTGGAACTCCACGACTTCCCGATCCCGCACCGGGCGAGGTTCCAATTGAATGTGCGTGCCGGGACGATATTCCAGTTGCTTCAGCGACGCATTCAGAATTTCGATGCGGTCTTCGATCTGCCGTCGTTCAGATTCCAGTTCCGCGCGGAATAAACCGATTTCATGGATAACTTTTTCATTGAGGCGTTCGCGGAAACGCTGTTCGTGCCGCGTCAAATCCTCGTCCACGATACGCTGTCGCAGCCCGAGAAAACTTTCAAGGTACTCGATGCCGATCGCCAGATCCTGACCTTCGTCCGGAAACTTCTGCAAAAATCGGGACATCAGTTTCAGCAGATCGCGCTGCACAGGTTCGAGTTCCACTCGTCGCGCTTCGACGTGATGGCGTTGCTGATCCTTCAGTTGGCGTTCCAGGCGACCCGTCGATAACTCCGCTTCGTCGATCACGCAACCCACAAGCTGCATGCTGAGTCCCTCGAAGTACGCGCGATCTTCATCCAGCAAACCATCACGAACCCGGCGATCTAAACCGCTGCGAGCGTCCTTAAGTTGCTGTTGGCAGACCCCGATATCGCGTTCCAGATGAGTTTGGTGCCTGACCGCATCAACCGCCGCCTGTCGAGTCGCCTCACGCTGATCTTCGACCTCCGCCAGCCGCTGCTGCAAGCCCTTGAGCACATCCGACTTCGACGCAATTTGCTCCGCCTCACGACGCAACGCAACGATCGTCCGTTCGAAAGCAGTCGGATCGATCTGATCAAACGTGGTGACCAGATCCAGTGCAGCAACGGCCTGCAAGCGGTCGCGCACAATGTGCAATTGTCGATTGATCAGCCCGGATCGCTCGGTGAGTTTCGTGTCCTCGTGCTGCAGGCGTTCCAGCTCTTCGGCGATGCGTTGTTTCTTCTGACGATTGTCCCAGCCCAGCACGAAGTTTCGCGGATCGGTAATCTTGTCGCGGTCATCTTTGTCGTGCCGTCGCTGACCACTTTTGATATGCCGTGAAATCGTCATCGCCAGACCACGACACTGTTGAAATTCTTCCACGGTGTCGCAGCAGCGATAGTCGAAACGCTGCTGCAATTCGGCCTTCACCCACGGCAGCAACGTGTGGCCTTCGCGAAACGCCAGCTTGCTGAGCAGCGATGATTCCGTCGGCACGGTGCTGTTAATCGCTGCCGCGGGATTGCCGATCTGAAGATACACCAACCGCTGCCCCTGTCCATGCACAGACAGCCGCGTGCGATCCACATACGCGCTCACGGCCGCGTAGAGGCGTTCGGGCACAAGCAGGCTCAGCGCAAAACTGTTGAGCACTTTTTCAATCGATGCTTCCCATTCTCGTTCTTCCGGGCGGACGGCGATCAGTTCCGCCACAAACGGCAGCTCGATCACGTTCAGTCCCAGGTCACGGCACACCATCGCACGCAGTTCAACGCAGCGTTCGGGAATATTCTCGCGGCGGCGGTTGAGCCCATCCAATTCCGTCTGACACTGCCTGATATTGTCATTCGTCGCTCGACGAGCCACGCCGATATCGACCAGTTGCGTTTCCCGATCAGCGATGTCGCCCTTTAACGTCGCCTGAAGATCGGGAAGACTGGCCCGCAGTTGGCGAAAGCTCTCGGCGTCATCGACCAGTCCCGCGTCGGAGACACGCGACACGTCATCTGCAAATCCCGCGTCGGAGACACGGGCAACACTATATGCATTCGACAGCCCGGCCTTGCGCAGGGCCTCGTGAAATCGAGCCTGTTCATTTTTCACCTGTGTGGCCTGTGCTTCGGCCGTTTCAATCAGATGAGGAATCAACCGCAGCCGATCGCCGCCCGCCTGATCAATTTCATTCTGCAGCCCGCGCGACTGCTCTTCCAGCCGCCGACTGTTCTGTCGCAGCCGTTCCTGTTCCTGTCGAACGTCTTCGACAGCTCGCTGACGTTCGAGCAGCACGGGCTCAAAGATTTCGACCGTTTTGCTGTGCAGGAACGCCGCCGTCGCCTCCAACTGCCGTTCCGCGTACTTCAATTCCTGCTGCAGCCGCAGACAGTCTTTGCCTGCCTCGGCGACAGGTTCCAGCAGCAACGCCTGTTGCTGCACGCGGACCAGCGATGCATGGGCGTCGCAGAGTTCCATGAAATGTGTCAGCAGCCGATCGACTCGTTCGCCGCGATCAGCCTGCTCCAGCATGTGGTTGCGAATGAAGTCGTTCAGCTTTTGGATGTCTTTGACTGCGACTGTCTGGTTGAAAACTTCCATCGCTTTCGCACGGACGTTGGTGATTTTGCTGAACCAGTTTTCAAATTCGGCGTGTGTGCGCGTGACTTTGATGCCGCGTTTTTTCAGCAGCTTGAGGATCGTGTCGGTGCCTTCGAAGCCGCCGAAGTCGTCGCGGATCGAACGCTCTCCATCCGCGAAGCAGTACAGTTTTTCGACCGATTGATCGGCCGACAGGTACAACACTTGTGCGATCGTGAACTGTTTCCCCGTGCCCTCGCTGCCGAAGACGGCAAGGATGACGGAGTAATGATTGCCCTTGGGTCGGAGGAATTTGGGCTGGCTGGAATTCGATTCATCATCGCCGCCGCGATCATAGGCACCTTTGACGTAGGTCCGTTCGTCGCGTTCCCGTTTGCCACCTCCGGCGGCGACGTTGAAGTTGCGAATGCTGGGACGGACAAGCAGCGTTAACAGCGCATCGACAAGTGTTGATTTGCCGCAGCCGTTGCGACCGACGAGCAGCGTCGTCTGCCCACTGGGCGAAACGGAGTAGACCTGGCCGTTGGTGCTGTCGAACGTGCCCCAGTTGATGAGTTCAAGTTTCTGCAGCCGATATCCCTGCTGCGCTTCCATGGCGATTCCTTCCGGCGTGGAAAACAATAACCTCTGCTGCATAAGTCGCATTGGTTGTGTGCCTTTTTGTATGTGATGTCACGTCGTGTGTCGAATGTGTTCGGTAGGTCCTTTCTGCCGGAAAGGACTGTATTCGGTAGGTCCTTTCTGCCGGAAAGGACTTCGCGACTTGTCGCGACCCACGACCAAACGATGTGCTATGAAGGACAACCCGTCGCCGTTGAGCGAACGTCCGCCCCATTGGTTCGCCTTGCGGCGAAAGTCCTCCCCGGCAGGGAGGACCTACAGAACACAGTCCTCCCCGGCAGGGAGGACCTACTCAGCATGTTTCGCCAAAACGTCCCGTAACTCCTCCAGATGCGACGCAGGCAGCCGTGCCTTCAGGATCCGCCGCACCTCCCAGCCCGTCGGTTCACCGCCAAACTGAGCCACAAACCCCAGCTCCTCCAGTTTCTTCAACGCCGCCTGCATGTCGCGCAGCATCTTCACTTCGTCACGACTCGTTGGAAAAAATGATTCCCACTGCTGCAATAGTGTCGTCTCATCAATCACGCAGCGCTCGTCCCGAACTTCTTCCTCTTCGAATCGACGCAGTTCATCACGCAGCAAGACGCACAACAGTGTCTGCCCGTAACTCAACCGAGTCGCCCGGAATAGTTTTGGAAGGCTGTCGTAGCCCGCCGTCGCTTCGTCTTCGTTCAGCTGCCGCAAGTACGCCATGCCGTCGGATTCCACAACCACCAGCCGCAACCCGAGCCGCGCGAAGTAACTTTCCAGCGTCGAAACGTTCGACAGCAGCACGTTCCACACGCGATCGTCTTCTCTGTACACGACGCCGCGCATGAGCATCACTGCCACGCGGCTCCAGTCGCGAAATTCCGGCATATCATCGGCCATTGTTGTTCCTTCCGCTGCGCACAAAAGTCACCAGCGGCAGTGTGATCTGAATCATCGCATCAGCGTCATCGTCGTGATCTTCACCATGAACCCCAACTTCGCCCCACGGGATGACCACTGTTTGCCGAGCCGTCGAATTCACCAGATGTCCGTCGTCGCGAGCGATCTGGAGATATCCCAGCACCTCGATGACGCCCGATTCAGGTGGACGCCGTTCGAGCACCTCAGCCAGCGTCGGAGCATCATAAATCTCCAGCAAATCGCGGATATTGTTCCGCATCGTCTTCCATTCGAGTCGCTTCATCGCTGCGAGTTCGCGAAACGCTTCCATGCGATCCGGTTCGTCAGCTTCGAAGTCCGTCAAATCGATCGATTCCAGCCGCGCTGGTTCCTGCCAGAACGTCCGCCGCAGCGGCGACTCAATATCGATCTCGACATCCACCGAAAGCCCGACCGTTTCCACTGGCGGATTCGCTGCCAGAGCGACCGCATGACCGCGAATCTGCCGCAGAACGCTCGCGATGCGCTGGCGTTCCGCATGAGCCCTCGCGTCGAGCAAGCGACGCAGCGTGGCGGACAGACGTTGATTGGTCCGCATGACTTTTTCGGCCTCGTTCTGCAACACTCTCACCATGCTGCGCACTGTGTCCATGCCTTCGCGCTGAGATTCGAGTTCCGGGATGCGGCGAACTTCCCGGATGATCGATTCCAGTCGCTCGGTTTGGGATGGAGTGAGAATCAGGCGCACGAATTCATAGAAGCTGACTCCCTGATCTTCCTGCTTGAGCACGTCTTCTGAATCGAGTGCGAACCCCAGAATTCCGCCGCGCGTATCGCTGCCTTCCACCTGCCGCTGCTGCACCTGGCGTGTGATCTCGCGAAATGATTCCTCGACCGCACGGAAGTCACCCTGCAACTGACGCAGCAACGACACAGCGGTAATGAACCGTTCGCGGATCTGCGCTGGACGATAACGCGGTGCCGCGCCTTCGGTTTCAATCTGGTCAATCTCCGCCTGGACTCGCCGCTGCGTCTCGCGAAGATGACGCAACCTTGCTTCCGGGTCTTCCGACGCACCGACAACCAAATCATCCAGCGTATCGATCACCAGCTTCAAACGTGATTCCGTGCCGACAAACCCCGGATCCTGTTCGAGGACGCGATTCAGAAACACGAACACATCTTCGGTGGCCGGCGTGAGCTGATAGACGGGTTCGTCCCGGCCGGCCTCCAGAAATCGCCGCAGCCACAGCTTGTCGGGCCCGCTCCAGTCCACCAGGTAGGTTTCAGGTTTGGCAATCAGTTGATCCGGATCCGTCTCGCGAAGTTCTTCCTGATACTCCGCCAGCGCGGCGAGCAAATCGGAATGAGCAATGACAATGCGTCCTGCCTGCTTAAATTGTCGGTCAAGCCAGTCAATGATAAACGGCGCATTCGGAGATCGCAGCAGTCTCAGCGCGGGCGAGGTCTCGAAATAGACACGCAGCTTACTCAGACGCATGACGTTTCGATCCCCTCGGACGATGCAACGATCGTTGCCAACAACGATCCGGCGAAAGCGAATTTCGCGAAAAATCCTGACACTGTGGCACTCGTGCCTGTTTTGGCTGCATCCGGGCGATTCCCAATGGTGCCGGGGTATTTCGCCGGAATCAAGTGATCAGGACTCGACTTCCCAAACTACACGTGGAATTGGCCGAATCAAACCGCAGAACCGTGACAACGGAAGTGGCCACGCCTAGAATTCCTTCATATTTACCTCGAGCGGGCTGCAATGATGCGTAGCCGGATTCGTCAGAATTCGGAGCCCGGCTATTGATAAGATGTTTGTTCGTTTAACGGCAAGCCGCAGGCGTCAGTAGATTTTAAGGACCCTGTCGCCTGCGGCTTGCCGTTAAACGAGTCATTGGCGTCCGTGTGCGGCATAACGCTATAACGCTCTGCACCCAGCATGAATCGCAGTGTTTCTCTACTTCCCGAGTCCAATTATTGATGACACTATCCCTGCCCGAGTTCGTTGAGATCTACCGGCCAAAGAACCTGATGCAGGCTCACACGATCCGGATGGCGCTGGAGGATGCCGGCGTGGATGTTCGGATTGAGGGCGAATTGCTGCAGAGTGCCGTTGGCGAAATCCCGTTGGGATGGGACACACTTCCGCGAATCCTGGTCGATTCCTCACAACTGAAT
>CAMAVB010000205.1 GCA_945861465.1 Candidatus Kuenenia stuttgartensis
AGGAACTCCGGTCTGTGCTCGGACCACCACGTCTCCCAGGCTGTCTGCCGCCGCGCGAAAAGATCGCGACTCAGCGCGTTCTGAGATTCGTTCACTTCGAGGAAGACCGATCGCAACTCATCTTTTCCCTCCCGGATTCGATGACTTGTAATCGACTCCAGTGCGTCCAGAATCTCATTTACCGGTCGACCCAGCGAAAAAGTTGAGCCGTTGTTATCACCTGGAGTTCGGTCGTGATCCATCATGAACTGATTCAGTTTCTCGTCGAACCCCCAAAGCCCCATATCACTTCCTGGCGGCTGAAGTGTCTCAGGAATAGCCCGAATTAAGGCCGGAACAGCCCTTGCATCGCCGATCGCACGTAACACGAATCCGAGTGACCGCAACGTTGCACCGCGGTTTGGGCGTTCCAATTCCCGGACGAGTTCCGGCACAGCAGGTGGACCAATGCGGACGAGCGTTCGAATGGCTCCGCACCATTCTTCCTCCCGGTCGATGCGCTGATGGCGCAGGATGTAAATGTTCTCACGAATGAGCCGGAGACCGGCGTCTTCATCTGGAAGTGTCCTTGGCGTCTCGGCCTTCCATTCGTCCGTGGAATTCACGGAAGTCTGAGGCGAAGCGGCAGGATTCTGAGCGTGAGAAATATTGGCAACTCCCCAGGCAACGACAAGCCACATCGTGAACGTCGGCCCAGGCAGCGAGCGTTTCGAAACCAAAAACATGTGAATACTCCCCGAACGTATCTTATCCATTGAGTCTGCCCATCGCCAGGATATGATCAGTAAAGCGGTTGCTGGAAGATTTAAGGTCCGACAGATTGTTCTGATAATGGAATGCAGAATGACATCAATGCACGGCATAATCCATGGTCGGGTGATTGAACTTGCTGAAGACCCGGGGATTGCGGATGGTCAGCAAGTGCATGTTGAGGTGCGCGCTCTTTCTGTGACGAGCAAATGGGGCGATGGGATTCTTCGATCCGCCGGCGGATGGTGTGACCATCCCGAGCTGGGTGAAGTTCTGCAGGCCATACAGCAGCAACGGCAGTAGGAGCGTCGATCTCAGGTTGATTTGACATGACGTTCCTCCGCCCAGTTCTTCCTTTTGTGTCTCTTGTGCGTTTTTGTGACCAGTACTACTCGTCCAGATGACGTTTCCGAGTCAGGGATCTGCTGGCCACAAAGTGGCACACGATCGACCCCAGTGGCCTCGTGCCATGTGCTTTCCCACATCTTTGCCGTATCGACTTGCGATTCGCTGCGGAGCAGCGGCGTGCGGTAGCCTGCGGTGAAACCGCAGGTCATCGATACACAAAACGTCTGAGCTGCGGAGCAGCGACGTCATGCCGCGATCGAGTATACTTCGCTGCTCCGCAGCTTCCCTGGATCGTCGGCCAGATTCCCTGGGCTCGCGCCCAGGGCTACCTTCCACGGCTGCTCCGCAGCCAAAATCGCTGCAAAAACACGGAGTTTTCAATGGTTGGTGTTGCCAGAGTTTGAAAACAACAGTGGAACACGCCAGCCTCGGATTGGCCCCGCCCGGCTTCACGCCGGGTGAGCCAGGGTTTGGAAACTAAGCGAAAACCAACTCGGTGCTTCGTCCCCGCCCGGCTTCATGCCGGGGGGACGACGGTTTAAAATCTCTCGCGGCCAAGTGGTCAAACCAGGGCTCTACCGGCGTAAAGCCGGCAGGGGCCGAGTTATGCGTGGCGGCGTGTGTAGTCGCCAAACCAAGGCTCTACCGGCACAGGGCCGGCAGGGGCCGAATCGCAATGGGATCCGGCTGCAACCAATCAGCCCATGACTCCATGATGTCCACGCATTGTGGGTGAATGCAATTCTCCGATCCACACATCAAAGTTGCGGGTAACGTCAAGGCATGAAGCCGGAGGGGCCGTTCAGTTTTCAAAAACTGACTCGTCGGCAACACCTTCTGAAAAGTCAACGAACCAGAGATCTTCTCAGAAAAGCCAAGTTATTAACGTTTGCTGCGGTGAGCCGACCGAAACGCATCTTCCAACACCGGAATTCTGCCGGTCGATCTGACGATTCTGCGCGAAGGCACCCGCTGAGATGCTGGACTTGCCTCCTTTCGCGGCCAATACTCTCTCCCCAACAGCATTGCGAGCAACATCGCAAAATCGGGATCTGCGATTCACAACGTTGTGATCGCGTCTACTGACTCAATCGTTGCTTTGCCATCTCCCGATTTTGCATCAGCACCTGCCGTGGCAGGGCACAAGGAAAAATATGAGCGACGCTCAACAAACGTCATTTGAAGATCAAGTTCTGGCTGCGGTCAACGACCCCGATTATCGACCGGTGACTCAGGCTATTCTCGCCAGATCACTGGACGTCAAAAAGAAGGCGCTTCGGGACTTTCGCGATTCACTGGCCAATCTGATTGAAGCAGGAAAGCTGCGACAGGACAAACAAGGCCGATTGCGACCACGGGGCTCTTCCGGATTGGTGTCCGGCGTGCTGCGAAAAATCAGCAGCGGTGCTGCGTTCGTGATCCCGTCTGAACGATCCAAAGATCTAAAGGATCCGAAGGAAGCGGACATTTATATTTCAGCACGCGATGTGCGCGATGCACAAACCGGCGATGACGTCCTCGTGCGGCTGACGGAGAAACGGCGTTCCACCGGCCAGCGCTGCGGCGTGATTGAAAAAGTTGTCGATCGTGCGACCAGTGTGTTTGTCGGAACCTATTTCGAATCGGGTGGTCAGGGCTTTGTGCGTGTTGACGGAACTGTCTTCGGGGCTTCGATTCATGTCGGAGACCCAGGCGCAAAGGGCGCGAAACCGGATGACAAAGTTGTGATTGAGATGTTGCGGTTTCCTGCTCCGAATCGAGCAGGTGAAGCAGTGCTCACGGAAGTTCTGGGGCAGCGTGGTGATCCGGGAATTGACACCATGACGGTGATCCACAGCATGGGGTTGCCGTTCGAGTTTCCGGAAACTGTGCTTGATGACGCTCGCCGTCAGGCGGATGCCTTTGACGAATCCAATCTCAAGGGGCGAACCGATCTGACCGCCGAAACGGTGATTACGATCGATCCAGTCGATGCCCGTGATTTTGATGACGCAATTTCACTGTCACGATCGAAGGACGGTCACTGGCATCTCGAGGTTCATATCGCTGATGTTGCTCACTTCGTGCCGCCGGGAAGTAAACTGGACGAAGAAGCCGAAAGACGGGGAACGAGCGTCTATCTGCCGGGGCATGTGATTCCGATGTTGCCGGAACTGATCAGCAACGGTTTGGCCAGTTTGCAGCAGGGACAAGTGCGATTCACAAAAACGGCCTTCATTGAATTTGATGAAGCGGGCACGGTGGTAGGCACAGATGTTAAAAATTCTGCGATCAACGTGACTCGGCGATTCGCGTACGAAGAAGTGATGCCGATCCTGAACAACCCGAAGAAAGAGTTTGCCAACGTCGCCCCGGAAGTCCGCAAACTGTTGCAGGACATGTTTGAACTGGCGATGCTGCTTCGCCGTCGCCGGTTTGCTCACGGTGCTTTACAGATGGGCATCCCGGAAGTGGCGATTGATTTTGACAAAGACGGTGCCGTCGCAGGTGCCCATCAGCGACATCACGACGAGAGCCATGAGATCATTGAAGAGTTCATGCTGGCAGCGAATGTGGCTGTGGCCGGACTGCTGGACAGTCGGGGGTTGCCCTTCCTGCGACGTACTCACGGAGATCCGGATGAACTCAAGATGCGAAACTTCCAGCTGTTTTGTCAAGGCCTGGGGCTAACGCTGACGAAGTCTCAGGATCGGAAAGAGATTCAGGAACTTATTTGTAAAGTCGAAGGGAAACCAGAACAGCGAGCGGTGAATTTTGCGTTGCTTCGCAGCATGCAGCAGGCCGTGTATTCACCCGATGACACCGGGCACTATGCATTGGCAGAATCAGACTACTGTCACTTCACCAGCCCGATTCGACGCTATCCGGATCTGACCGTGCATCGTCTGATCGGTCAGATCGCGGCGAAACGATCTCCTGTGCCGCAGCCAATTCCCGAATTGATCCAGTTAGGCAAGCACTGTTCGATCACAGAACGCCGCGCTGAAAAGGCGGAGCGAGAATTAATCCGCATCAAGATGCTGCGGTACATGTCTGAACGCATCGGCGAAGAGATGGATTCCGTCATCACGGGCGTCGAAAGTTTCGGAATGTTTTGTCAGGGTGTGGCGATTCCGGCTGAAGGTATGATTCATCTGAGTTCGCTCAGCGATGATTTTTATGTCTTCGATCAGGCAACTCGACGGCTGACAGGAAGTCGTAAGCATCGTGAGTTCCGGCTGGGCGATCCAATTCGAGTGGTGGTTGCGGCGGTCGATATTGATCGTCGGCAACTGGACCTGCGCGTGGCGGATTCTTCACCGGGCAGCAGCAGGAAGAAAGCCCGCCCGACCCCCAGTAGTGAACATCGTCACGCCGTGCATCCGGCAGGCAGGAAACAGCGCGGTGCTGAACAACCAGCCAATCATCGAGGTGGAAAGAAGCAAAAAGGAGCGGCAAAGAAATCGAAACGCGGACGAAAACGGTGAGCATTTATGTACGATGGACATCCCTGTCGGTGGTCCGTCGGTGGCAGAGGAAATACGGTTCAACGACAAATGAAGTGCGCGAAGGAAGGCTGGTGTTTAAACCGCGAATGGATGCCCTTCTGCTCAGAATACCGTATCCTGTCACGCCCTGAAACCTTCAGCATCAGGCTGATCTGAACCGCCAGCCGACGGAGGGCAACCCGGCAACAGCATCCGCAGAAGAGGCGTGGTTGCGATCGTAGTGACCAGCGCCATCAGCACCATCATGGCAAACAATGTGGGAGAGATGACACCGAGATCCAGACCAATGTTGAGCACGATCAATTCCATCAAGCCTCGCGTGTTCATCAGGATTCCAAGTGACGCAGAAGTTCTCCAGTCGAGACCAGTGAATCGAGATGCAACCAGAGTGCCGCCAAATTTTCCAAGAGTTGCCACCAGAATGATCAAGGAACAAAACCACCAGTCGGACCATTCGGACAGCAGACCGATCTGCGTTCTGGTCCCCGTGTAAGCAAAGAACGCCGGAAGCAGCAGGATTGAGACAACGTCTTCCAGTTTATGTCGAAACGACCCGGCGATATGACCGTCGTGCGGGATAACGGCACCCAGCAGGAAGGCCCCGAAGATTGCGTGAATCCCGATCAATTCTGTCATAACCGCTGATGCCAGCACCGCCACCAGGACCCAGGCGGTCACATTCACGGAAAGTTCGGCATTCTTCAACGGTGCCAGGTATCGCATGATCAATGGTCTGGCAACCCCAAACATGATTCCGAGATAGCAGCCGGCAAGCATGACTGTCATCAAGGCCCCATACAGATCCGCCTTGGTCACCCCCACGACAAAAGCCAGCAGACACCATGCTGTGACATCGTCGATCGCCGCACAACCGAGCGCGATGACTCCCAGTTCTGTCTTGTCCAGACGAAGATCAGTCAGAATCCTGGCCAACACCGGAAACGCAGTAATCGACATCGCGACGCCGAGAAACAAGGCGAAGCTTGTAAACGTCACGCCCGCTGGTGCGTAGCTGGAATAGGCGGTGAGGGCCAGCGCCGCGCCAAGCAGGAACGGTCCAGTGATGCTGGCATGAGAAATCGCGACCGTGGCATGAGCCCGCGATCGCAACAGTTCAGAGTTCAGTTCCAGTCCCACGAGAAACATATACAGGATTACGCCAAGCTGCGCAAGAATTCCGAGTACCGGCGAGACGGCTGATGGGAACACGAACGCCATGGCATCAGGAGCAATTCGACCAAAGAGCGAAGGTCCGAGGGCGATCCCCGCGATGACTTCTCCAATGACGCGAGGTTGGCCCAGACGCTGGCAGACAAAACCCAATATCCTGGCGACTGAGATCACCACAACGAGCGCCACCAGAACCTGCGGCAACAAGTGGGATTGTGGCAGAGTTCCGGATGCGATTGCCGCAGGTGAAGAGATCACTGGCCGTGCAGCAAGCTTCTCACCAAAATCCCGAATGACAAAAAAGCCAATGCCAGCGGCGACAAGCAGCATGATGTAAACGGTTGTTATCTGACGAGCATCCGGGGATTTTTTGCCAGACGAAACGCCGGGAACGTCAACCACAAAAATGGCTCCTGAATTATTGGCAAGTTCACCGTGCCGAGAACGGGCCGAGTCTGAGTTGGCGTGCCATGTCGTCGAACATGGCTTCAAGGACCAGACGCACGGGGGAATTTCCGTCGATCTGATGTTGGGCGATGATGATGCGGTCGAGCAGCGGGGCGAGCAGATCGACGCCGGATCTGACGCCGAATCGCTGCAGCAGAGGATCGGAAAAATCTCCTGACGTCAGTCGTTTCAGGCGATCATTGAGGAATCCTGCGATAAAACGCAGTAGCCATTTGGCATTACGTCGTGCCTCCTCAGTGCCTGAGGAAATTCGCTCCAGCTCATCGGACACATGCTTCGAAATCTCAAGCGGTTTTATCTGTTCGAGCAACTCCAGTTGTCCGCTCACCATCTCCCGCAAGGCCCGCAGGTCGGGATTCAGCAGTTGTTGGGCGAGCGTGATGCTGCCTTCCGACAGGGCGGCGACCTGAAGCGCTTCTTGCGGCGTTTCGACCAATTGTTCGGAAAGCAGAATGTCGCTCACAGCGGCTTCGGTCAGCGGGAAGAACCGAATCACCTGGCAGCGTGACCGAATTGTGGGCAACAACGAATCAGGGTTGTCGCAGACCAGCAGGATGAGAGCGTTCGCGGGTGGCTCTTCCAGTGTCTTCAGCAGTGCATTGGCACCTTCCTGATTCATGCGGTGAGCATCATTGATCACGGCCACGCGGCGTTCGGACGCCTGCGGAGACATGGAAAGTTCAAAACACAGTCCTTCGCGACCGCGTCTGTCGGATTCGCCGAGGATCAGTGAAATTGGAATCTCGGTCTTGCCGGTCGGCAGACCGATCTCTATGAAATCGGGCCAGTTTCCGGCGACGAAGCCTCGACATGCACGACATTCGCCACAGGCTTCAATTTCGTGGGCTGCGTGTTCGCGACAGAACATGGACTGCGCCAGCAAGCGGGCGAATTTGCGTTTACCGATCCCTTCCGTTCCGGTGAACACGTAGGCGTGCGACAGGCGGCCACGTTCCACAGAACGCGCAAACAGGGCTCGCTGTTCCTGATGCCCTTTGAGTGCTTGCCAGGCGGAAGTCAAAATAGTGTTCCCTTCAGGACTGAGACAGAAACTAGTGGGGCACGATTCCATCGTGCCGAGCACGTTATCAACGTGCTCCACATCCGGTTGACGACAGCTATCTCTGCGCCGGTCCACTGCTCCTACAATTGTGTTTCAGCAATATGAATGGCCTTCAGCATGGCTCGTGCCTTACTGAGAGTTTCACGGTATTCCGTTTCCGGTACACTGTCCGCCACGATTCCGGCTCCGGCCTGAATATAAATCGTGCCGTCTTTGATCACCAATGTTCGCAACGCAATGCAAGTGTCCATATTTCCGGTGAAGTCAATATAACCGACTGCGCCGCCGTAGGGACCACGCTTGAATGGTTCAATGGAATCGATAATCTCCATCGCCCGCACTTTGGGTGCACCGGAGACAGTGCCGGCAGGCAATCCCGCCCGCAAAGCTTCGATCGCAGACAAGCCTTCGCGAAGTTGTCCGGAAACATTGGAAGTGATGTGCATCACATGGCTATAACGTTCGACGACCATCACGTCGGACAACGTCACCGTACCATACTGAGACACGCGACCGACATCATTACGAGCCAGATCAATCAGCATCACATGCTCAGCCCGTTCCTTGGGATCGGCCAGCAATTCTTCGGCCAGTTCGCGGTCTTCCTGGGCGGTCTTTCCGCGCACGCGCGTGCCGGCCAGTGGTCTGATCGTCGTTTCGCCGTCTTCCACACGCACCATGATCTCGGGTGAACTTCCAACCAGATCCACGTCCGGTGTTTTGAGCAGGAACATGAACGGGCTGGGGTTCACCATGCGAAGCGCACGATAGACATCCAGCGGCTGCGCGGAACTTTGATATTCCAGACGCTGGCTGATCACCACCTGAAACACGTCCCCCGCTTTGACGAACTCCCGACACTTTTGGACTGCGTCATGGAATTGGGGTTGAGTGAAATTTGATTCGAATTCCCCGGCCGGTTCGACCGTCAGGTCAATATCGGTGAGTTCGACATCGCCAGCGCTGAATGCGAGTTGTCGACAAAGCACTTCCAGTCGCTCTTCCGCGCGAGCACGGGATTCTTCGAGGTCACCCAGCGCCGTGTCGGCAAGTGCCACGACCAGCACGACCTTGCGGATATGATCGAAGATGACCATCGCATCGTACAAAGCGAAACACAGATCCGGCAGATGACGGTCGTCGTGCGGAACATGCGTGAGATTTTCAGTGTACCGAATCACGTCATAGCCCGCGTAGCCGACCGCTCCACCGCAGAATCTCGGCAGACCGGGGATCGTGGCGGATTGATACCCGGCGACAAGCGCATCCAACTCCTTGAGCGGATCGGCACTTTCAAATTCACGCCGATCTGCACCGATGCGATCGATGACAACGTTGTGGCCAGTCGCGGTCAGCGTCAAAAATGGATGACTGCCGACAAAGCTGAATCGTCCGATCTTTTCTCCGCCGATCACGCTTTCAAACAGAAACGCCCAGGGACCGGATGCGATTCGCTGATACGCTGTGACAGGTGTCAGCGTGTCAGCGGTCAACTGGCGATAGACAGGCACTAATCTCGCCTGTTGGGCCAGGATTTGAAATTCGGCAGATGTGGGATGAGTCGTCGGTAACTTCATAGCAGATCGAGGATGCGGACTGATTGAGTAATACCGTCCAGAATCGGGCGGGTTGATTCCAGTTCATGATCCGTCCCCTGCCACCAAACCAGCAGGGTCATTTTGGACGAACGGACACTGCTGAGAGCTACGGAGTTCAATAATTCGAAGCAAGAGAATTCGACTTCTCGACAAAAGGCTGGCATTTCCGCCAGCACGCCACCGGTTTCCGTCACCTCCGGATCGTCGTATTCATCCTTAAATGCCTCAATGCAGGAATTAACGACTTCGTCCGGTCGAGGACATCCGTACAGAATTCGTAAAGCCCAGAAGCACGAACTGTCCGTCGCTACGGTGATCAGCACATCCGTGCCATCGACTTCTTCGATAATCTCCCAATATCCGGGATATTCAAACCCTATGCCATGCCCTTCGTAGGGCACAAGACAGGACGCATCATTCTGTGACATGACCGGCACAATTCATTTTGGATGAAATGAGCTTCAAATCTGAAATTTCAAATTTCAAATTGACGAAGGCTGTATTAACCGCGAAACGTGGTCGCGCGGGACATCTGCATTTCGTAGACGAATTGCATAATGTTGAACGACGTAAGTTCACACATGAGGCGCGTGACTTTGGCATGAGTTGCATCGTCGAGATGTTCTTCGACCTGACGCATGAGATCGACCATGCGAGCTTCCTGATCACTGATTTCCTGTTCAGTGATTACGCCATCTGCGAACGCCTGCATGAAGTTTGCCATCTTTTTTGCATAGTCGTCGATCAGCGGCTCGTTGGTATCCGGATCAACCCAGCTCTTGCGTGCCATTTGTACGTCGCTCCACGAGAAATTTCGGTTTGGTTCTTTTGGGTTGACGGCGTTCGCAGGGCACCGTCAAACTGTTATCATTCGTATCGTAGCGGGAAACGCCTGTTTTCGCGCGGGAGTCAGCCCGTTTTTCCTGTGCCGAATGCCAGATTGATGTCCAGGCCATTCCGACGAAGCCACTTTGGCCAAAACGTTCCTATCGCGGAAGTGTCTCATGCCTCAATTTGCCGTCATCCTCCCTGCGGCCGGTCGTAGCAGCCGGTTCAGTGGGTTTCAGCGAAAAAAGCCGTTTGTCGAACTCAAAGGCCGTCCGGTCTGGTTGCGCACGGCTGAGCATTTCCTGAACAGAACTGATGTGAGTCAGACAATTCTGGTTGTGGCTCCTGAAGATCTGGAATGGTTTCGCGAAACTTTTAAGGCCAATCTGGGCTTCCTGGACATGACAGTCGTCTCTGGCGGTTCATCCCGCGGGGAGAGTGTCCGCAACGGGATTTCCGCCATCGAAGAGTCCGTGGAATTCATCGCCGTGCATGATGCCGCCAGACCGCTCCTCACTTCAAAATGGATTGATCAGATCTTCGCCGCGGCCCAAATGCATGAGGCTGCGATCCCAGGACTAAAGATCAGCAGTACCGTGAAGCGAGTCGGCAGTGATTCCGTCATTTCGGCAACCGTGGATCGCACTGGGCTGGTGCAGGCCCAGACGCCACAGGTCTTTGCGGCAGAACTGCTACGGAAAGCATTCGCCAGTTGTCGAAATCTGGCTGCAGCGACAGATGAAGCATCGCTGGTCGAGGCGATTTCGCAGCCAGTGCATGTGATTGATGGATGGCCCATGAATATCAAAATCACCACCAACGACGACTTCCGGCTGGCCGAGCTGTACCTCAACTCGCTGCCAAAACACGGCGGACTGGGTGGGCTGCACCCTGAGGTGGAAGATCTTCCCGGATAGTGTCGCTCCCAAAAACGACCCGCGAGACTGCGATTATAGCCTCTCCGCGATTCCAGATTCTGAGACGAAACCCGCCTGTTTTTTCGCGCTTCCTGGACAAATCCCAATCCTCAGGAATCGGCGGAATTCATCGTGAGTCTGGGTGCGTGCTTCGGCTAGTATCAGGTTCACCCTGCATCAACAAAACCGCAGACGTTACCCAGCCGAATGAATCCTTCCTCCAGAGGCTTTCGTGTCAAACCAGGTCGAACACGCCAGCGCGTCCAGCGCTGAAAAACCAGATCCCGCCTCACAATTATCGGAAACGAATGATCGTGAATGGGGCACGCGCGTATTCCTGGGCTTTTTGTTTCTCATTGCGTGTGCCTACGCCACGATGCTGATTTATCATGTGTCGCATCCACCGTGCACGGTCGCGGAAAGTGATGGAATTCTGGAACAGTGCCGCCAGATCTGCCTTCGCTACGGACTTGTGTCCACGGGAAACGTGCGCAAAGATGCTGAAGCCTATCTGCAAGTGGTTCATAAGCAGGATCTGACTGAAGGGCTGTCACAAATTCTTTCCGAAACCTCGTTTCGTCCCGCACCGACCCAGGCACACCCGCTGTTAAATCAGACTGCCCCGGAATTTGTATTGCCGGATGATACGGGTAAAACTCAGTCGCTTAGCATTCTTGGCAAGGATCGTCCGGTTTTGGTCGTATTCTATCTTGGCTACGGATGCAGTCACTGCGTTGCTCAGTTGATCGCGATGGAAGAAGATCTGCATTATTTTCGAGAACTGGACGCGGACGTCGTGGCAATCAGTTCTGATGAACCGGGACATACAGCCGCACGCTTTCAGGAGTACGGTCGATTGCATTTTCCCGTGTTGGCCGATGTCGATAAGTCCGTCGCTTTGGCGTGGAACGTCTACCAGCCGGAGTCTGGCGATGAGGCTGAATTCCGCAGGCACGGAACGTTCGTGATCGATCGTACCGGTCGCGTCGTTTGGGCTGAAATGGGTACTGAGCCATTCCTCGACAACAAATCGCTGCTCCACATCATTGCGCGTGCCCAGGGCCTGTTGCCCTCGGAGCAGCCTGAGGAATTTGCAAAGTCTCGTTAAGGACCGGCGCAGAAATTACTGTCGTATTCATGACGTGGGGCACGTTTATAACGTGCCCGGCACGATGGAATCGTGCCCCACTTATTCCGGTCTCTGTCCTAAGTTTTTCAGGGTGTCGCTTCCCAGTGGAACCTGTTACGACTGTGCTGCGAAACTGGAAGACCTGAAATTCTTCTGTTGACCCGGCTACTCGACGCGGACTTGATTCGTCGCTGAATCCCGCTTTCCTGCACAATCGCACATGGTAAGCACTGGTGCATAAGTAAGTTGGCACAAATCGTTTAACGGCGAGCCGTAGGCGTAGGCGAATCCAGCGTGCTTCCGCCTACGCCTACGGTTCGCCGTTAAACTAAAAAACTTCTGCACTGGTGCTTATGTGTCCCTTCAGTTCGCACACCCTGCCGCAAATTGATCGATTGGCCGCATTACGAGGCCATGCGGCGCATTACGGGGCTATGCGGGGATCGTTCACTGGAGCTGCGGATGAGGACTCCACGGTGTGATCGACCGGGACGACGGGGAAGCGTCGTTGTTGAGTTTCGAGCAGGTGTTCCAGCAGAATGCGGCGAACTTCGGCGACGGCGTCCGGATGGCGATGAACTTCGCTGTGGCTGGCTCGGACAATTTTTTCGCTGGATGCACCCTCGCAATGAGCACTGCGATACGCAACGATGCCGTCACTCCAGTCCGCCTGGGACGATCCACGCTTGATCCCGATGATGTTGTGATGTTTGACTTCGTCCGGAATTTGTGTGTCCCGGATCAGTCTGAGCACACCCGAATTTTTTGTGAGCGAATCCATGCTGGTGCGCGGGGAGGAAAAGCTTTCCCACCAGCTTCTGTCATCCTGTTCAAAGATCACCCGACTGAGTTGATATGTTTTTGCCGGAAGCCAGATAAAAGAACGACTCATCCACTGCGTGAAACGATTTGAGATCGAACTGCCATGGTACGGGCTGGCAATGGTGACAATGCGATCCACTGATGGATTTGATTCAAAAAAGAATACGCTGCGAATCTCCGATTTCACTTCTGCACTTGCTTGCAGGTCATCGACCGATCTGTTGCTAACGGAACTCCACAACGTATCGCCGCTGTTAATCGCAAGCATCTGCGAGATCAGTCCTCCCATGCTGTGTCCGACAACCACCATTTGATCCAGTCGATCGTCGCGGTGATAGGGGTCGCAATCGTGCCTCACTTCCCGTAATTCTTTCCGCAGTTTGGCAGCGGAGAACGCGAGAGACTCGCCAGTCGGGTACAAATAGAACCAGAATTGGTACTTACGGCGAATTTCGGGATCGGCCTGCAAGTCGTTGAACATTTCCATCCATGTCATGGGGCTGGACCAGATACCATGCACCATCAGGACCGGAATACGATCCGGATCGTATGGCTGCACCATGTACAACCCGGAAACCCTGTCGGCTCGATCCGGACGAAGATAGCCCCATGTGTCCAGCAAACTGAGATCTTTATTGCTCAGGTAGCGTGCCAGCGGCGTACTGACGTCTGTCTCCAGCGGCACGACTGTATCGCCGACCAGCATGCCGTCGGTTTCACGCGGATCGAAGATCTGCCAGCGCGCCTCTGCCGGAGTTTCATCGTCGAATCGCAGCACGAGTGTGGCGGCAAAACTCATCCCTTGTGTGTAGTATTTTTCAACGGGTTCACGTTGTGCCGACTGCTGGCGATTCACGATAATCGGCACTCCAAGTCCTGCGAACGTGTTCCGGCTGCGCAGATTCTTGAGTTGATAGTCGGAGACAAATTCGAAATCGCCCATTTGATCAGGTGTCAGCAGTCGCGACGAAAACGGAATCTCAAAATGCAATTGTCTGTGACTGAGCGGCATCCGAATGGATTGCCCCAGTTGCACTTTTTCCACACCATGAGCGATCCGCAACAGCTTCTCTGAGCTGGCGTTGTAGACTTCTGATGTTCCACGATGCTGCGGGTCATTGGGATCGGGCCGCCGACCACCGGAGTCCGGCGTGGCAAAGTAACGCCATGCGGATTTTGCAGAATCATAATACAACTCTGATGCCAGCTGGAGATCGTGGACTTGCGCCGCTTCAGCGCCAAGGTACTTGAGTTCTGCAAGTGCGTGAACTGCTTCGTGAAATTGGTCCGGATGGACGTGTTCCTGGGTGTGCAGAATCATGCCCTTCAAATCAGCAGCGCCCTGATATCCGGTTTGACGCAAAAACAGATCGGTGCGCTGAGAATACTTCACCAGCCCAAAGGCGGTCGTCGTCATGCGATCCGTCAGCGGGTTATGGGGCTTCTCACGCAATTGCACAAATTCTGTCGTCGCGCAGCCGCAGGCCATCAGCACCAGGCCGCAATAAAGCAGCACTGGCCGGACTTGCAGCACGAAATGGCGCTCGCACGACATGAAGACGGGAACCTGGATTGAAACGGAGGAGCGGGAGACAGGAAAAACGAAAAAGCCACCGCGCAGCATCTGCCGGGAACGCGACGCGATTCGTTTTGCTGGGTAGACTCACGTTTATTGAAAACTAGGTCAATATGTCATTGCGTGGGGCCGGGGTTTCAGTGAATCTGGGTAAGATGCGATCGTAGAATTCAGCGACTCGTGAGCGTTTAGGTGCGAGAACATGCCGCATACGACGTATCTTGCCTGAAGCGCCAGTACAGTGTCTTCGCGACCCCATCCGGCAAAGGGACTGTCGTTTTTGTCTTCAATGGCGACATTTTCGTTAAACGAATAAGACGACAGTCCCAAAGACGGATGGGGTGTTGAAGATATGGGTAGAGTTAACAACGGCCCGCTGCAAAGCTAAGCTGAGGAATTCGCGCGTACGCCACCGTCAATACGACGTTGCAGGAGCGAGGACGTTCGGGGCAGAAAAATGTATGGGCAGAAAAATAGCAGCCATTTTTTTGCCCAACATCTTTTTGCCCATGA